>NZ_CP145335.1:1948333-2322500 GCF_049568105.1 Salinisphaera sp. SPP-AMP-43
GCGCCGGCTGTGCGAACCCGGGCAGCGAAATCGGCCAAAAATTCGTAACTGTCCTGATGATCGATGCCGATCCGAGTCTTGACCGTCACCGGAATCGCCACCCGGGCTTTCATGGCCGAAACACAGTCGGCAATGCGCTGAGGATCGGCCATCATGCAGGCGCCGAAGGCGCCGTTCTGCACCCGATCGCTTGGGCAGCCTACGTTGATATCGACCTCGTCGAAGCCGGCGCTTTCGGCCAGTTCCGCGCAGTGCGCCATATCGGCCGGCTCGCTGCCACCGAGCTGCAAAGCCAGCGGATGCTCGTCGTCGTGATAGGCCAGAAAGCGCGCCGTATCGCCATGAATCAATGCGGCACTGGTGACCATTTCGGTATACAGCAGCGCATGGCGGGTGATCCGGCGCATGAAATAACGCTGGGCCGGGGTGGTCCAGTCCATCATCGGGGCGACCGACAGGCGGGCGCCCGATGGGTTATGGCGAGTACTGATCTGCGGCATGTTTTTATTATCGCATCTGCAGGCGGCACTGCTAAGCCGTGCGCGCGTCTGGCCGAACACTCACAATAGGGGCGTTCCATCATCAACACGATCGAGTGATATGTACGCGCTGATTCGCCCTGCGCTGTTCGGGCTAGAGGCCGAGCGTGCTCATGAGCTGACGTTGGACTGGCTGTCGCGGACTGCCCCCGCTGCGTATCGGCTGTACGGTGCTCGCGTGCCGGCGCTGCCGACCACGGTGATGGGGCTGTCGCTGCCTAATCCGGTGGGGCTGGCAGCCGGGCTGGATAAGAACGCTGCCCATGTCGACGGTTTGGGGGCGCTGGGCTTCGGTTTCATCGAGGTCGGTACGGTCACGCCCGAGCCGCAGCCGGGCAATCCCAAGCCGCGACTGTTCCGGCTGCCCGCGCAGCGGGCCTTGTTGAACCGGTTCGGGTTCAATAACGCCGGAGCGCCGGCGTTGGTCGAACATCTGTCGCAGGCCAGCTACGACGGCATCGTCGGTATCAATATCGGCAAGAACAAGACGACCGCGGCCGAGCACGCGGTGGCCGACTACACGAGCGCGTTGAACACGGTCTACGACCACGCGGACTATGTCACGCTCAATGTCTCGTCGCCAAACACGGCCGGACTGCGCGACTGGCAGGGCGCGGATGCGCTGGATGCGTTGCTGTCGGCGGTCGTGGCCGAGCGCAACCGGCTGGCCGACGATCGTGGCCGCTATGTACCGCTGGCGCTCAAGATCGCCCCCGATCTGGATGAGGCCGGCGTAGACGCGATCGTGGCCCGGCTGCGTCACCACCGGATCGACGGCGTGATCGCAACCAATACCACAACCGCGCGTGAGGCGCTGCCGCTCGCCTGGCGCGAGGAGGCCGGCGGGGTCAGCGGGCGCCCGGTTCGGTCGGCCTCGAACCGGGTGATCGCAGCGCTGTATGCGCGCCTGGGCGATGAGATCCCGGTCATCGGCGTGGGCGGCATCATGAGCGGTACCGACGCGGCGGCGAAGATGGCCGCCGGAGCCCGTGCGGTTCAGCTCTATACCGGGCTGATCTATCGTGGCCCGGGGCTGGTGGGCGATGCGGTGCGCGCGATCAGTCAGACGACGTCGTGAGTACCCGCTGAAGCTGGGCGGTGAACACCCGCTCGATGAAGCCGATGCTGTTGGCCAGCCGATGACCATCGGCCAGCACATGCAGTGCGGCGCGCCGTGGTCGGGCGAAATCCAGACTGGAGGCCAGCGGCACGATATCGTCGTCCCAACCATGCACAACCACGGTATCCGCCGGGCAGGCGAGCGGCTCGCCGGGATAGCCTTCGAGATAGAGTGCCGGCGCCAGAAGCAGCAGGGCCTCGGGCGCCAGTGCGGCACAGCTCATGGCACTTACATAGCCGCCCATACTGGAGCCAACCAGCACCAGCGGTGCGCCGCTCGGTGCATGATCGATGAGATGGGCAACGCGTTCTTGTGGGTCGTCCATGTCCTGATAATCGAGACTTTCGACAACGAAGCCGAGGGTTTCGGCTATGCGGGCCAAGTGGGTGATCTTGGAGCCCCAGGGCCCACTTTCCTTGCCATGGGCGAACACGACCCGAGGTTGCGGCGTAGCGTCAGACATTGGATGGACGTCGATTCGAGCGGCGGGCTACTATGCCATGAGTTGGATTTACGATGCGCACGACGCGAGGTGGCGTTCTGAAACTACTGTCGTTCGCCAACTGGGCCATTCTCACGCTCGCGGTACTGGCCAGTCTGGTGGGGGCGGTCATCTGTTTGTTGATGTGGCCGTTTCCCCAGACCGAGGATAGCGGGGGGCTGGCCGATGTCTGGATCGGCACCCAGCTGGGTCTGGGCGTGTCGTTGGTAGCGACCCTGGCGACCTGGCTGACCGATAAGCGCCATCCCTTATTCTGGGTGGCCGAGATCGTTCTCGCCATCGCGGTGGTCGCAGCTTTGATCTACGGGTTGGCACTTCGCTGAATATGCAGTCTTTCCCCCAACCTTCGCCGATGCGCTGGCAGCCGCGGCGGTTCAAATCCGCTGCGATCGTGGTGGCGATCGGCCTGCTTTGGCTGATCAGCGCGTGGCAAAGCAACTGGCTTGTCGCCGCGATCGGCACTGTCCCGGGGATTGTTTTGATCGCGACCGGGGCCGGGCAGTTGCTCTGGGGCGGCGATCGTCAGCTCTGTTATCACATGGCCTTGGCGGGCCCCGTGAGCTCGATCCTGGCGCTGGTTCTGGGGTATTGGCTCGGCTGGGCGGCGTGCCTGGCGCTGGTCGCCGGCGGCGGTGCTGCGTTCATGGTAGCGGGCTGGGCACTGCGCGTTCAGCATCCGGTGCCGGCTGACGTATCGCCGCCGACGACCCACGCCAAGCTGCTGGCCAAGATGGCCAGCGATGCTGCGCTGCTTGGTTTTTTCATCAATTGCGCGCAAGTACCGCGTGGTGCGGCAGTGGATACCGATCTGGCCGAGCTCGCTGCCTTCGGCGAATTGGCCGACCAGCGCGGCTGGATCGCGCATCCCGAACGCTTTCATGGTGCAGCCCAGGCCCCGGAAGCCCCGTTGATTCGAAGACAGTGCACGCTCGGCATTAACTATGAGTGGCTGACCGCCGAGTCGGCATATCGGCCGCCCGCAGACCTGCCTGGCCTCCAGCGCTGGCAATCCTATCGGCGCAACCGCCGTATGGCGACCCGTATTCTGCGTCACGACGACACCCAGGACCGGCCTTGGCTGGTCTGTGTTCATGGCTATCGGATGGGCGTGGCCGGGCTAGATTTCCAGCTGTTCAACGTCGAGCGGCTGCATCGCCAGCTGGGCTTGAACGTAGCCATGCCCATCCTGCCGCTGCATGGCGTACGCCGGGCCACGCCACTGACCGGGGGCCTTTTCCTCGATGGCCCGTTGGCCGATCTGGTGCATGCCCAGGCGCAGTCGCTCTGCG
The DNA here is from genome assembly GCF_049568105.1 of Salinisphaera sp. SPP-AMP-43. Lineage (GTDB taxonomy): Bacteria > Pseudomonadota > Gammaproteobacteria > Nevskiales > Salinisphaeraceae > Salinisphaera. The sequence goes on from NZ_CP145335.1 coordinate 1,951,784, forward strand.
ATCTGCGCAGCACGATCGCCTGGATACGCCAGGTCGACCCGAAGGCCCGGATCGGCGTACTCGGCTATAGCCTCGGGGGCTATCATGCTGCGTTGCTGTCGGCCTACGAGCCCGATCTGGCCTGCGTGATTGCCGGCATCCCGATGATCGATATCGCGGCTACGCTTTGGCAGCATCTGCCTACCGCCCATGCCCGCTATCTGGAGGCCCGGGGGTTGACTGCCGAGGCAGTAGCCCAGCGGTTGACGCCAGTATCGCCGCTGGCCGTGAAACCGCAGGTGGTGCGCGAGCGACGTTTCATTTTTGCCGCTACCGCCGATCAATTGATCGCGCCCGAGCAGCCGCTGGCGCTGTGGCGCCACTGGGACGAACCCGCGCTGCAATGGTATGACGGCTCGCACCTGTCGGTACGCCACGAGGTCGATATCGGGCCGTTCATCGATCGGGCGCTGCAGGAGACCGGAATGTATGCGGGGTGATACAGGCGGCAGTGCTGTCGCGATGTCGAGTTGGCGCTCGCAAATGATGCCCTGCAAGGCAACGCCCCATGCTTGCAGCGCGGCCGACTGCAATTCGCGACCCGGGCCGGGGCAAGCGCTGATGTGCGGTCAGCCAGTATTGCAACATGCAGGCGCGGAAATGATCGCGCGACGCGCTATGCCTGGATTGGCCGTACAGCTGCGTTTGGTAGCCGCTCGCTCCCAACCGACCGCGTGGCCGTTGGCCCAGGCGGTTGTAGCCGGACCCGCCGCGGGCCAGAATGCGGCAGGTCCGAATCACAATCCGTGCAGGAGCTGCGGTGAGTAATGTTGTACTAACGGCCTCCGGGCTTTATACGCCGCCGGATGCGATCTCCAACGACGAGTTGGTGGCGTCCTACAACGCTTATGTCGACCGCTTCAACGAAGACAATGCCGATGCGATCGCGGCCGGACGGGTGGCGCCGCTGTCGTATTCCAGCAGCGAGTTCATTACCAAGGCTTCGGGCATCGAAAGCCGCTACGTGGTCGACAAGCCAGGTATTCTCGACCCTGAGATCATGCGGCCCCGGATCCGAACCCGATCCAACGACGAGCCATCGATCCAGTGCGAGATGGCGCTGGCGGCGATCGAGCCGTGTCTGGCCAAAGCTGGACGCAGCGCGGCCGACATCGATGCGATCATCGTGGCCTGTTCGAACCTGCCGCGGCCGTATCCGGCGCTGGCGGTCGAGGTTCAGCATTATCTGGGCGCCGGCGGCTTCGGTTTCGACCTGAATGTGGCCTGTGCCTCGGCGGCCTTCGGCATCCAGACCGCGGCCGATATGATCAACGCGGGCAGCGCGCGGCGCGTACTGATGGTCAATCCGGAAATTTGCTCGGCGCATCTGAATTTCCGCGATCGGGACAGCCATTTCATCTTTGGTGACGTTTGCACGGCAGCATTGCTTGAACATGCCGACGAAGCCCCAGCGGGCACTGGTTTCGAAGTGCTCGGTACCCGGCTGTCGACTCGGTTTTCCAATAACATCCGTAACAATTTCGGCTTTCTCAATCGCAGCGAAATCGAGCCGCGTTCCGAAGCCGATCGGCTGTTCGTGCAGAACGGGCGCAAGGTGTTCAAAGAAGTCGGGCCGATGGTCGCCGATCTGATTGTTGAGCACGCTGCCGAGTACGATCTGGAAGCCGCCGATATCCGTCGGCTCTGGCTGCATCAGGCCAATATCAACATGAACACGCTGATCGCCAAGCGGGTTCTGGGCCGTACCCCGGCCGAGGGCGAGATGCCAGCGATTCTGGCCGAATACGGCAACACCAGCTCGGCCTCGCCGATGATCGTGTTTCACAAGTTCTCGAACGATTTGGCCGTCGGTGAGACCGGCGTCCTCTGCGGTTTCGGCGCCGGCTATTCGGCCGGCAGTGTGGTGCTGCGGCGGCGCTAGCGACCACGGCGGACCGATCGCCTGGGCGGTTGGCCCCCCATCATTTTCAGATTCAAGGAGTCCGGCCATGACGGGCAATCCCCAACGCAAATACCGCGCCGACTATCAGGCGCCGCTGTATCTGATCGACAGCGTCGATCTGAGCTTTGATATCCACGAACGGGCGACCGAGGTCACGGCCCGGCATGCGGTTCGCCGCAATCCGCAGGCGCCAGACGGAAATCAGGCTTGGCGGCTCGACGGCCGCGACATGCGGCTGCTGCGTATCGCCGTCGATGGCCGTGAGCTCGCCGCCGAAAACTACGAACAGGGCGAGACTGCGCTGTGGCTGTCGGATCTGCCCGAGGCCTTCGAGCTGACCGTCGTCACCGAGATCGATCCGGACAATAATCTATCGCTGGAAGGGCTGTATCGCTCCGGGCCGATTTTGTGCACCCAGTGTGAGGCGACCGGTTTTTCGCGGATCACCTATTTCCCGGACCGGCCAGACGTCATGTCGCGCTATACGACGCGCATCGAAGCCGATGCCACGCGCTATCCGGTGCTGCTGTCGAACGGTGATTGCGTAGCATCCGGTGACGCCGGGAACGGTCGACACTATGCGGTCTACGAGGACCCGTTCGCCAAACCCTGCTATCTGTTCGCGCTGGTCGCCGGCGATCTGGGCGTGATTCGCGATACGTTCACCACCGCCTCGGGCCGGAATGTCGCGCTGGCGCTTTATACCGAGCACGGCAACGAGGACCAATGCCATCACGCCATGGCTTCGCTCAAGGACGCCATGGCCTGGGACGAGACGACTTACGGGCTGGAATACGATCTCGACTCGTTCGTGATCGTGGCCGTGGCCAGTTTCAACATGGGCGCGATGGAGAACAAGAGCCTCAACGTCTTCAATACGGCTTGCATCTTCGCGCACAAGGACACCGCGACCGACGGCGATTTCGCCCGGGTCCGCGATGTGGTCGCCCACGAATACTTCCATAACTACACTGGTAATCGCGTGACCTGCCGCGACTGGTTCCAGCTCTCGTTAAAAGAAGGGCTGACGGTCTATCGCGAGCACCAGTTCGCCATCGACCACGGCTCGCCGGGCGTGACCCGTATCGAGCAGGTGCGCATGATCCGCGACGTCCAGTTCCCCGAGGACGCGGGGCCCCGCGCCCATCCGGTACGGCCCGAGTCGTACGTCGAGATGAACAATTTCTATACCATTACGGTGTACGAAAAAGGCGCCGAGCTGATCCGCATGATGGCCCAAATGGCTGGCCGCGACGCGTTTACGCGCGCGGTCAAGCACTATCTGGACAAGCACGACGGCCAGGCGGTAACCATCGAGGACTTCGTGGTCGCGATCGAGGCATCCGCCGGGTTGGATCTCGGCCAGTTCCGCAATTGGTACCGCTATGCCGGTACGCCGCGGGTCAGCGTGCACCCCAGCTTCGAAAACGGCCGTTTAACCCTGGAGCTGGCCCAGGCCACGCCGGCGACGCCGGGACAGGACGACAAACCTGACTTCGATATCCCGGTGTCCGTGGCGCTGTTCGACGAGGCCGGCCAAGTCGTACGCGAGCCCGAAATCCTGCGCCTGCAACAGCAGCGGCAGTCGTTCGTCTACGATAGCCTGGAAACCGAGCCGACCGTGTCGGCGCTGCGCGGGCTGACCGCGCCAGTGCGTCTGGAATTCGATCAGGACGAGGCGGCGCTGGTGCGTCTGATGGCCCACGACAGTGACCCGGTCTCGCGTTGGGATGCGGCCCAAAGCCTGTATATGGCCACCCTCAAGCAGGCGGTGGTCGCCGACCTGCACGGACAGGACCTGCCCAAGCTGGGGCAGGGGCTGATCGACGCGATCTCAGTGCTATTGAACGATCCGCCGGCCGATCGTGCGCTGCTGGCCGAAATGCTCACCTTGCCCAGCACCATCCAGATCGGCGAGGCCTTCGATGCCATCGACGTCTTCGCAGTAGAAGCCGCACGTCGCCACGTCAAGCGCGCGATCGCGGCTCGCTTCGAGCATGAGCTGACCCGTCTGGCGGACGGCCATGCCCCGACCGGGGACTATGTCTTCGATCAGGACAGCGCCGGCCGGCGCCGGGTGTTCGCACTGGCGCTCGACTATCTGGCCACCCTCGACACGGCGGCGGTTCGCGAGCGTGCCCGCTCGATCTACGAAGCGGCCGATAACATGACCGATCGCATGGCCGCACTCAACGCCCTCCAGAATCTGCCGGGCGAGGAACGCGAAGCGATTCGGGCCGATTTCGCTGAACGCTTTGCCGATTATCCACTGGTCATGGACAAGTGGCTGCGGCTGCAGGCGGCCACCGAAGACGGCGATGCCGTGGCCCGGGTACGTGATCTGCTGGCGGATTCACACTTCGATTTCACCAATCCGAATCGAGTGCGGGCGCTGGTGGGTGGTTTCGTACGTGGCAATCCGTTGGCTTTTCACCGTGAGGATAAAGCCGGCTACGGCCTGGTGGCCGACGAGATCCTGCGGCTGGATGCGCTCAATCCGCAGCTGGCGGCGGCACTCGCGGGGCTGCTGGCGCCATGGCGTCGCTATGCTGAGCCGTATGCCTCGGGTATGCGCGAAGCCTTGGCCCGGGTCGGGGAAGCCGAGCTGTCCGACAATACGCGTGAAATCGTCTCAGCCGGGCTGGGCGAGGGGGGCTGACCCCCTCGCTCGGCGTTGGCCGCGGGCTGTCACATGGGTGTCATATAGAGTTCATAAGATCGCCATAACGCCTGATGCGATAGACCGCGATGCCACAGAAGCATGTACTGATCGTTGAGGATGAAACGCCGATTCGCGACATGATCCGGTTCGCGCTCGAGCGGGCCGATTTCGTAGTCAGCGAGGCCGGGGATGCCCAGTCGGCGCGGCTCGCGCTGGCCGAGCAGCTCCCGGATCTGGTGCTGCTCGACTGGATGTTGCCTGGCATATCGGGTATGGAGTTGGCCCGCGAATGGCGGCGTGACGAGCTGACGGCCGCTATGCCGATCATTCTGGTCACCGCGCGCGTCGATGAAGACGACCGGGTGCGTGGGCTCAATCTCGGCGCCGACGATTATGTGACCAAGCCGTTTTCTTCGTCCGAGCTGGTCGCCCGGGTGCGGGCCGTACTACGCCGCAGTCTCCCGGGCGGCGAGGACGAAACCCTGGAACTCGACGGCCTGACTCTCGATGCCGCCAGCCAGCGGGTCTCGGTCGGCGGTACGTCGATCAAGCTGGGTCCAACCGAGTATCGTCTGCTGCGGTTTTTTATGAGCAATCCGGAACGGGTCTATACTCGTGAACAGATGCTCGACCGGGTTTGGGGGCAGAATGTGTACGTCGAAGAACGCACGGTGGATGTGCATATCAGGCGGCTACGCAAAGCGCTCGCGCCGCACGGTTTTGATGGCTTCATCCAGACTGTGCGCGGCAGTGGTTACCGTTTCTCCAGCCGATCGCTCTAGAGCGTGTTGAGGTTTCCGCCAAGCGCTGCCTTGCACCCCAAGTCGTGGTGGGCGAGGCGCGAACTGCCGGTTCTGGGCTGTGCCCCGAGCAAGGCTCATCACGCGGCCCGACGCGATTTGGAACGCACTCCTTCGAAACAACGGCTGCTGGGCCGTAATCCAACGTTGCCGTTTGCCGACGTCGCGCCACGACGCCGTACTCGCGGCGCCTCGGATTGCAGCCCAACTGACCTTGGCGCGGACGCGTACGAAACCTCAACACGCCCTAGGCGGCTCTGTTGATGCTGTCCGTGAGTTGCCACTGCGAACCGTTGGCCCGCTCTCGCAAGTGCCGCACCCGCGACATGTCGGGCCCGGACTTTCTGCGGCTGTCGGCACAACCTGGCACGCGGTGGTATCCGGGGCCGGTGTGGCGGGCCGGCCGCCCGATTCACGGGTTCTAGGCTATGGAATCGCAGGGCAGCGACGTACGCCGCATCTGGTTGATGGCCATGCTGCGGTTGGCGGCCTGGCTGGGGGTGGCCGCTGTTGTGGGCGCGATCTTTGGCGCCATCACCTTGGCGTTGCTGATCGCGCTGTCTATCTATACCGCGGGCCATCTGTTGTATGCCTATCAGCTGCACCGCTGGCTGGCGCGGCCCCGGACCCAGCCCCGCGACGGCTTTGGCGTCTGGCAGGAAATCTATACCGAGCTATACCGGCTCAAACAGCGTAATCGACGGCGCAAGAAACGGCTCAAGAGTATTGTCGCGGAATTTCAGGCCTCGACTGCTGCATTGCCTGATGGCGCCGTGGTGATCGACGACCGCGGCCGGATCGTCTGGTTCAACACAGCGGCTGCTGCGCTGCTGGCACTCCGTGCGGGCCAGGATAACGGTCAACGGATCGTCAATCTACTGCGCCATCCGCGGTTCGCCCAGTTCCTGGCCGATGCTGGCGGGACCGGGGCGCAACTCGAGGTGCCATCGCCGGTCAACGATACCGATACTCTCGTTCTTCGGGTGGTGCCCTACGGCAATGGCCAGCGGCTGTTAATCGCCCGCGATATCAGTGAACAGAAACGCCTCGAATCCACGCGTCGCGATTTTGTGGCCAATGCCTCGCACGAACTGCGCACGCCGCTGACCGTCTTGCGCGGCTATCTCGAGATGATGACCGAAGAGGCCGCCGAGGACGGCGATCTGGTGCGATGGCAAAAGCCGATCCATGAAATGGACGCCCAGTCGGCCCGCATGGCGCGCATTATCGATAGCCTGCTGCGTTTGGCCCGGCTCGAGAGCGAAGGTTTGGCCCAGGCCCAGGAAACGATCGACATGGCGGCCCTGGTGCGGCGGGGGGTCGCCGAGTTGGAATCTGGCGCGGGCCACGAGCATGTCTTCGTCGTCGAAGTCGACGACACGCTGGGGTTGTTCGGTCGGCCGGGCGAAATCGAGAGCGTGATCTCGAACCTGTTGTTCAATGCCGTGCGTTATACGCCGAGCGGCGGACAGGTAACGGCGCGTTGGTCGGCCGACCGTGGCGGTGCCGTGTTCGAGGTCATCGACGATGGGCCGGGCATTGCCGCCGAGCATCTACCACGTCTGACCGAGCGGTTCTATCGGGTCGATGCCGGGCGTAGCGCCGCTGACGGCGGTACGGGGCTTGGGCTGGCGATCGTCAAGCATAGCCTAGAGCATCATGAGGCCGAGTTGTCCGTCGACAGCCAGCTCGGCCAGGGCAGCGTGTTTCGCTGTGTCTTTCCGAGCCAGCGCTTAGTCAGTCGCGACGTAGCCTGACCGACGTCCTCCTGGGCGCTGCTTATTTCCCGCTGTGAGTCCCGTATTTATACGGCGATCGCCGATGCGATGCCGGCATTTCCGCGTGCCCGAAAATCATTCTGGCCATTTTTAAAATCTGAAATAAAAACGTCATCGAAGAGGTGTTTAATTGGGGCGTCGACCTGGTCAAATGCCGGTTTTATCGGCCGATTCAGAGTAAGTCGGTTTTAAACCAAGCTATTAGAATCTGGGGTTCGACATTGAATTTTAATGGCATACACAACGGGGGCTACGTGCCTGCCGCATATTACGCCTCAAGGGAGATAGCTTATGTCGATTAAAGCCCAATACCGCGGAATTGCCACCGGAATTGTATCGGTTGCATCGGTTTTCGGTGCAATTCCGCAGGCTAATGCGTTCGATTTCAAGATTTCTGGACAGGTCAGCCGTGCCATCATCGGGGTCGATAACGGTGAGGACCAGGACGTCGGTTTCGTAGACAACCATGCCTCCAATACCCGGTTCGGTTTCTCGGGCAGCCAGGACATCAATCCGGACTATTCGATTGGCTTCGAGTATGTGCTGGGTATAGGCGATAACCAATCCAGCGACTTCGATGTGAATCAATCGCCTGGCGGGGTGGGTCTGCAGAACCGCCAGGCCAATGTCTTCATTAAGGGCAATTACGGCAAGTTCACCTTGGGTAAGCAGGATGGCGCGGCGAACAGCACTTCCAAGGTCGATTTTTCCGGTCTGACCGATCTGGGCGGCGGTACCGTGGTCAAGGATTATTTCGGCAACGTCAGTTTCCTGGCCGATGATGGCACGGTCGGCACGACCATCGGCAATGTCTACGACAGCTTCGATGCACTGTCGCGCCAGAACGCGATCCGCTATGACACGCCGAGCTTTGGCGGTCTGACGTTTTCGGCCAGCTTCGACGAAGACCAGGCCTACGAATTCGCACCGCGTTACAAGGGGGAATTCGGTAATGGCATCAAGTTCGAGGCGGCCGCCGACTATGTCGACAGTGGCCAGCAGAACGAAACCGTGCTCCAGGACGGTACCACGACCGACGGCGGCGATTTTCAGGAATACGGCGGTTCGGCCTCGGTGCTGCTGCCGTCGGGCCTGAATTTCACCGGTCAGTACAAACGTCGCGACTACGACAACATGGTTTATACCAACGGCGAAGAGATGGACAGCGCTCAGACGTATTTCGGCGGGGTGGGCTATATCTTCGGCAAGAATCACGTCCAGGCGCTATACGGCCATACCGACGATCTGTATAACGATGGAAGTGAAGCCGATAACTATGGCATCGCCTATCGCTACGATCTGATGGAGGCGGTGAATATGTATGCGTCCTACCACCATCTGACGGCCGATCATCTCGACCTCGAGGGCGGCGATGCCCAGGATATCAACGTCATCTTCGCTGGCGTTCGCGTCAAGTTCTTCTAAGTCTCGTATGCAACGTTTAGTGATAATGGCAACGGCGCTGATGGTGGCAGGTCTGGCCGGTTGTGCCGCTGGCCCGCCGCGTATGCAGCAGCCCGACTACGACGACCTGCCGGGCACCCGGGATATGGCCAGTGGCCCAGGCCTGTTGAGTGGCGGCCATTACGACCGTGCTAACGGGGGTGGCACGCTGCTTTATTCGGACGATAAACCCGATCAGTCCGTATTCGGTTCGGCCCAGCGTGCCGGCGACACCGCAGCCCCTAAGGCGAAGCGCCCGAACGAGCCGCCAGCTGAAAAATCGCCCAGTCCAGAGAGGCAGGCGAGCGAGTTCAGCGATTTCCGTGAGTTTCAAGCCTACGAGCGGTTCCAGAAATTGCCGGAGGATTCGGCGGAAAAGCAGCGCTTCGAGCAGTGGCAGCAATGGCAACAGTACCAACGCTGGGAAAAGCGCCAGCAACAGTAATATGCTCTGTTGGCAAGATCACGGACTCCAAGTTTCAGTTCATCCAAGGCTTTTCGTGGGTGTTCGTGGCAGCGTCGGTCGGGTGGGCAACGAATGCGATAGCCTGTCACGAGGCTGTCATGCGCCGAACGCATAGTGGGCCCCAGTCGTCCTCGCATGGGCGACGGTTAGACGTACGTTCCCTTGCGTCTATCGGGTACGAAGCGAAACCCCAAGCGTGGCGTCGGCCCCTCCTTGCCGGCACGTGATCGCAGACTTGGCTGCGATAGCTCCCCGACACGCTTGTCGCTCTTCTGTTTAGCCCGGCTGTGCGGCCGGGCTTTTTTAATGTGACACACTCGGCTTCGACCCGCTTTCAAGCAGGGGCGTACCGTAAATAACGTGTTGCTGAAAAGCATATTCCAAGCGCCCCGTGATGCACCGGTTCGGTATGACAATGCTAGCCGTCAAAAGCGGGGTTGCGACGCCCGGAACCTTGCGCGGCGCCGAATGCCTACGCCCGCGTAATGCAGTGTCAGCCCGGACGCGGTATGCGGAGGGGGTGGGCTATTTACGAGGCTGGGAACAGACCGGCGTGTCACATGGGTGTCATAATTCGCGCCTATCGTTAGGACTCCGGCGGAGGTTCGAAGCACGAATCATCCGTTATGCAATGCACGAGATAGGAGATTCCTGTGCGACTGACATGGAACAAGACGCTGGTTACCGCGATTGCTGCGTTGTCGATCTGGGGTTCGGCCGGTGCGGCAGTCGACCAGATCAACGGTGCGGGCGCGACGTTCCCGTATCCGGTGTATTCGAAGTGGGCTCAGGCCTATCAGCAGGCAACCGGCATTCGACTCAACTACCAGGCGATCGGCTCCGGTGGTGGTATCAAGCAGATCGAAAACAAGACGGTCGATTTCGGTGCCTCCGACGCGCCACTGAAAAAAGACGAACTCGATAAATACGGTCTGCTGCAGTTCCCAATGGTCATGGGCGGCGTGGTGCCGGTCGTGCATGTACAGGGCATCGAGCCCGGCAAGCTGCGCCTAAACGGTGACACACTGGCCAAGATCTATGCCGGCAAGATCACGAACTGGAATGATCCGGCGATCCAGAAGCTCAATCCGGATATGGACCTGCCGGATGCCGACATCACGGTGGTGCACCGCTCGGATGGCTCGGGTACGACCTGGAACTTCACCAGCTATCTGAGCAAGGTCAGTGATATGTGGGCCAACGGCCCAGGCCATGCCAAGGCCTTGTCCTGGCCGACCGGTGTCGGTGGCAAGGGCAACCAGGGCGTGGCCTCGTACGTGGATCGCATCAAGAACTCGATCGGCTATGTCGAGTATGCCTATGCGCTCCAGAACAAGATGACCTACGTGTCGCTCAAGAACAAGGCCGGCAAGTTCGTGCAGCCGACCGCCGCGAACTTCCAGGCCGCTGCCGCGAACGCCGATTGGGCCAACGCCCCGGGTTTCTATGTGGTGTTGACGGATCAGCCCGGCAACAAGAGCTGGCCGATCACCGCTGCCACCTACATCCTGATGTACAAGAAGCCGAGGAACCCGCAGACGGCCCAGGCCGTACTCAAGTTCTTCGACTGGGCCTACGAGAACGGCGATCAGATGGCCGACAAGCTGGACTATGTGCCGATGCCGGACAGTGCCGTGAAGCTGGTGCGCGACAAATGGCACAGCCAGATCAAGGGCGACGACGGCCAGCCGATTTGGCCGGCGAAGCAGTAAGCCTGCTGCCAGCGTCGGGCTGCCGTGATCGCGAACGGCGCCCCGTCTCGAGCGGCCGACCCGATCCGGGTCGGCCGTTTTGTTCGCCCGCTCGCCGCCGGGCAGGCGAACAAAACGGCTGACTCACCGATGGAGACCAACAGTGAGTGACATGACCGCCTCTACCGAGTCCCAGCGGCTGGCGCCCGAACGGCGTGCCGTGGGGGCGCTCGGCGATCGTATCTTCCACGGCGTGACGGCCATGTCGGCGCTGATCGTACTGGCCATGATCGCCGGCATCGCGGTCTCGCTGACGATCGGCGCTTGGCCGGCGCTGTCCAAATTCGGTTTCGGCTTTCTGACCAGCACCCAATGGAACCCGGTCACCGACGATTACGGCGCCCTGGTGGCGGTATTCGGTACGCTGGCCAGTTCGGCGCTTGCGATGGTGATCGCGGTGCCGGTGAGTTTCGGTATCGCCTTGGTCGTGACCGAGCTGGCTCCGGTCTGGCTGCGCCGGCCGATCAGTACGGCGATCGAACTGCTAGCCGCGATTCCGAGCATCATCTATGGGATGTGGGGGCTGTTCGTATTCGCGCCGTTTTTGTCGGAAAACGTCCAGCCCTGGCTTAACGATGTCTTCGGCGATCTACCGATTCTGGGTTACCTGTTTTCCGGGCCGCCGATCGGTATCGGCGTGTTCACTGCCGGCCTGGTGCTGGCGATCATGGTCATTCCGTTCATTACGGCCGTGATACGCGATACCTTCGAGGTCGTGCCCTCGGTGCTCAAGGAATCGTCCTATGCGCTCGGTGCGACCACCTGGGAAGTCGTGCGTAGCGTGATCCTGCCGTATACCAAGACCGGTGTGGTCGGCGGCATCATGCTGGGGCTGGGCCGCGCCCTCGGCGAAACGATGGCCGTGACGTTCGTCATCGGCAACGCGCACAACATCCCGAACGGGCTGTTCTATCCCGGCAACAGCATCGCGGCGACGCTGGCCAACGAATTCACCGAAGCCTCCGGCGAGCTGTATACCTCAGCGCTGCTGGCCCTCGGTCTGGTGCTGTTCGTGATCACGCTGGTGGTGCTGGTACTGGCCCGGCTGTTGTTGCTGCGACTGTCGGCCCAGGAAGGCCAGTAGGAGGCTGTCATGACGCTCTATCAACGACGCAAGTTCATCAACAATTTCAATATGACGGCCGCGGTGCTGACCACGCTGTTCGGCCTGTTCTGGCTGGTCTGGCTGCTCTGGACGCTGGCCAGCCACGGGGTGGGCTATCTGAGCTGGGATGTATTCACCCAGTCGACACCGGCGCCGGGCAACAGTGGTGGCCTGTCGAATGCCATCGTTGGCAGTCTGATCGTCACCCTGATCGGCACAGGCATCGGCGCGCCGATCGGCATCTTTGCCGGGACCTATCTGGCTGAATACGGCCGCAGCAGCCGGGTCGCGGCCATCGTTCGGTTTTTCAACGACGTGCTGCTGTCCGCGCCGTCGATCATCATCGGTTTGTTCGTCTATCAGATCGTGGTGATCTGGATGGGGCATTTCTCGGCACTGGCCGGCGGTATCGCGCTCGCGTTGATCATTATTCCGCTCAACGTGCGTATTACCGAGAACATGATGCGCCTGGTATCCGACCAAATGCGCGAGGCGGCAGCCGCGCTGGGCATTCCGCGTTGGAAGATCATCACCCGTATCGTCTATCGCGCGGCCCTGTCGGGCATCATCACCGGCGTGATCCTGGGCATCGCGCGTATTGCCGGCGAGACCGCCCCGCTGTTGTTCACCGCGCTCAACAACAACTTCTTCAGTACGGATCTGCTGCAGCCGATCGCGAACCTGCCGATCATGATCTTCCAGTTTGCGCTCAGCCCCTATGAGGACTGGCACCATCTGGCCTGGGTCGGCGCCTTTTTGATCACGTTCGCGATCCTTGCGCTCAATATCCTGGTGCGGTTCGTACTCCGCCCGAACAAATAGGAGAGCATTCCATGGCCAGTTCTTCGACCGACTCGCTTTCCCCAGGCGCCACATCGAACGTAGCGGCCCGTAATACCTATGGCGCGGCCGAGCGCCGCGCCGACAACGACATGCATCGCGACGCCGAGGCGCCGCAGCCGTCGGCCAAAGAGCCGGACACAACCGGCGTGGTGGCCAAGCAGAACCCCTGCAAGGTATCCGTGCGCGATCTGAACTTCCACTACGGGGATTTCCATGCGCTCAAGGACATCAGCGTGGATATCGTCGACAAGGAAGTGACCGCCTTCATAGGCCCCTCGGGCTGTGGCAAGTCGACCCTGTTGCGCTGTTTCAACCGGATCTTCGAGCTGTATCCGGGCCACAAGGCCTCTGGCTCAATCGAGATGGATGGCATGAATCTGCTCGATCGCGGCGTCGATTTGAACGTATTGCGCTCCAAGATCGGCATGGTATTCCAGAAGCCCACGCCATTTCCGATGAGCATCTACGACAATATCGCCTTCGGCGTGCGCCTGTATGAAAGGCTCAAGCGCCACGAGATGGACGAACGGGTGGAGTGGTCGCTGAAAAAAGCCGCGCTCTGGGACGAGGTCAAAGACAAACTGCGCGCCAACGGCAGCGCCTTGTCCGGCGGCCAGCAACAACGGCTGTGTATCGCCCGCGCTGTTGCGGTCAAACCAGAGGTGCTGTTGCTGGACGAGCCGGCCTCGGCGTTGGACCCGGTCGCTACGCTCAAAATCGAAGAATTGGTCCACGAACTGCGCGAGGACTACACCATCGTCATCGTGACCCACAACATGCAGCAGGCCGCGCGGGTGGCCGGCTACACCGCGTTTTTCCATCTCGGCGAGGTGGTCGAGTATTCGGATACCGATTCGCTGTTCACCAATCCACGCGAAAAACGCACCGAGGACTACATCACCGGCCGCTACGGCTGAGCTACCCGAACAACGCGAAAGAGGCGATCATGGATCTGGACAAGGTTGGCATCGAAAAACATACCTCCAAGCAGTTCGACGTCGAGCTGGAGGACGTACGCGAGCGCGTACTCACCATGGGCGGCCTGGTCGAGGAGCAGATCGCCAACGGGGTGAAGGCGCTGGTCGAAGGCGACGGCGGCCTTGGCGAACAGGTCTCGCGTAGCGACTACAAGATCAACGCCATGGAAGTGGCGATCGACGAGGATTGCACCAAGATTCTTGCCCGTCGCCAGCCCCAGGCCGGCGATCTGCGCCTGGTGTTGGCGATCGCCAAGACCATCACCGATCTCGAACGGATCGGCGATGAAGCTGAAAAGATCGGACGGATGGCGATGCAGCTGGCCGGCCAGGAACGCCCGACCAGCGCGTTTCGTCAGATCGAGGCCTTGGGCCGGCACGTGCGCGAGATGGTGCGCGATGCGCTGGATTCATTTGCCCGCATGGATACCGATGCGGCCTTGGCGGTGGCCCAGCACGACAGTGAAGTCGATCGGGAATACGAAGGCGTCATGCGCCAGTGCATCACCTTCATGATGGAAGACCCGCGCACGATCCGGCATATGCTCGATGTGATGTGGGCGGTCAAGGCGCTCGAACGGATCGGCGATCACTCGACCAATATCGGCGAATATGTCGTGTACTTGGTCGGTGGCCGCGACGTACGACACATCGGTGTGGAAGAGCTGGAAAAAGAGGTCATTCGCGGGCCGCGTTCCGATCGCGGTTCGAGCGAGACCTAGCGTTTGCCAGGTTGGGCTCGATCGCTGCGCTAGAGCGGCTTCGTGGCATGAGCGCTGCACGGTCGCGCGGCTTGGTTTAATCATATAACAAGCCGCTGCCGGGCCCTGAGGCCGGCCCGGAGCGCACGACTCTGACGACGAGCCGGGCCGCTGCCGATGGTGTTGCGCCGCTAGGTCCGCGTGCTAAGAGCCGGCGCGGGCCGAATCCCCGCGACACCCCCTAGCGGAGCTGGTTTGGTTCATCTATACCAGGCAGCGACAACGCTGGCGTGCTGACGTGGCGCGCATCGTTGCGCGCCCGACCCTTCGGGTGGGGATGTCCATGGACCGGGCTAGGGCGGGTCGTCGTGCGATACACCGCCGTCTCAGGGGCGCGGGCGCTTGCGAGTGATGCTCGCCCATCATCCCAGGCGGCGTTGCAGGTCTTGACCGTGCGGCCTGCCACGCTCGGCGGCCTGCGCCTTGCCCGACACGATGGGCGGCCGGCATGCGGTAGCGTCTCTTATGACGACACGTCCTAGGGCGAACCGGGGATTGCCAGCTGGATCGTGATACGCCCAGAGCCGACGACTTGTGCCGGGTCCACGGCGCGGCCCGTCGATGCAGCACCCATAGGCCACATCAACTGATCCTGGCGGCAAATCGCCGGCGCGCACGCTTGTGGCCAGTCGGGCAGCTACGGCATGGCTGGCATGCTGCGCCGATCGGCCAAAGTCGATGCCAGAACGTCAATCGGCCCCGGCTTTGATACTATCTGCGCGGTCTGAACGCGTGGATGGTCCCTGTTGGCGAAACAAAACCGTAAATCGGGTAAGCAATCGAGTCCCAAACGCGGCAAGCCGCGCAGCTGGTTGCGTCGCATCCTGCCGTATTTCGCGCTGCTGCTATGCGCCGGCGCAGCGGCCTTGGCGCTGTATATGGTGCATCTCGACCGGGAGGTTCGGGCCAAGTTCGAGGGCACCCGCTGGAAGCTGCCGGCTAAGGTCTATGCCAGTCCGCTGGAGTTGTACGCCGGCCTGGATATGTCCGAAACCGGTCTCGAGCGTCGACTGAGGCGCCAGGGCTATCGCGAAGCAAACTCGATCGACGAGGAAGGCACCTTTTCGACCTCCGGGGCCCGTCTATCGATCCATACCCGCGAATTCCAGTTCTGGGACGGCAGCCAGCCAGCCCGCAAAGTGCGTCTATCGTTCAACGGCACGGGCGTGGCCTCGATCAAGGCGATCGATAACAGGGGCAGCCTGGCGCTCATTCGTCTCGATCCGCTACTGATCGGCAGCATCTATCCGGCCAAGGGTACGGACCGGATTCTGGTCAAGCTGTCCGATGTGCCGCCGATGCTGCCGGCGGGCCTGATCACGGTCGAAGATCGGCATTTCATGACCAACTGGGGGGTCTCGCCGCGGGCAATCCTGCGCGCGGCGTGGGCGGATCTGCGCGCCGGGCATATCGTGCAGGGCGGCTCGACTATCACCCAGCAACTGGTCAAGAATTTCTATCTGAGCAATCAGCAGACCCTGGCGCGCAAGATCAAGGAAGCCTTGATGGCGATCCTGCTCGATGCGCACTATTCGAAGCCGGAAATCCTCAACGCCTATCTCAACGAGGTGTATCTCGGCCAGGACGGCTCGCGCGCGATCCATGGCTTCGGCTTGGCCAGCTATTTCTATTTCCAGAAGCCGGTCCAGGAGCTCCAGCCCCAGGAGATCGCGCTGCTGGTGGCGATGGTCAAAGGCCCGAGTTACTACAATCCGCGACGCCATCCCAAGCGGGCCAAGGCCCGTCGCAATCTGGCCCTGGACATGTTCCACGCAGCGGGCTTTCTCAAGGATAAGGCCTGGAAACAGGCCAAGGCGTCGGATCTGGGCGTGACCAGCCGCTCGGCCCATGGCAATACCCAGTATCCAGCGTTCATTGATCTGGTGCGCCAACAGCTCCAGGGGCAATACAAGGAATCCGATCTGACCGACGAAGGTCTGCGAATTTTCACCACGCTCGATCCGGCGGTTCAGGCTGCCGCCGAAAATGAGGTGGATCAGGGCCTCAAGCGAGTCGAAAAAGCCCGCGGCAATATTGGCCAAGACAGCCTGGAATCCGCAGCGATCGTGACCAGCGTCGAGGGCGGTAACGTGCTGGCTCTGGTCGGCGGGCGTGATCGCGGCTATGCCGGCTTCAATCGTGCCCTACAGGCCCAGCGTCAGATCGGCTCGTTGATGAAGCCGGTCGATTATCTGACCGCGATTGAGAATCCGTCCAAATACAACCCGATCACGCCGCTCGATGATTCGGCGCTGTCGGTCAAGCTGGCCAACGGCAAGGTCTGGCGGCCGCAGAACTACTCGCAGCGCAGCCACGGCCATGCAGTGCCGCTGTACTACGGCCTGGAGCACAGCCTGAACCTGGCCAGCTCGCGGTTGGCGCTCGCTACGGGCATCCAGGACATCATCGATACGCTCCACGATCTGGGCTATCGCGGTGAGCCCATGGCCGTGCCGTCGCTGGCCCTGGGGGCGGTCAACATGACGCCGCTGGATGTGGCTCAGATCTACAACACGATCGCCACCGGCGGTTACTACACGCCGCTGCGGGCGATCCGCGATGTCACCACGCGCACCGGCGAGCCGCTGAATCGCTACCCGCTCAAGATTCACCAGGTGATCGATCCGGCACCGGCCTATATCATCCAGTGGTTGATGCAACGGGTGGCCCGACACGGCACCGGCGCCGGTATGTATCGGGTGCTCAACGGCTCCAAGACCATGGCCGGCAAGACCGGGACCACCAACGATCTGCGCGATGCCTGGTTTGCCGGCTTCGGTGCGAACCGAGTCGGCGTAGTCTGGGTCGGGCGCGACGATAACAAGTCTGCACATCTGACCGGCGCGACCGGAGCGCTGCCCATTTGGTCGCGAATCATGAACGACATCGGCGTGCGCGGAATCGTGAATACACCGCCCGACAACGTTGCCGAAGTGCCGCTGCGTCTGGTGTTCGATCCCAGTGCGCCCAACAATGGGCTAGGGCCGAATCCGAATGCGGTCTACAATAATGGGCAAAACTGTCCGAATGCGGTAAAAGTACCGTTCGTCAAAGGGTTTGTACCGCAGGGGCTGACACCCTGCGATACCGATATCATGAGCCAGAATGCCCGCCACCATCGTCGCCAGCGTCAGCACGACCAAGACGACGAGAAGAAGGGCAACTGGTTCCAGCGTCTGTTCTGATATGGGTCACACGAAATCACTCGTCGCGCTCGGCGCGTTACTCCTTATGGTGGGCTGTGCCAGCCAGAATGGCCGAATGCCCGAGCCAGGCCAGAGCTATCCCTCGCCCGAGCCGCAGACGGGCACGACATCTGGCAGCCAGCGTCAACAGCCGCCGGTGCAGTCGTCATCCAGCCAGCCGACGCCGTCGGCCAATCAGCCGGTGGTACAGAAAGCGCCGCCGCGCAGCGCCCACGAGATCAGCAGCCCGGCGGTGATGTCGCTGCTCGGCAGTGCCGATACCCTGGCCCAGGGCGGGCATATGGATGCCGCCGCTTCCACGCTCGAGCGGGCGCTCGATCTCGATCCACGCAACCCGTTTATCTATCAGCGTCTGGCCGCGGTACGGCTGGCTCAGGGGCAGAACGGCCAAGCCGAGCAGATGGCGATGAAGTCCAACAGCGTGTCGAACAACAATCCGTTCGTGGAAGCCAGCAACTGGCAGTTGATCGCCGAAGCCCGGCACTCGGCCGGCAATACCCAAGGCGCCAGCAAGGCTAAGGCCCAGGCCGTCAATTACCGCCAATCGGCGGCCCAATACGACCAATGACAGCGGCGGCCGGCGCCGCGCTGTTTGACGACGACGCGGCCTTGTCGGCTGCGTTGCCTGGCTATCGTCCGCGTATCGGCCAGGCCGAGATGGCGCATGCAGTAGCCTCGGCCATGGATCGCGGCGGTCGATTGGTGGTCGAGGCCGGTACCGGTACTGGCAAGACGCTGGCCTATCTGTTGCCAGCGCTGGCCTCGCGCCGAAAAGTGATCGTCTCGACCGCGACCCGCTATCTGCAGAGCCAGCTCGCGGAAAAAGACGTGCCTCTGGCGCAGACCGTGCTCGGGCGCAACATCCATACCGCGGTGCTCAAGGGACGGGGCAACTACCTGTGCCTGCACCGGCTCGAGATCGCCGAATCCAGCGGTGATCTGTATATGGCGCCCAAGCTACGGGCAGTGCGCGACTGGGCGAAAACCACGCGCACCGGCGATATCGGCGAATTCGGCGACCCGAGCGATGGCGATGCCCTATGGCCGCGCATCACCTCGACCACCGACAACTGTCTCGGGACCGATTGCCCGCTCTACGATCAGTGTTGGGTGTTGCATGCCCGACGCGAAGCACAGGCTGCCGATCTGGTGATCGCCAATCATTATCTGCTGTTCGCCGATATGACGCTGCGCGAGGCCGGCTTCGGCGAAGTGCTACCGGGCGCCGATGCGATCGTGCTCGACGAGGCCCACAAGCTGCCGGATATCGCCGGCCGCTTCTTCGGCCAGGCCGTGTCCTCGCGACAGCTGCGCGATCTGAGTCGCGATACCCGGGCCGAGCTCGAGGCGCTGGGGTCTGACATGCCGGATGTGCTCGATCAGGTGAGCACGCTGGCCGATGCCGAGCGAGCGTTTACCGACGCGTTGGGCCAGGGCGCTTTTACCCAGAGTTGGCGCGAATCGGTCACGCCCGAGCGCGAGGCGGCTCGCGACCGGCTGGTCGAGGCACTGGCTGGTTTGGAAGCCTGGCTGGAGCCAGCCGCCAGCCGGAGCGAAGGGCTGAAGTCGGCTGCTCGACGCGCGGCCGACCTACAGACTCGGCTGGCGACCGTGGTGGCCGAAGACGGCGAGCGGGTCAGCTGGCTGGAGCGGCGCGGCGCGAGCTGGATTTGGCACAGTACGCCGCTGGATGTCGCCACACCGTTTGCGCGCGCGGTCGAGGCAATGCCGGGCGCCTGGATCTTTACCTCGGCGACCCTGTCGGTCAAAGATCATCTGGGGTATTTCTGCGACCGGCTCGGCCTGACCGGCGTAGAGCAGAAAATCCTGCCCAGCCCCTTCGATTACGAGAACAACGCGCTGCTGTATTCGCCGCAGCGCATGCCTGCGCCCTCGGCGCCGCACTTCGATGACGCTGTGATCGACGAGATCGTGGCGCTGATCAATGCCGCCGAGGGCGGCACCTTCGTGCTCTGCACCAGCTATCGTGCGGTGGCGCGCTATGGCCAGGCTCTGGCCGAGGCCGGCTTCGAGCCGTTGATCCAAGGCCAGGCGCCGCGCACCCAGCTGCTCGAGGATTTCCGCGCCGACGAGAACGCGATTCTGGTGGCCACTAGCAGCTTCTGGGAAGGCGTGGACGTACGCGGACGCGGTCTGCGGCTGGTGATTATCGATAAACTGCCGTTTGCCTCACCGGCCGATCCGGTGCTCGCGGCACGCTTCGAGGCCATGAAATCGGCCGGCGAAAACCCGTTTATGGATTATCAACTGCCCCAGGCCGTGATTACCCTCAAGCAAGGGGTGGGTCGCTTGATTCGCGATGCCGACGACCGCGGCGTACTGGCGATCTGCGATCCGCGCCTGTTTACGGCCCGCTATGGCCCGGTCATTCGAGCTAGCCTGCCGCCGATGTCGATCACCCGCAGCCGCAGTACGGCCTGTGCCTTCGTCGATGATCTGGCCCCGGCTACCGCCGAGGGGGCGTCGTGAAGATTCTGGCCATTGAGGCCTCGACCGAGGCGCTGTCGGCAGCCTTGTTCGACAGCGCCCAGCCCGACGGCACTGCAGAAGTGTTCGAAATCGCGCCCAGGGCGCATGCCCAGCGCCTGTTGCCGGCGGCCCAGCAGCTACTCGACCAGGCCGGTCTCGGACTTGCCGATCTCGATGGACTAGCGTTTGCTCGCGGCCCGGGCGCATTCACCGGCCTGCGGATCGCAGCCGGCCTGGTTCAGGGGCTGGCAGCCGGTGCGGGATTGCCGGTGGTCGGTATTTCAACGCTGGCCGTAGTCGCGGCCCGGGCCCTCGATCAAATCCCGGAGGCCGGCCGCGTACAGGTGGTACAGGATGCCCGCATGGGCGAGATCTATACCGCAACGTTTGCCCGCGCCGACCTGCCGGTATCGGATGACGTCGAGCGCGTTATGGCGCCTGCCGATCTCGAAGTCGCCACCGGGTCGGATACGATAAGAGCCGGCAATGGTTGGGCGCTGGTCGTCGAGAGCCAGGCGCTCGCCGAGCAGACCGTTTACGTCGAAGCGCCGCATGCGGCCGATGTCGCACGGCTGGCCTGGCCGATGTTGCGTGATGGGCAAGGGCGGCCGGCGGCCGAGGCTTTGCCAGTCTATGTGCGCGATGATGTCGCTCGTAAGCCCGGCGGATCTCGTTAGGGCTACTAATGGGACGCAGGAGTGGCGCTTCGGAGCCCGCCTAGTGCGGTCTGCAAAACACGCGCCGTCGTTGTCGCATGGGCCGAGCAACATAGGCTAGACCGCTGGGTCCAATTGATGACCCAGCTGGCGCGAGCAGACTCGGTCATGAATACCCGGGCGCCCGCTGTGTGTTGGTACGGTGGCATGCCGCCGGGCATGGCGCCTTGATAAGCTCTGGCAGCGATACCGAACACAACAGGAGGAGTGGCCATGCGTTACCGTCTCGACGATATCGAACCCGAGGTGCCGGCCAGCGGCGATTATTTCGTGGCCGACAATGCGAGCGTGATCGGGCGGGTGCGACTGGCCGAGCGCAGCAGTATCTGGTTCAACGCCGTACTGCGTGGCGATCAGGAGCTGATCGCCATCGGCGAGGGCAGTAATATCCAGGAAGCCTGTGTTCTGCATACCGATCCCGGCTATCCGCTCACCGTCGGCGCGGGGGTTACGGTCGGCCATCAAGCGATGCTGCACGGCTGTACCATTGGCGATAACAGTCTGATCGGCATCCAGGCCGTGGTGCTGAACGGTGCACACATCGGCCAGAATTGCCTGATTGGGGCCGGGGCGTTGATTCCCGAGGGCAAAACGATCCCGGACAACAGCCTCGTGATCGGCGCGCCGGGCCGCGTCAAACGCGAGCTGACGGTCGAGGAGATCACCGGTCTTGGCGAAGGCGCTGCCCACTACGTGGCCAACTATCGTCGTTTTCTCGCTGGCCTGACGGCTGTTTGAAGACTGCTACGGCTAGCGGCCGGTCAGATAGATATCGAAGCGGATCGCGCGCCCGGACATCGTCAGATCCGGGGGCGCCAGCGGTTCGGCCCGCGCATGTTGTTTGACCACTACGCGGCGCAGGGCGTGCTGGCGGGCAACCGCGAGCAGGGCGCCGGCGTCCTCGTCGGTCCCGGCGATTTCGGCCAGCCAGGCCAAGGCTTTCTGCGGCTGTGATTTGCGGCGCGGACTGGCGAACATCGGATCGATATAGATGGCATCGAAGTCGCCGGCGTCAGTTCGTGTGGTTAGCCACTGGCCGGCTTCGGCGTGTACGGGAAGCACCCAGTTCGGCCACCATTCCGGAGGGGCGGCGTCGTCGGCCTCAATGCGCTCGGAGGCATCGGCCAGCAGCGCATACAGCGCTGGCTGGCGCTCGACGGGCATCACTGTGCAGCCTAGCGTGGCCAAGGTGGCTGCATCGCGGCCGAGCCCCGCAGTGGTATCGAGAACGCGCATCGGCGGATGCCGATGGAGCCCGAACGCCCGTGCCATTGGCGACTGTCGACCGCCGGCCCGGCGCTTGTCCAGTTCGGCCGGATCGGCCAGCACACAGCGGATACCGGTATCGCCTGCGCTAGCCTGGGCATGATGAATGACCAGGCTCTGCGCATCGCGTGTTATGAAAAAACCGACCTCCGGGAGACTGGACGCCACCGGGATCGCGAGTGCCTGGGCGCGCTTGGCGTCACTCTCGGCCTGGGGCGTGGCGGGATCGATATGCCAGACCACTTGGCGGGTGTCGCCGTTCATACCGCGCAGCGCCGGCCGTCCATGCATCGCGTGCCGCTCAACTCAGACGCGACGTATCGAAGACTTGCTGTAGCTTCTGGGCGAGCCGGTAATTGCCCTCGACCTTGATCTTGCCAGTCAAAAACGCCGGCAGCCCGTGCATGCGGCCGGTCATCAGCTTGATCAGGTGGTCATCGCGGATACGCAGGGTGACGTCCGGGTTGTCGGCCAGGCCTTCATGAGCACTGCAATGGCCCCGATCGATGGTGATATAGACCGGATGGGCAGTCATATACTGAGCCGTCATACTCAGATTGCCCGCCGTTTCGGGTTTGAAACACAAGGGCAGGCGGGTCAACAACTCGCGGGCGTCTTTCATCGGGCGATCGGCAGCGCATCAATTAAACCCGATATGATGCGCGAGCCAGGCGAGTTTGCCAACGCGCGATTGCTCATTCGTACTGGGGGCGACGGTGCCGAATGGGCCCGGCCGGGCCGTGAGCGACGGGGAGTCGCAGTCAGCCCCGCGTCGTGGTGCCTCGGGCGCCTGATAAACAGTGCACAAGGCAGGTAGACGGCCAGCCAGCCGCAACACCCCGGGACTGGGATCGCCCCGAGGCTGCGATCGCGCCTGCTCAGCCGTCGAGGTAATCGATGACCGCCGCGTATCCCGGCTCGGTCAACAGGATCGCGTTGACCGTGGTCTCGTAGATCCGGCCGTCGCGCCGGAGTTTTTCGATCTCCGCGCCGTCTTCATTGGCATTGAGATAGTAAAAGTCGCGGCCTTCGTCGAAGCTGTCCTTGAGTTGTTTGAAAGCCAGGAAGGCTGCGCCTTTGCTGTTCCCTCGCTCCTGATCTATCTCTTTGAGACTCCAGGTTTTTTCGGACTTGGCCATAGGTGTCACGTATCCTCTTTGGATTGTTCGCAAAGCTAGCAGCGGCTTGGACGGGGGTCAACGCAGTGCTGTACCCGACAATTATCGGATGTCGCAGTGCGCTTATTGCTTTATCTTAGCGAGCATAATCCGAGTTCGTGACAAGGAGAACCACCGGGATGAAAATCAGTGAGCTGGTCTCGCAGTGGCAGTCGAGTGCTGGCGAGCCGCGTACCGATCATAGTTACGACGTTCAGCTTCCAATCTACGATGCTGCGAAGATCGAAGCGTTGGTCGAAATGTTTCCGGGCCTGACCCGGGAACGGATTATTACCGATCTACTGGCCTGCGCGCTGGACGAACTGGCGAGTTCGTTTACCTACCAGCCGGGCGAGGAAGTCGCCGCCTACGACGAACTGGGCGACCCGATGTATGCCGATGCTGGGCTGACACCGCGCTTCCAGCAGTTGACCAAAGCGCATGCCGAAAAGCTCAAGCCCGGCGACTAGCCGGCCCGAAGGCGGCTGGCGCCATTGGATCGAGACCGCACTCGCCCTGGACGTGCCGGCGGCCGACCAGCTGGCCGCCCGGGATGCGCGTTCGCTAGACAGCGCAGGGCGGCCGGCCGGCGTGTTGATCGCAATCGAGGCCGGTCCCGAGCCTTTAGTCTATTTCACCGAGCGCAGCGGTCAGCTCAAGCATCATCCTGGGCAGATCAGCTTCCCGGGTGGCCGGTTGGAAGAACGCGATCCCGATCTGGCGACGGCCGCGCTGCGTGAGGCGGAAGAAGAAATCGGACTCGATCGCCGGCACGTTGCGCTGCTTGGGCCACTGCCGCGCTACTGTACCGTCACGGGCTTCGAGATCAGCCCCTTCGTCGGCTGGGTCGATCCCGCAGCGACGGTGGTGCCGGATGGGATCGAGGTCGCCCGGATCTTCAAGGTGCCGCTGGCCTATGCAGCCGACGCTGCCCACTATCGGATCCATCGGCGTCTCCGAGATGGTCTCGAATACCATGTCTATTCGATCGATTTCGAGGGCAACCATATCTGGGGTGCGACCGCCGGTATGTTGATCGGTCTGGCCCAGAGAATCGCGCTTGCCCGCGGCGAAGCGTTTACGCTCGCCGGTGCGGTCCAAGCCGATGATTTCTAACTCTCGTTGCTATCGCGGATAGCACAGCCCGCTGGGTAGCGGGCCGGTTTTATGGCCGGCTGTCGGTGTTGTCGGCCACGTCGTCGCCGTTGTGTCGCTTGGCGGCCTTGAGCAACGGCTCGATCAGGTCCATGGGCAGCGGGAAGACGATCGTAGCGTTTTCGTTGTTGCCCATATCGAGGAGCGTCTGTAGATAGCGCAGCTGCATGGCCTGGGGTTCGGCGGCCAGCTGGTGCGCGGCGTCGCGCAGGTTTTCGGCGGCCTGCAGTTCGCCCTCGGCGTTGATGATCTTGGCGCGCCGCGAGCGCTCGGCTTCTGCTTGGCGGGCGATCGCGCGGGTCATGCTCTCGTCGAGCTCGACTTGTTTGATCTCCACATTGGCCACCTTGATACCCCAGGCATCGGTCTGGCGGTCGAGAATCTCCTGGATATGGGTATTGAGCTTTTCACGCTCGGCGAGCATGTCGTCCAGGTCGTGCTGGCCGAGTACGCTACGCAGGGTGGTCTGAGACAGCTGGCTGATCGCCGTGAAGAAATTCTCGACTTCGACGATCGCCTTGTTAGCTTCGATGACGCGGAAATAGACCACGGCGTTGACCTGAACCGAGACGTTGTCGCGGGAGATGACTTCCTGGGCTGGCACGTCCATGACGGTCACGCGCATATCGACCTTGATCATCTTCTGGATGATCGGCACGACGAAGAACAGGCCCGGGCCTTTGACGCCGGTCATACGGCCGAGGGTGAACATCACACCGCGCTCGTACTCCGGCAGAATCTTGATCGAGGCGAATACGAAGATCGCCAGCAATACGATCACGGCAATCACGATATTGAACAGCATGTCAGGATCCTTCCGGCCGCCGGCCGGCATTGTTGGGATGAGCGTGGGCGGTGGTTTCGGCCTTGGGCCGTACGAATACCGTGAGCCCGCGGGCGCCGGTGACCGTCAGGGTCTGATCGCGAACCACCGGGGTGTCGCTAACGGCCTGCCAGGATTCGCCGTGCAGCCAGACCCGGCCTTCGCGCTCGAAGTCGAGTAGGGCCACGCAGTCGCGACCGATCAAGCCCTCATGGCCGGTTTCGACATGATGGCGGCGGGATCGGGCGAACAGCCAGACCATCAGCCCAAGAATCAGCACGGCCGTGATCGCGATGCCAATGATTACCCCCATGGACACCCCATAGCCGGGCACATCGCTGTCCATCAGCATGATCGAGCCGAACACGATCGCTGCGATACCGCCGAGGCCAAGTGCGCCAAAGCTTGGGACGAAAGCCTCGGCCACGAACAGGAGTACGCCTAGCAGGATCAGGGCCGCGCCGCTATAGCTGACCGGTAGCACATGAAATGCGAACAGCGCTGTCACCAGGCTGATGCCACCGACCACGCCCGGCAGGGTAGCGCCGGGATTGAGTGCTTCGGCGGCCAGCCCAACGATACCGATCATGAACAGCAGATAGGCGACCGTCGGATCGGTGACGATGGCCAGTAGCTCGGTCCGCCAGCCCGGTTCGAGCGCCTCGATCGACAGATTCTGGGTATGCAGGGTCACCGGGCCGGCCGCGGTTTCGACCGTGCGGCCATCGATCTGTTTGAGCAGAGCCTGTTCGTTGTCGGCCACTACGTCGATCACATTGTTCTTGAGCGCGGCGCTCGCCGAGAGGCTGGCGGCCTCGCGTACTGCCTGTTCGGCCCATTCCGCGTTGCGGTCGCGTCGTTCGGCCAGGCTGCGGATATAGGCGACCGCATCGTTGACCTGCTTGCGGCGCTCGGTCGCGCCGTTGTCGAGATTCAGCGTATCCGCGGTCGCATCGCCGCTTTCCGAACCCTGTTCGGAGTCGTCTGAATTCTTGGCCTCATCTTGCGGCTGGTCGCGTTGGTTGTCGGACTGCGGCGTCGAGCCGCCGCCCAACTCGATCGGCGTAGCCGCACCGAGATTGGTCGCTGGGGCCATGGCTGCGATATGCGTGGCATACAGAATATAAGTACCGGCACTGGCTGCACGAGCGCCGGAGGGCCCGACATAGCCGACCACGGGCACCGAGGAATTCAGGATCGCCTTGACGATATCGCGCATCGACTGCGACAGGCCGCCCGGCGTATCCAGACGCAGGATGATCAACGGCGCCCGGGCCTGGTTGGCGGCATTGATTTCATCGACAACATAACTGCCGATCGCCGGACCGATCGCGCCGTCGATGGGGATTTCTCGGGCCGTCTGCGATCGAACGCCGGCAGCAGCCGCCACCATCAGCCACAGCGCGGCCACAGCCAGGGCGGTGGCGGCGATCAGACGTAGCATGCGGCGGTGTACGGGCTGCATAGGCATATGAACGCATCGAGCCGCCGAGTGGATGCGGTTACAACACCTCGTAGAGTGCGACCAGCTGACGGGTGACCTTGTGCCCGGGCGCATAGTGGATCAGCGGAATCGATGCGTCGTGCGATTCGCGTACCTTGATCGAGCTGGTCACATGTTGGTCGATGATGGGATGGCCTTCGTCGCGTAGTTCCGCGAGCATGCGCTGGGGTAATTTGGCCCGGGGCTGAAACTGATTGACCACGATACCGTCGATCGTTAGCGCCGGATTGTGGTCCTCCTGGATCTCGTGAATATTGTCGAACAGCGCATACAGCGCCTGGCGTGCGAAATCGTCACAGTCGAAGGGAATCAGGCAGCGGTCGGCAGCGATCAGTGCTGACTGGGAGAAGAAATTCAGAGCCGGTGGGGTGTCGATGAAGATCTCGTCGAAACCGTCCAGTTTGTCGAGTGCCTGGCGCAGTTTGTAGATCTTGTGCTTGGTCTCGAGTTTGACCCGCAGCCCTTCCAGGTCGGGGTGGGCGGCCATCACTGACAGACGATCAAACGGTGTCTCGGTCACGTAGTCGGCCAGCGTTTCGTCTCTGCGGCCACGTTCGAGGGTGGCTTCGAAAAAATCGGCGCTGCCGGATTCGGCCTGGCGGCCATCGGAGGACAGCAAATACTGGCTGGCGTTGCACTGGGCATCTAGATCGATCACCAGCGTTTGTTTCTTGCCGCGCTCGGCGGCGATCGCCGCGAGATTGCACAACAGTGTCGTCTTTCCGACACCGCCTTTCTGGTTGAACACGACCCGAGTCGTCATGAGTGTCCTTGGCTGAGCCCCAGCTGCTGGGATGTCTTGTCGTTATTGATCATATCGACCGGCCGATGCGCCGTCGAGCGCGTTGGCGATCGCGGGTAAAGCCGTACTGGCAGTCGCCGCCAGGCGGCAGTCCACGGTCCCGGATACCGGGGTAGCTTCCGGGTTGATCTCGATCACCGGCGCGCTCGAAGCAACGGCGGCATCGACCAAGGCCGCGGCCGGATAGACGCGATTGGAAGTGCCGACCACGATCACAGCCTCGGCCCGGGCGAGTGCGGCATCGGCCGTCTCCACCGCCTGGGCCGGCAGCCTCTCGCCGAACCAGACCACGTCCGGACGGCTCATGGCGCCGCAGACCGCGCAATAGCCGGGCGTCTCGTCGGCCGGCTCAGCGACCGGCACCTCGAGCGTGGTATCGCAGCGGCTACAACGTTCGCGCCAGATGCTGCCATGTAATTCAGCGACCCGCGTGCTGCCCGCGGCGGCATGCAGTCCGTCGACATTCTGGGTAGCGACCGTGACCTCGAATCGCGGCTCGAACCCAGCGATCGCCCGGTGTCCGGCATTGATCCCGCCGCGAGCAATCAGGGTACGCCGCCATTGATACCAGCTCCAGACCCGTTCTGGATGCGCAGCGAATGCCTCCGGAGTGGCTAGATCTTCTGGCGCATAGCGCGCCCAGAGACCGGTTTGGGCTTGGCGAAAAGTCGGGATGCCCGATTCCGCCGAAATGCCGGCGCCGGTGAGCACTAGCAGGCGCTGGCGATCGGCTATCAGTCGGGCGGCGGTCGCGATGGTTTGTGGATCGAGAGCAGTGTCTGCGGTCATGGCCTCATGTTAGGCCCTGTCGCGCTGCGTTGCGAGGCGATTGGGATCAGCCTTGCAGGAAGATCGAGTAAGACGTCGATAAAACAGGAGCTTGAGCGAGCTCAGTGGCCTCGTCGTGGCACGCTCGCTGCGGATCGGGCAAGCCGGCCACCGAATACCGAGCCAAACGCGTGCGAGCGCCGTGCGACGCGTAATCGGCATAGGGCAGCCGAACCCAGGCACGAGACGCGCCAGCGCTTCGAGGCGACCCGTCAAGATGCCGTCGTAAAGACCGGTGCCCGTGCGTCGCGGTGTGGCGCCTTTGGCGTGTCACGGCGACAAGCTGCGGCCGCAGCTTGTCGCCGGTGCGGACTGCCGAAAACAGGTCGCCGAATCGTCTAGCCGTCGTTGGACTCGGTCGAGGCCCGCTGGCGCGGTCCGGAACCGGCCCGAGGCGCGCTGGAGGCCGCTCGACGGCGCGGTTTCCATTGCACGCGATACAGGTCGTGGCGGCGGTCCAGCATGTTCTGCACCGAGCCCGAGGTGCGGGCTTCGTGCAGCGTGTCCAGTCGGACATCGGCGATCGCGACCATTTCGGCGTTGGGCGTCGTGTCGGCCGCGATGCCGTCGCGGGCAAAGGCGAAGTCACAGGGGGTAACGATTGCCGACTGGGCATAGTGCATATCCATGGCATGGATACGCGGCAGGTTGCCGGTATTGCCGGCGGTCGCGACATAGATCTGGTTTTCTACCGCCCGCGCATGTGCCGAGTAGCGTACCCGCAGATAGCCGGCGCGGTCCTCGGTCGAAAACGGCACGAACAAGATATTGATGCCCTGATCGGCCAAGTGCCGGGAAAGTTCGGGGAATTCGCTGTCATAGCAGACCAGTACCCCGATCGGGCCGCAGTCGGTCTCGATGGCATTGAGCGAATCGCCGCCGACGATGTTCCAGTGCTCGCGCTCGCCTGGCGTGGGGTGGATCTTGGGCTGCATGTACTCCGAACCGTCACGGAGATAGATATAGCCGATGTTTTGCAGCTCGTCGCCCACCTGGGTCGGATGCGAGCCGGCGATGATGTTGATATTGAAACGCACGGCCAGATTGGCCATGAGCTCACGGAAATCGTCGCAGAAATCGGCCAGGCGCCAGATCGCGGCTCGACGATGCAGCTCCTCGTTCTTGATCGATAGCAGCTGGACCGTGAATAGCTCCGGAAAAACCACGAAGTCCGACTTGGCATCGGCAGTTTCGCGTACGAAGTAGGTCACGATCTGGGCGAATTCGTCGAAGGAATCGACTGCGCGCTGCATGTACTGCACGGTCGCGATACGTACCGTATTGCGCCGCTGCAGATGGACATGCGAGTCGCCGGCGACATCTTCGCGGTATTTGTACTCGGGATTGCGCCAGAGCAGGTGGGCGCCGTAGCCCATCGAATCCGGGTCGTCCGGCAGATAGTTCGGCATCACGCCCAGCAGCTCGTAGCCTTCGGAAAGCTGGAACGACAAGATCCGGTCGCGGATGGTCTTGTTGGCGACCGCATCGACATAGGCCTGGGCGCTGCCGAACTGCTTGTAGCGACGGCGCAGCCCCGGCAGACGACCCACGAAGACGATGCCTTTCAGGCCCAGTTTGACTGCCAGGGCCTCACGTTCGCGATACAGGCGCCGGCCGATGCGCAAGCCCCGGGCATCGGGATCGACGCAGATCTCATAACCGTAGAGATAGTCGCCGTCGATATCGTGGGTCGAGCCGTAGCCATTGCCTGAGATCTGCGCCCAGCTGTGTTGGCGCATGACCTGAAGTTCCGGCAGACAGATGGTCGCACAATAACCGACGACCCGGTCTTCATAGACCGCGACCAACTGGCCTTCGGGGAAGTTATTGATCTGGCCGCGCAGTTCGTCGAAGGAATAATCGTCCATCTTCGGATAGGCGCGTTGCACGATCCGGTTGATGGCCGGAATATCCGATAGCTTGGCCTTGCGGACGATCAGGCGGGAACGACTGTTCTGAGGCGCCATGGCAACTCCTGATGAAAAAATACCCGCGGCCGGAGGCTATTGCACCCCCGGCCCCGGGTATCGACGTAGGGCGACAGCGGTCGCGCCCGAAACTACGGGCCCGCCGGCGACAGCACAAGTCGTCGGTGGGCCCCGTGGCTAGCCGCGGGCGGCCTTCTTGCGCTCGTGCTCCTTGAGCCAACGCTTGCGCACCCGGACCGATTCGGGGGTGACCTCGACCAGTTCGTCGTCGTTGATGAACTCCAGCGCCTGTTCGAGCGTCATGCGCGTGGCCGGGGTGAGCTGGATGTTCTCGTCCGTACCCGCCGCGCGCACGTTAGTGAGCTGCTTAGCTTTCTGGACGTTGACGGTGAGATCATTCTCGCGCGAATGGATGCCCACGACCATGCCTTCGTAGACCTCGTCGTTAGGCCCGACCATCATTTCGCCCCGATCCTGCAGATTGAAGATCGCGAACGCCACGGCCTTGCCCGGCGCATTGGCGATCAGCACGCCTTTATTGCGCTGACCGATGGCCGCATTGCCGAGCTTGCCGTAGTGATCGAACACATGGGTGACGATGCCGGTGCCCGAGGTCAGGCTCATGAACTCGGTCTGGAAACCAATCAGGCCCCGCGACGGAATCATAAATTCCAGCCGGGTCCGGCCCTTGCCGTCCGGCACCATGTTCTGGAGCTGGCCGCGACGGTGCTGGATGTTTTCGATGACCGAACCCTGGTGGTCGTCCTCGACATCGCACATCAGCAGCTCGTAGGGCTCCTGAATTTCGCCGTCGACCTCGCGGGTGACCACTTCCGGGCGCGAGACCGACAGCTCGTAGCCTTCGCGGCGCATGGTCTCGAGCAGCACCGACAGATGCAGCAGGCCGCGGCCGGAGACCTTGAAGCGATCCGCATCGCCGCCTTCCTCGACGCGCAGGGCCACGTTGGACTTGAGTTCACGCGCGAGCCGCTCGCGGATCTGGCGCGAGGTCAGATAGCTGCCGTCCTTGCCAGCCAGGGGCGATTTGTTGACCTCGAAGGTCATGCTCATGGTCGGCTCGTCGACCGTCAGCGCCGGCAGCGACTCGGGCTGGGCCGGGTCGCAGAGCGTGTCCGAGATATCCAGATCGTTCATGCCGGTCAGAGCGACGATATCGCCGGCCTGGGCTTCGTCGACTTCGACCCGGTTCAGCCCCAGAAAGCCGAATACATTGGCCACCCGTGCGTTGCGGGTGCCGCCTTCGCGGTCGACGATGGTGACGTTGCTCGAGGGCTTGATGGTGCCACGGGCGATCCGGCCGATACCGATCTGGCCGACGAAGCTGTTGTAGTCCAGCGTGGTGATCTGCATCTGGAACTTGCCGTCCAGGTTCACCGGCGGGGCAGCAACGTTGCCGGTGATGGTCCGGAACAACGGCAGCATGTCGCCTTCGCGCACCGACTCCTCCATACCGGCATAGCCGCCGATCGCCGACGCATAGACCACCGGGAAGTCGAGCTGCTCCTCGGTCGCGCCGAGGGAGTCGAACAGATCGAAGGTTTCGTTCAGCACCCAGTCCGGGCGGGCGCCGTCGCGGTCGATCTTGTTGATGACCACGATCGGGTTCAGGCCTAGCTCGAAGGCCTTGCCAGTGACGAAGCGGGTCTGGGGCATCGGCCCATCGACCGCATCGACCAGCAGCAGGACCGAGTCGACCATCGACAGCACGCGCTCGACTTCACCCCCGAAGTCGGCGTGGCCCGGGGTATCGACGATGTTGATGTGGTACACCTCGTCGGATTCCGGGTCGCGCCATTCGATGGCCGTGTTCTTCGACGTGATCGTGATACCGCGTTCTTTTTCCAGATCGTTGGAGTCCATGATCCGGTCGGCGACGTCGTCGCGGGCGTCGAAGGTGCCCGACTGACGGAGCAGGCAGTCCACGAGCGTGGTCTTGCCGTGGTCGACGTGGGCGATGATCGCGATGTTGCGAAGGTTATCGATCATGTAAAGGCCGGCGCTTTGGAAAACGCGCCATTATCGAGTATCAAAGCGCCTACGGCTAGCCGAAAGTCGTAATCGATTGGGAAAAATTCCGAACGGCCGATTCGTTTCATGATGCAGTTATGCCACGATAGTCGAATGAGCGAATCGAGTCAGCAGCGCCCGCCACGCTATCTGGAACGCGGCACATCCGAGTATTGGAAGGTCAATCTAGCCCTGTTCGCGGCCGGTTTCGCGACGTTCTCTTCCATGTATTCGGTCCAGCCGCTCATGCCGATGTTCTCGCAGACCTTCGGTGTGTCGGCTGCGGTATCGAGTCTGTCGCTGTCGGTGACCACGGGGGTGCTCGCCTTCACTCTGTTCATCGCTGGGCTCATGTCTGGCGCGATCGAGCGCAAAACCGTGATGACTGCGTCGCTGTTCGGCTCGGCCATGTTGTCGCTGGTGGCTGCCATTGCCCCCGGTTGGGCGACTTTACTGGCGGCCCGGGCGCTGGAGGGTATCGCCCTGGGCGGCGTACCAGCGCTGGCGATCGCCTACTTGTCCGAGGAGATCAAGCCGGCAGATCTGGGTACTGCCACCGGCCTGTATATCGGCGGCACCGCCTGTGGCGGTATGGGCGGCCGGGTGATCGCCGGCCTGATCGCCGAGGTCTTCGGCTGGCGCATAGCGATCGCCGCTCTGGGCGTGATCGGCTTCGTGGCCGCGGCGGTTTTCGTCTGGCTGTTGCCGCGTTCGCGTAATTTTATGGCCCAGCGCGGCCTGTCGATTCGTGAGCATGCCGGTCCGGTGGTTGCGCATATGCGTCACCACGCGCTGCCCTGGGTATTTTTCTGCGGTTTTTTGTTCATGGGCGCGTTTGTTTCGGTCTACAACTATGTCGCTTATCGCCTGTCCGAGCCGCCGTTCGACCTCAGCCAAGGCGCGATCGGCGCGGTATTCGTCGTCTATATGCTGGGGATCGTGACTTCGGCGGTGGCTGGCAAGATCGCCGATCGGCGTGGCCGGCCGCCGGTGCTGGTATTCGCGATCGTGCTGATGGGGCTGGGCTTGGCGTTGATGTGGCCAGATTCGCTGATCGCGATCGTGGCGGGCATCGGGGTGCTGACGATCGGTTTCTTCGCTGGACATTCGACCGCCAGCGGGTGGGTCGGATTGTTGGCCGACCACGGCAAAGGGCATGCAGCCGGGCTGTATCTACTGGGTTACTACCTCGGCTCGAGCGTGGTCGGCTCGATCGGCGGCCTGTTCTGGTCCGGCTATGGCTGGGCTGGCGTGGCCAGCATGGTGGCCACGATCTTGGTGATTGGATTGGTCGTGACGATCCGGCTGACGCTCTGGCAGCGGCGTGAGGCCCGCCTGGCCGATTAAAGCCCGAACAGGGTCCGGTACAGCAGGAATACATTGAGGGCGATGATCGCAGTCGCCACGCCCCAAGCTGTCACGGTGGTGATACGGCGGTTGACCAGGCTGCCCATGAGTTGTCGATTCGAACAGAACATCAGCAGCGGAATCAGCGCGAAGGGGATGCCGAACGACAACACCACCTGGCTCATCACCAGGGCGGTGGTCGGATCCACGCCGACGGCGAGAATGATCAGCGCCGGTGCCATCGTCACCAAGCGACGCAGGAACAATGGGATCTGGCGGTTGATATAGCCCTGCATGACGATTTGGCCGCTCATCGTGCCGACCGAGGAACTGGAAAAGCCGCTAGCCAACAGGCCGACCCCGAACAGGATCGCCGCCAGACTGCCGGCGTGATTATCGAGCCGGGCAAAGGCGCCCTCGAGCGTGGAGACGACATCGCCGCTGTTGTGAAACAGACCGGCTGCCATGACCAGCATAGCGCCGTTGATCAGCCCGGCTACGCCCATAGCGATCAGAATATCGACGAACTCGAAGCGAAAGATCCGGCGCCGCTCGGCTTCGTCGCGGCCGATCACGCGGCGCTGGGTCAGCGCCGAATGCAGA
Organism: Salinisphaera sp. SPP-AMP-43; assembly: GCF_049568105.1. Lineage (GTDB taxonomy): Bacteria > Pseudomonadota > Gammaproteobacteria > Nevskiales > Salinisphaeraceae > Salinisphaera. Next base: position 1,986,165 of record NZ_CP145335.1, read on the forward strand.
TAGATCACATGCGGCATGACGGTCGCGCCTAGAATGCCGGCAGCCAGCATCAGGCTGTTGGTTCCGGCCAGGGTCGGCACGAACAGACCTGCCAGCAGATCCGAGCCATCCGGCTTGGCGATCCAGACTTCGTAGCCGAACGAGACCACCACCACCCCGACCAGTACCGTGATACCGGCTTCCAGAGGGCGAAAACCGCGCCGTTGAAGCTCGAGCAGGGCAAACGAGAAGATTCCGGTGATCACTGCCGCCGGAAACAGCGGAATACCGAACAGCAGATGTAGTCCGAGGGCGCCGCCGATGAACTCGGCCAGATCGGTGGCAATCGCGATGAATTCGGCTTGAATCCAAAGCCCGATGGTGACCGGTTTGGAGAAGCGCTCGCGGGCCACCTCAGGCAGGTTGCGGCCGGTGGCGATGCCCAGCTTGGCCGACATCGACTGGATCAGTACCGCCATCAGGTTCGAGGCCAGCACCACCCAGAGCAGCATATAACCATAGCTCGAGCCCGCCTGAATATTGGTCGCGAAATTGCCGGGATCGATATAGGCGACCGAGGCGATGAAAGCAGGGCCGAGAAAAGGCAGAAATCGCTTGATGCCGCGCTGTTCGCCGGCCAGTGCTGCCTGGGCAGCGCGTACGGTCGCGCCTTCGCCGGGCAGAAAATCGTTATCGACGTCGGTCGTGCTCATGCGGCACGGCTCCCTAAAATCGCGGTCTGCAATACGAATCGCTGCGGTGCTGGCCATAGGTCCCAACGGCGCGACTGGATGGTGGGCACGCTGATAATCAGCCCATATTGCAAAAATAAGCCATGGCTAAAATTTACTGCTGATTGTGATTCCGGCGCAAGCCCGGGAGCGAAAACGATGGAAAGACACGCCGAACCCGGTATTGGCCGTGACGCGTTCCGAGCGCTGCGGCAGACCATGAGCCAGTCGTTATAATCCGCGCATGACCGCCGACTCTAACTCTCAGTTGCCGCTGGTGATCGCCGGGCCGATTCTGCGTCGTGTGGACTCCGGCCGGCTCGGCTTGTGGCTCGTGACGCGTGACCGCGATGCGCTCGAGCTCGCCCTATATCGCGAACGGGACGGGCAGGGCACGATCGCGGACGACCGGATCGCTCTGGCGCCGTACGATCGCGTGGTTGCGGTGGGCACGACCGCGTTCGTGCATCTGATCGACGTCGATCTAGAGGCCGCCGGGCGGGCCCCATTGCCGCTCGACTCACCGGTCGGCTACGACCTGCGCTGTGGCGACCGAATGGCCTCGCTGGCCGAGGCCGAGCCCGGCCTATGTTACGACGGCGACGTCCGACCGCGATTCGTCGTCCGGCAACATCTGGAGCATGTACTGCACGGCTCTTGCCGGCGTCCGCACCACGACTCGCCCGATGGCATGACTCGCGCCGACCAGTGGCTGGCTGCGCGGCGACCCAAGCCGGCGGACTGGCCGGGGCAGCTGCTTCTGACCGGCGACCAGATCTATGCCGACGACGTAGCCGGACCGATGCTGGCCGCGATTCATCAAACCATCGAGCGGCTGGGGCTCTGGCCGGAAGACTTGCATGGCGCGACTGTCAGCGATAGTGCCGCGCTGTATGCCAGTGCCTATACCTATTACCAGCGCGATGAACTACTGCCCCGCGAGCAGGGGACCACGCTCCTGCGCGAGCGGTTTTTCGGTGGCAAACGCAAGCCGGTATTCAGCTCGGCCAGCTCGGGCAATCATCTGATCACGTTTGCCGAAGTGATGGCGATGTATCTACTGACCTGGTCGGATGTGCTCTGGCGAGAACTGACCGTCGAAACGCCCGCGCTGTCCGACGAACGGGCTAAACGCTATAGCGCGGAACAGCGCGTCATCGAGGCTTTCGTGCGGCAGTTGCCAGGAGCACGGCGTCTGATGGCCAATGTGCCGACGGCCATGATCTTCGATGATCACGATATCACCGACGACTGGAACCTCACGGCAGACTGGGAAGAATCGGCCTATGGCCATCCGTTTTCTCGTCGCATCATCGGCAATGCCTTGATTGCCTATACGATCTGTCAGGGCTGGTCGAACCGGCCGGAGGCCTTTGCACCGCGGCTGGACGAACCATTGATGCGCTTTGCCGAGGACCCGAGCGCCCAGCATCAGGATCGATTGATTGATGCACTGCTGGATTTCGATGTCTGGCACTACACGATCGAAACCGATCCGCCGGTGCTGGTACTGGATACCCGGATGCATCGCTGGCGTCGTTCGCGCAAGCCCGACCGGCCTTCGGGGCTGATGAACTGGGAAGCGCTGACCACCATGCAGAACGATCTGATCGGCCGCTCGAGCGCGATCATCGTCTCGGCGGCACCGGTTTTCGGCGTTAAACTGATCGAAAACGTCCAGCGTGTGTTCACCTGGTTTGGCAAGCCGTTGATGGTCGATGCCGAGAACTGGATGGCGCATCGGGGCGCCGCCGTAGCGATGCTGCAGATTCTTAGCCACCGTCGTACGCCGGAAAACTTCACGATTCTGTCGGGTGACGTGCATTATTCTTTTGTCTACGACGTCAGGCTACGTTTCGCCCGGACCCGGCAACAGATCTGGCAGGTCGTCAGCTCCGGGGTGAAAAACGAATTTCCGGCATCGCTGCTGCTCTGGTTCGACCGACTCAATCGCTGGCTGTATTCGCCGAAATCGCCTCTGAACTGGTTCACCAAACGCCGCCGTCTACGGGTATCGCCACGCCAGCCTCACCGCCTCGACTCGAATCGTCGGCTGGTCAATCAGGCCGGCATGGGTTATGTACGGTTTAATGATATCGGTCAGCCGATCGAGATCATTCAGCTCGGGGCCGATGGACAAGATACGCGCTTCGACGAGACCGAATACATCGAAACCTAGGTCGGGTCGCGGCAGCCATTCATACAAGCGGACACTTTGTTATGAAAAACATGATCACCGGCCGGTGCGCGCGCTATGCGGTAACCACGCTCAGCTTGGCGCTGGCCCTGCCGATGGCGGCTCAGGCCGCCGAACAGCTCACCCAGGCCGATACCAACAAGGATGGCAAGATCAGTCGGGCCGAGGCCAAGGCGGCCCAGAGCCGATCGTTCGAGCGTCTGGACAGCAACGGCAACGGCCAACTCGATCGACAGGAATTCGACAAGGGCCAGCCGGGTCTGCCGGCCAATGCCGATGCGCAGGACAAGCAGCGTCGTCAAAGCATTATCACGGGCTGGTTCGACAATATCGATAGCAACGGCGACGGCAAGATATCGGAATCGGAGTATCAACAGGCAGTTGCGCCGTATTTCGACCGTATGGACAGCAATGGCGACGGCTCGATATCCAGCGACGAACTCAAAAAGGCGTTCCACAACGCCCGGCCTGGCAGCCAGCAGAGCGGTTCGAACTAGAGTTTTGGGGTCTCGTACAAGCTCGCGACGGACTGCTGTGGCTGGCACGCGGCAGGACCGTCTTGGTTTGAGCAGGATACGGCTAAAACTAAGACGGGCGGCATGAGCCGGGTTTGCCCCCGGCCAAGCGCGAGCGGCGACTGCTTATCGGATCGGCTCTCGGCGAGCGGCGCGGGCTTGCACGACACAAAATACTTTCGAGGCCTGTCAACGCTGGTACAGGTCGGCGTCGCAGCTTACGCAAGCGCGTAGGTCGAAGCCGGCCGGTCGTGGTATTAGCGCCGCACGCCGGCCCGTTTAGCCCTGGATGCCGATGCAGCTGGCCGGCCGTTTGCCCGCCAAGAGGGCGAATCGTTGTCGGCGGCTGCGTGCTCGCGAGAGCGGTTCGGTCGAGTGCGCCTCAGGCGGGAGCACCCAGCGCCGCTCGAAGTTGCAGGGCGCTTGTGTCCAATACTTTGTTGGCTCGTTTCACACCGCCGGCAAAATTCAAAAAGCCGTGGATAAGACTGGGCTCGCGATGGGTTTCGACGCGCACCCCGGCGGTTTCGAGCAGGGCGCCATAGGCTTCGCCTTCGTCGCGCAGCGGGTCGAAGCCGGCCGTTACGATCCATGCCGGCGGAGCGTTGTCGGCGGCGCCGTGCAGCGGCGACAGCCAGGGATCGCGTTTATCGTGGTCTTTAGGAATATAGTGATCCTCGAACCAGTCCATAGAGGCTTTTTCCAATAAAAAGCCTTCGGCGAACCGGTCCTTGGATGGTTTATCTTCGGCGAAATCGACCACTGGATAGAACAGCACCTGATAACAGGGCGCGGTCGCATCGTGGCGCGTTTGTTGGGCCACGACCGCAGCCAGGTTGCCGCCGGCGCTATCGCCGACTACGGCCAGACGCTGGGCATCCACCGACAGCGCTTCGGCGCGTGCAACGATATCGCGAAACGCAGCCACCGCGTCGCGTGCCGCAGCCGGGGCCGGGTGCTCCGGCGCCAGCCGGTAGTCGACGGCGATAACGACTGCCTGGGCCCGATCGGCCAGCGCTCGGCAAATGCCGTCATGCGTATCCAGGTCGCCGAGCACGAAACCGCCGCCGTGGTAAAACACGATCGCCGGCGACGGGCTCGGGCAGCCCTCGGGTTTGTAGTAGCGCCCGGCCAGCGGGCCGTCCGGCGTATCGAGCTGGATTTCGTGGGCATCGACCTCGCCGTCGACCTGCGGGGCCAGCATCTGCGATTGGGCAACCATCTGGCGCCGTTCTTCGGCCACGGCCCGGCTGCCCAGCGTTGCACCGCGCATACGCATGATCTTGAGCAGCAGCTGGCATTGCACGTCTAGCGTTTGCCCATCGCGTACGATAGGCCGACCCGCCATGATGCGTAGCAGCGCAGCCGGCAATCCGAGCATGCCGCGAGCCGCGCCCGCTTCGAAGGATTGATTGGTAGACGCCATACGAAAATCCTCTCGGACCGCTGGAGTGCCGAATGCACCGTTCCATCAAGCGCGCCGACGCCGGAGGCCGGCGTTTTTAGCAGCTGAGAACGGGCCAGGCGCTATCGACTGGTTTGATCTTCGTGGATCGCCTCGATAGCGCGGTCGTGAATAGGTTAACGGCCATTGCCGACCCGGGCCATCGTGTGTATCAACGCCGAAAGCCGACTTCCAGCGTGTAATAGTCGATATCGAGCTCGGCCAGTGGTTTGCGCAGTTTGGCCAGCTCGACTTCGGGGCCGTGCAATTCCATACGCGTGACCGTAGCGATCTGCTGGGCGCGCTCGAATAACGCGCCGACGTTGTTCAGATGCGCCAGAAATGCATCGCCGTCGGCATAGCCTTCACGGCACAGCGCCTGCTGACCGGCAAAGCAGAAACCGTAATACAGACAACCCGGTTCGTTGGCCGTGGCCGCCAAGAATTCTTCGACCAAAGCACGAAACTCGTCCATCCGCTCGGACGGGATATCGAAATAGGGGGTGAAAGAGACCCCGGTATCGCTCAACTCAGCCATGGATTGCTACCGTTTGGATGATGAAATATCACGACCTGCACTGTATCGGCTCGATCGATGTGGCGCCAGACAGGCATTGCCGCTACGAGCGCAGCGAGACGCATCGGGCCGCCGGCGAGGCTACAGCCGGGGCGCAGCCGTCAATCCGCGACCGGCTCGTCGCGCCAGCCGTAGCGGTCCAGGTCGATACGGCCGCCAATGAAAACCACGCCTTCGTCTTCCAGGCGTCGGCGCTGAGCCAGGCTGGATGTGCTGTCGGCCGGCAATGAAATTCGGCCCTGGGCGTTGATGACGCGATGCCAGGGCAGGCCCGATGGACAGCGATGCATGGCATAGCCGATCTGGCGGGCAGCTTTCGGGCGACCGACCAAGCGGGCGATCTGACCGTAGGTGGCCACGCGCCCGGCCGGAATCCGGCGAACGATAGCGAAAATGCGTTCGTGCGACAGCGGGGTACTCATGGCCGAGAGCATGCCAGAGCAGACAACACCCTGCCGCTGGCGTAGGCTGGGCGCCATGCAATATCTGACCCTACCTTGTGGCGAAACCGTGCCGGCGATCGGTCAGGGTACTTGGTTTATCGGCGACGACCCGGCCGCGCGCGAAACCGAGATCAGCGCTCTGCGCGCCGGTATCGATGCCGGTATGACCTTGATCGATACCGCGGAAATGTATGGCAGCGGCCGCTCGGAACGACGGGTCGGCGAGGCGATTGCCGATCGTCGCGACGCGGTTTTCCTGGTAAGCAAGGTGTTGCCCAGCAATGCTGGCTTCGAAGATACGATCGCGGCCTGCGAAGCCAGCCTGCACCGTTTGGGCACCGATCGTCTCGATTTGTATCTGCTGCACTGGCAAGGTGGTGTGCCGTTCGAGGAGACCGTCGCGGCCTTCGAGCGGTTACAGGCCGACGGCAAGATCCGTCACTACGGGATAAGCAATCTCGATCTGGCCGCGACCCAGGCGTTTGTGCACGCCGGTGGCGCGGCTGCCCAGACCAATCAGCTGCTCTACAATCTTAATCAGCGTGGTATCGAGTGGGAGTTGCTGGACTGGCTGCAACAGGCTGGCATGGTGACTATGGCTTACTCGCCGTTCGACGGTGGTCGGCTAGCCCAGCACCCTGGGCTGAGCGATTTCGCCGCCCAGCGCGATATGACGGCCGGTCAGGCAGCCTTGGCTTGGCTGCTGCACCGGCAGGGCGTGATGCCGATTCCCAAGTCGGCGCATCCACAGCGTGTGCTTGAAAACGCCGCTGCTGCGGACATCGAATTCTCGGCTGCCGATTTGGCCGAGTTCGACGAGTTGTTCGCGCCACCTGACGGGCCTGAACCGCTGCAGATCTACTAGACGCATTCACGGGATTCGCCTACAGGGCGTCATTCATAGCGCTGGTGAGCCTGCGGTGGCGTGACTCGGTAGGCGCGATGGGCGGGCCTGTTCGCCAGACAGACACCCGCTGTGATCGTCCGCTGGCCTAGCCAGGCCAGGGGACGCGCCCGAGGCCCCAATGGCAACGGAGCCTCGGCTGCGACTGCGCCGCTCGCGCCGCTAGATTTCGACCCGCAGACCGAGTTCGATGACGCGATCTGGTGGGACCTTGTAATACGAGGTGGGCTGGATCGCGTTACGCGACATATAGGCGAACAGTTTTTCCCGCCAAAGCATCATGCCGGGGACTTCATCGGTGGGAATGATGGTTGCGCGACCAACATAGTAGGTCACCTGATCGGTATCGATTTCGATACCGAACTGCTCGCAGAGTCGTACAGCGACCGGCACATTGGGGTTCTGCATAAAGCCGTAGCGCGCGAAAACGCGATACACGCCTTCGCCGAGGTCGTCGATCTCGAGCCGGTCCGAAGCCGGAATGCGGGGTACGTCTTCGGTGCGTACGGTCAGCAGCAGCACCCGCTCGTGCAGTACTTGGTTATGCTCGAGGTGATGCAACAGCATCGGCGGCGTGCCGGCATCGCTGCTGGTCAAAAAGATCGCCGTGCCGGGCACGCGGGTGGTGTTCTCGGTGGCCAGGTCGTCGATGAATTCGTTCAGTGGCACCGGTTCGTCCTCGGTCAGGCGCTGGGCCAGTAGTTCCCGGCCGCGCCGCCAGGTCGCCATCAAGGTGAAGACCACGATCGCGGTGGCCACCGGGAACCAGCCGCCATGCGGAATCTTGAGCATATTGGCGCCAAAAAACGGCAGGTCGATCAGTAGAAACAGGATCGTGACCGGTGCGGCTACCGCCAGCGACCAGCCCCAGCGTTCGCGCATGATGAAGAACACCAGTACCGAGGTGATGGTCATAGCAAAGGAAATACCCACGCCGTAGGCCCAGGCCAGGTTGGTCGAACTGCCGAAGCCGATCACCAGCGCGATGGTGGCCACCATCAGCAGCCAGTTCAGGGTCGGCACATAAATCTGACCGTATTCCTCGGAGGAGGTCTGGAACAGCCGCATCGGCGGCAGCTGGCCCAGCTGGACGGCCTGACGGGTCAGCGAAAACGCACCGGAGATCACAGCCTGGGAGGCGATCACGGTCGCAACCGTGGCCAGGACCACCAGCGGGTACAATGCCCAGTCCGGCGCCAGGTGGTAGAAAGGCTGACTAGCCGACTGGCCCGGAGCATTGATCATCATCGCGCCCTGGCCAAAGTAATTCAGCAGCAGGGCCGGTAGCACCAGCCCGAACCAGGCGAGCTGAATCGGGCGACGTCCGAAATGGCCCATATCGGCGTACATCGCCTCGCCGCCAGTAACCACCAGAAATACCGCGCCCAGTACCACGAAACCGGTCCAGTGGTTCCGCAGGAAGAAATCCACGGCATGCCCAGGGTTGATCGCCGCCAGTACCCCGGGTTCGTGCACAATGCCGTAGACGCCAAGCACGGCGAGCGTGCTGAACCAAACAATCATCACTGGCCCGAAGAATCGGCCGACCGCCTCGGTGCCCCGGCTTTGAATAGCGAACAGCGCAATCAGAATGGCGATCGTGATGGGGATGACGTAGGGTTCGAATACATTGGTCGCGACATTCAGACCCTCGACCGCGCTGGACACCGAGATCGCAGGCGTGAGCATGAAGCTGCCATAGAGCAGGGCACTGCCGAATACGCCGAGCTTGAGCAACAGTTTGGAATGGTTGCCGGCATCTGGTCGCCAGGGATTGAGCAGGGCGACCAGGGCCAGCATGCCGCCTTCGCCGTTGTTGTTCGCCCGGGTGACGAACAGCATGTATTTGGTCGACACGACCAGTAGCAGTGCCCAGAAGATCAGCGACAGAATACCGATGATGTTGGCATTGCTGGGCACGATATGGCTCGAGCCCCGGAAGCATTCGCGCAGTGCATACAGCGGGCTGGTGCCGATATCGCCATAGGACACCCCGAGGGCGCCGAGCGACAGGGCAAAAAGTCGTCCGGTGCCGACCGAGGTTTCTTCTTTTTCGCTGCTCTCGGCCTGCTCTTCTGGAGAATGGGCCTGGGCGATCTGTTCTTGTTCGCCTTTTTCGGCTTTGTGTTGATCCCGGGTCGATGCGTTATCCGACGGGTCTTGCTCTTCGGTATCCGAGGTATCGCTCGTCATGCCACGCCATTCCTTTTGAAGGGCCCGGGTCGCTGTGGAAAGCCGACCGGCTTGATCGTTGTCTACAGGATACTATCGGAATGCGTTTTAGTTGCCGGCGGTCATAAGGTTGTCGCCCACGTTGGGCTTATTTAGAGCGAGTGCTAGCCTATACCATATGCATGAGTTGGCTTTACGGGTGGTGCAGCGCAGCGATCTGCCCGACATCATTTCGCTTTATGCCCAGCCAGACATGGACGGCGATGCCGTACTGTCGCTCGACAAGGCTGAACGGCTCTATGCTCGCATCCAGCGCTATCCAGACTACGAGTTGTATATCGCGGAACGCGAGGGTCGGACGGTCGGCAGTTATGCGCTGCTGATCATGGACAATCTGGGGCATGGCGGCACGCCCTCGGCGGTGATCGAGGACGTCGTGGTCGAGCCGGCATCCCAGAGCCAGGGTATCGGACGCGCGATGATGCAGCATGCGATCGAAATCGCGCGGGGCAGGGGCTGTTACAAGATCGTGCTGTCATCCAATCTGGCGCGCGAGGCGGCCCATGCTTTTTATGAGTCGTTGGACTTCGAAAAGCATGGCTACAGCTATCGCATCCGCTTTGATGGCGATCCAAAAGAAGGCCAATGATCGGTCTGGGCGGCGTTAGCGGAAATCCCGCGACCGGGTCTCGAGATGGCCAAGCCGAGGGGTCTCGTCGATGATTTGATGGGCTAGACAGTGGGTCACCTGGCCGGCGCGCTGCATGACGCCGGCCACGCGCAGCATCCGGGCCGAGAGCACCGCGATGCGGTGCCGGGCCAAAGTTTGGCGTCTAACGATAATGTTCACGACCCCGGTCTCGTCCTCGATCGTGATGAATGTTACGCCCTTGGCGCTACCGGGGCGTTGGCGCATGGTGACGATGCCGGCCACCTGGGCGGCCACTTCATGATCCAGCGCGTTGAAGCGCTGTGCGCTGACGCAGCCCAGGCGCGCCAGATCCGAACGCAACAGGGCTAGAGGATGGCGGCGTAGCGTCAGCCCCGTGCTGTGATAGTCGGCCACGATATTGGCGGCTTCGCTCGGCTGGTTCAGTGCAATCTCGGGCTCGGGAGTGTCGATTTCGGCGAATAAATCGTCATGAACCGCGGCGGCTGCGGTCTGCCACTGCGCTTGGTGTCGGTTGCCGGCCAATCCGGCGAGCGCATCGGCCCGAGCCAGGGCGCTGCGTTGGCGGCTGTCCAGGCGAGCGCGCGAGGCCAGGTCGGCGAGACTGGCGAACGGGCGCTGGCATCGAGCTCGGGCGATACGGGCCGCCGCTGATTCGGCGAGGCCCTTGACCTGACAGAAGCCAAGCCGCAATGCGGCTGGATCGTCATTGCCGGCCGGCATGCCCGGGGTCGATTCCAGCGTGCAGTGCCACTCGGAAAAACGGACATCCGGTGGCCGAACCTCGATCCGATGATTGCGAACATCTCGCACGATCTGGGCCGGTGCATAAAACCCCATGGGCTGACTGTTGAGCAGAGCCGCCGCGAAAGCCGCTGGATAGTGGCACTTCAAGTAGGACGAAACATAGACCAGCAGCGCGAAGCTCACAGCATGCGATTCGGGGAAGCCATAGCTGCCGAAGCCCTTGATCTGTTCGAAGATACGATCGGCGAAAGCTTCATCGTAACCCCGCTCGCGCATGCCTGATTTGAGCCGTTCGCGCCAGGGTTCCAGGCCGCCCTGTTTTTTCCAGGCCGCCATCGACTGGCGCAGGCCGTTGGCTTCTTCCCCGTCGAAGCCGGCCGCGACCATGGCGATCTTCATGACCTGTTCCTGAAAGATCGGCACGCCTAGCGTACGTTCCAGCACGCCGCGCAGCGCTTCGCTGGGGTATTCGATAGTCTCTCGAGGCTGGCTGCGGGCCTTGAGATAGGGATGCACCATGCCGCCCTGGATCGGCCCGGGGCGAACGATGGCGACCTCGATCACCAGGTCGAAGAAAGTCTGCGGCCGTAGGCGCGGCAGCATGCTCATTTGGGCACGGGATTCGATTTGGAACACGCCGACCGTATCGGCGTCCTGGATCATGGCATAGGTTGGCTCATCGTCGGCCGGCAGGGCCGCCATGCTCAAACGCTGTCCGGTCTGGCCTTCGATCAGATCGAAGCAGCGCCGTATGCAGGTGAGCATGCCCAGCGCCAGAACGTCGATCTTCATCAGGCCAACGGCTTCGAGGTCGTCCTTGTCCCATTGAATGATGGTGCGGTCCGCCATGGCTGCTTTTTCGACCGGCACAATTTCTTCGAGCATTCGATTGCTGAGCACGAATCCGCCGACGTGCTGCGACAGATGCCGGGGAAAACCGAGCAAAGTATCGACCAGTATCAGGATCTGATGCAGCAGTTGGGCATCGACGCGCACGCCGCGTTGGTCGAGCTGTTCGGCGAGGCTGCCGTCATCGGTACGGCGTGAGAGTTCGCCGGCGAGAGTATCGACCTGATCGGGCGTCAGCCCCATGGCACGACCGATATCGCGCATAGCGCTGCGCGGTCGATAACGGATGACGGTCGCTGCCAGAGCGGCTCGGGAGCGGCCATATTCGGCATAGATGTGCTGAATGACTTCTTCGCGTCGTTCATGTTCGAAGTCCACATCGATATCCGGCGGTTCATTACGAGCCTCTGAAATGAACCGCTCGAAAAGCAGTTCGTGCCGGCTCGGGTCGACCTCGGTGATGCCGAGACAAAAGCAGACCACCGAGTTGGCCGCCGAACCGCGGCCCTGACACAGAATGCCTTGGCTGCGGGCATAGCGAACGATGTCGTAAACGGTCAGGAAATAATGTGGGTAGTCGAGCCGGTGGATGATCTCGATTTCACGCTCGATCTGATCGCGCACTGATCTGGAAATGCCCTGGGGCCAGCGGCTTAGGATGCCTTCTTCAACCTTTTTTCTTAAGAAATCGGTTGAAGTCAGCCCTTCGGGTAGTACCTGGGCAGGGTAGTCATAGCGGATCTGGCGGAGGTCGAAGGTGCAGGTTCGAGCGATGTTCACAGTCTCGCGCAGAGCCTCAGGAGGATAGAGCGAGGCGAGGGTGGCCAGTGGTCGTAGATACCGTTCACCATTGGCAGCCAGCGCATGGCCGGCGTTTGAGACTGTCGTGCCCAGGCGCAGCGCCGTAAAGACATCTTGCAACGCACGGCGAGAGCGGCTGTGCATATAGACGTCGCCCACCGCTACGATTGGCAAACCATACTGAAGGCGCAGCGAATTCAAGCGTTCCACGTGGAAAATATCTTGAGCGCGGCGGTGTCGGGCCAGTGCCAGGCGCGTATTGCGTGGGTAGTGAATAGCAAGCCAGCCAAGCAGGTCGTACAAGGCCAGAGTCTTGGGGCATCCATGATCCGGCAGCACGAGCAACCAGCATTCATCGAGCACGTATCTATCCAGATCGGACCGGGTCAGGCAGTAGCCTCCTTTATTGGCCTGTTGGCGTCCTCTTGTGATCAGGCGGCAAAGCTGGGTATACCCGTGATGATTACGTGCCAATACCACCAGGGTCGGGCCTTCGGCCAAGCTGAACCGTGTGCCGAGAATTAAGGTCAGGCCATAGCGCTCGGAAGCGAGTAGCCCACGTACGGCGCCAGCGAGGCTGCACTCGTCGGTCAATGCCAATGCCGTATATCCGAGTTCGGCCGCACGTTGAATGAGCTCTTCGGGATGAGAAGCGCCTTTCTGAAAAGAAAAATTGCTTATGCAACAAAGCTCTGCATATTTTATTTCATGTTTTTTATTAAGTTTAGTCATTGCGTGCTAGGCATTTCTGCGTACGGCTTGGCAGGCGTTATCACCCGAACAGGCCGTGCAGATAGTAGTGTTCTGTGCCGTGGCAGGCGGCCTGTAGGTCTTGGAATACCCAGACCAGTCGGCCATGGCTGTCGATCGCCCGGTAGTAGTCGCGGCGTTGGCCTTGATCCCACCAACCACTTTCGATCCGCTCGGGACCGCTGATCCAGGTCAGGGCGGCCACGGTTCCGGCTGCGAGCGCTTCGGGCGGTTCGAGCAACCAGAACGGGCGTGGTGGCAGGGCGGTCTCGAACGAGGTACGGGTGATCTTGGCCGGGGCGTCGACCCAAAGACTGGCATGTTCCGGGCGATGATCAGCCGGCGCGGCCAGCCAGCAGACAGCCTCATGGCCGAGTCGGGCGCGAAGCCGGTCGAGTACGGCCGGCCAGGCGTCACCGGTCTGTTGTCCGGCTTGGCTCCAGAGGTGGGTCTGGTGATGATCTGCAGCGCGCAGGCGATCGCTGGTCAAGCCGATTTCCAAAACTGGAGCCGCCAGTTCAATCCGATCGAGGCGCTCGCGGGCGATACGCTCTAGATGCTCTGCTTGGTCGGAGGGCTTCACCAGCCGCAGGGCGATCGTCGTGCTCGGCAAGCGCTCGTGAACCAACTCCAGGCGCAGCGTCTGGATAACGCTGTCGGCGCCACGTAAAAATACCGCCAGTTCCTGGAAAATTCGGTGCAATACAAAGGCCAGCCCCTGGGTGCTTTCGACCGTGCTGCTGAGTTCATGATGTGTTCGGTAGCGGCAAGGCAAACGGTATAGAAGCAAGCCGTGGGGACGTCGCCCGCGCAGACGATCGATATAGTCAAGAAGCTCTGTGCCAAAGCGTCGTGCCAGCGCCGCCGGCGGCAGTGCCAGCAGCTCGCCGGTACGTCTGATACCGCAGGCTTTGAGTATGGCCCGAGTGCGTGGGGCCAGAGCAAGGCTGGTCAGCGGTAGGTTTTCCAGAGTCGTCCGATGGTGTCGTGAACGTCTGCTCCGGGCGAAAGCCAGTGCCGCCTGGGGGCTGTCGCCGACCCCAGCCGAAAACCGGTAGCCCAGGGCATTCAGATCGCGGCGAATACGGCCAAGCAGCGCCTGTCGGCCGCCGAACAGGCGCAGACTGGCGCCGATCTCGATGATCAAGCGGGCGCATTCTATGTTGTGGTCGGCGATCGCCCAATGCACATGGCTGCTGTACCCCCAGGCCCAGCCGGCCAGCCGCGCCATGGCTGCTTTTTCTGCGGCCGGGTGGCGCGCCAGTACTTCCGGATCGGCCAGGCGAAGGCGTGCTTCGGCCAGCGTCATGCGGTGTCGTACGCCGGCCTCCAGAGCAACGCTGTTGGCCGCGATCACGCATTGGCGCTGGGCGAGAGTTTCGATCACCAGCATCGGCGCAGTGCTATGCCGTGCGCGAGAATCCAGCGACCAGTGGGCAAAGCGTAGTGCCAACCACATGCGTCATCGAGGCGATGTCTGGGGATCGGCAGGCAGGGTCGTCGATCTCGAAAGGCGCGATCGTGCACGTACGTTATCGGTAGGATGCCCCAACGTGCCGGGCCGGGTTGGCTGCGTTATTTGGGCCCAGTACTCGTTGGCGGCTGTTGTCCGGGTCGCGGAGTAAGCGTTGTCGGCCATACCGGCCCAGGGTTGATCGCGGCCCGCGGAAAGGCCGGTGATACAGGCGCCGACTGGACCGCGGCATTTAATGATTTCGATTCGTTGATAGGCCCCCCGGCCCTGGATTGCCAACCGCAGTGCCGCTGGCGAACGATGGTTCGCATAGGCCAAGGGGCGATAGACGAATACCGGGCAGCCCGCTTTCTCACTGGCCAGCTGTAGACGCCGCAGATCGACAGTAGCCAAGGCCTCTGCCCATAGAATCAACCCGGAGAAGCCGCCGGCTGCAGCCAGCTGTTCGATACTCCATAGGCGCTGGCTGCTGTTCCGGCAACGGATTACCGGTACCCGGGAGCGATCGATACCAGCGGCATCGAGCGCCGGGGCGTTCATGCGATAGGGCGGATCGACGAAGACCAGGCGCCTATCCGGCTGCGCTTCCAACTGGGGCCGCAAGGCCTTCAGCACCAAACTCAGTTCGCCCTGACCAGGTTGCTCGACCAGGAACTCGGTGACTGCGGCCAGGGGGTAGCCGCCCCCGGGCAACACAGCATCGAGCCGAGCCCAGCCAGTGGACCAAGTCTCTGGGGTCGCTGCCCGGCTGGCACGGTGCAGGCCCCAGCGTTGCCAGCGTCGTTCTAGGCTCTGGGCGGTATCGGTCGAAGCGGTGAAGTCGGCATCGTTTTTCATACTGTATTTATATACAGTTAATATGCTTCTGACTACTCTCGATCGTTATCCCGACTGGCTTACGGCCACGATACTGATCCGTTGTGCTGGTTTAGGTTATTGCGAAAGCTTGAAAAAGATAAATCCGGAGGCTGTGTCCATCAGCGCGATCTTTGAGAGACGTTCGGCCGACCCAGCCGGTTTGGCTTTGGCTGCGCGCATACTGCCGGGCTACGAAGCCTCTAAAGAACCCTCTGGATCGGGCGATATGGGATATGCCTAAATTGTTTGGCGCACAATCTAAATGCGCCGGCCCCCGGAGTTTCCATGTCGGCAACCTCAGTCGAGCCCCTATTATCGAGCGCTAATGTGCTGGAGGCGCTCAATCGTTCTCAGGCGATGATCGAATTCGCCCCGGACGGCACCATAGTCGATGCCAACGCCAATTTTTTAAAGGTCATGGGCTATTCCCGAGACGACATCGTGGGCCAGCACCATCGCATGTTCTGTTCGCCCGACGACGTGGCCCAGCCGACCTACGAACGATTCTGGCAGCGCTTGGCCGATGGTCATTTCGACCAGGGCGAGTATCGCCGCCTGGACAAACAAGGCCGCTCGGTCTGGCTGCGTGCGACTTACAATCCGGTCATCGATGATTACGGTCGCGTGGAAAAGATCGTCAAGCTGGCCAGCGACGTAACCAAGGATCGAATCCGAAACGCCGAGTTCGAGGGCAAGCTCAAAGCCATCGATCGATCCCAGGCGATGATCGAATTCGATATCGATGGCCACATATTGAATGCCAATTCGCAGTTTCTCGATTGCGTAGGCTACAAGCTCGAAGAGATCGTTGGCCGCCACCATGCCATCTTCTGCGATGAAGACTATGCCCAGAGCGATGCCTATCGCGATTTCTGGGCGCGCCTACGGCGCGGCGAATTCGTGGCCGACGAATTTCAGCGCTACGGGCACGATGGACGCGAGATCTGGATCCAGGCCAGTTACAACCCGATTCTGGATACGCTCGGCCGGACCTATAAGGTCGTTAAGTTCGCGACCGACACCACGGAAAGCAAACGCCGTACGACCGAGTTTCAAGGCAAGGTCAATGCGATCGATCGCTCACAGGCCGTCATCGAATTCGATCTGCGCGGCACTATTCTTTCGGCCAACCGCAATTTTTGTGAAACCGTGGGGTACGTCGAAGACGAACTGCTGGGTCAGCACCATCGCATGCTTTGCGACCCGTCCTATGTCGCTAGCCGGGATTACCGCGAATTCTGGTCGGCCTTGTCGCGGGGCGAATTCTTTACCGGCCGGTTCCGTCGTATCGGGCGTTTTGGCGAATCGGTCTGGATTCAGGCCAGCTACAATCCTGTGTTTGATCTGAACGGGCAGCCCTACAAGGTGGTCAAGTATGCGACCGATATTACTGCCGAGGTCGAACGCGAAGAATATATCGCCCAGCAGGCCCAGGCTATGCAAGCTGCGATCAGCGAACTCAATACGGCGATCCGATCGATCGCCGATAATGCCCAGCTGACCCGGCAGCAGGCCCGCGACACGCAAAACGAAGCCAGCCGCGGGGTACAGGCGGTCGCCGACTCCAACGACTCGTTGCGCTCCATTCGCAAGTCTTCCGAGGATATCGAAGAGATCGTAGGGGTGATCGGCGAGATCGCGTCGCAAACGAATCTATTGGCCTTTAACGCTGCGATCGAGGCAGCCCGGGCCGGCGAACATGGTCTTGGCTTTTCCGTGGTGGCCGACGAGGTTCGCAAGCTGGCAGAGAAGTCGGCCGAGGCTACGCGTCAGATCAACCGGCTGATTTCAGAGTCTTTACGGCGGATCGACCAGGGGGTGGAGATATCGCAACAGGCCCGGAAAGCCTTCGAACAGATCACCGATGGCGTCAAGAGCACGACGTCTTCGGTCGAGGAGATTGCTTCGACCACGGAAAACCAGCTCAATGCGGCCCAGACCGTGGTCACCTTGATCGGCGCCTTGACCGATTCGGCGCATGAAAAGATGCCCTCAAAAACCAGTTCCGGATCACAAGAGGCGGCCCGCCCGGGTTTGCAATGAGCCAAATGCGTTTGGCTGTCTTTGCTCTCGGCGCCACCGAGATCGCATTAGAAGCCAGCGTGGTGCGCGAGGCGGTGGCAGGCCATGAGGAGCTGATCTCGCCGGCGCCACAGAGCCCAGCATGGTCGGTGGGCAGTATATGGGTACGTGGTGTCCCAATCCCGGTCATCGACCTGTCCGAATGGCTGGGGCTGCCGGTTTCGGAGCGCGGTAGCCCGGCGTACCAGGTCGTGATCGTACGCTTTGATGGACGTCTGGTCGGATTTATCGTCGACCGGGTCTGCGGTGTGCTGCCGATCGATGCCGCCGATCTGTATCCGGTACACGATGCGCGGGCGCACAGTGTGACACGCTGGATGGTCTCGCCCGAGCCTGAACGGGCCATTTATGTGCTCGATTTGGCTGCTATTCTGTCGCTTGAGGGCAATATACAGATCGAGTCGGCGGCGCCAAGCGAGGCTGCCGAGCCCCTACCCGACGAGGCAGGCTTTGAAAAAGGTGAGGACCGGCCTAGCCAGCGGCTCGTCGTGGTTCGAGCCTCGGGCTGTTGGTTGGGGCTGCCATTGGCTGCGGTGCGAGAGATCTGTGCGGCGCGGGATATCGAGTCCCCAGTGATTGTCGAATCTTCATATCTAGGGCATATCGCATGGCGCGGCCAGCGGCTGCCGTTACTCGATATCGGCTCTTTGATCGGTCGCGACCCGGCGGGGACGGCGGGCGAGCATTATCTGGTGATCGAGACGATGACCGGGCTTTTTGCGACCGCGGTCGAGCGAGTCATCGGGCTGATCGATTATGAGACGGGGCAGAAGCCCAACGAAATTCGGTTGAAACAGACCGAGTCGGCGATCATTGGAGCGCTCGAGGACGAGGATGGCAGCCAGATATTGCGACTTGATCCCGAGCGGCTGGCCGCCCACGGCACGGTGGTCGGCCTTGCGGTCGCAGGCATACAGGCGGGTACCCATAGAACAGCCGATCGAAGCTGGCAGCGGTTCGCCTTCATCGATTTCGAGGCCGGTGCGTCCTATACCGTGCCCATCGACACCCTGATCGCGGTACAACGTTACCCGGATCAGGTCACGGCGGCCGCGCGCCATGCGCCGTTTCTAGGCTATTGCGTACAGGACGGCCGCCACGTGGCATTGGTGGATCTGCGCCGTCTTCTTGGGCAGCAGAGCGTCCAAACGAAGCCCAGCGATCAACTACTCATCGTGGCCTGCGAAGAGCATTTCGTCGGGTTCGTTATCGATGGGGTACGCGAGATGCGCTATGTCGAAGCCCCGGCCGACAGCTATGTCGAACGCTGGCGCGGCGATCGTGCATCGAATGCAGAGCCGATCGATGAATGCAAGCAGCTGATTGCATTAGGAGAAGATGAAGAAATAAGATTCTTGTCGCTCCTGAGGCTGCCGCTGTTGGCCAAGAGGCTGCTCGAAACTGCCGGTCTTGTCGGGGCCTCAGCCCAGGTGGCCGCGCCACAATCCACATAGCAGATGGAGACTCGGCATGGGCCGTTGCCTGGCAAGTAAGGGGAGCGGCTAGCCTTCTAGATATGGCTTGATCGGTCATGGCGCACGCCGTCGAATGCAAGGGGCTTGTTTCGATCGATGTCGTTTGTCTGGGGCTAGATGAATCGAGCCATTCGCCGATCGACCGGCTTGGGTCGGAATCGCCAGCCTTGGCGTCGGTACGGCGTTGTCGGGGCCGTGGGAATTTGAACTGAAAGCGTTGCTGGGTACGAGATGAGGGGCGATTGAACGCCTTGATGCAGGACTCAATCGGAAGGGTATATGCGCTAACGATGGGCTTGGCGCACCAGCCCGGGCGCCCCCGGGGGCGGCGTATGCAAGGCATCGACGGCCGGGTAGCGTGCATGCCGCTGCGGCGCGAGCTAGCGATGCATCGAATCAGACTCGGCCCGATAGGGGCTCGGCTTGGCAGCGAAACCGGAAAACAGCAGTGCTTTCCAGATGCTCGCTAACGATGAACGCTTTCGGCAAACAATGACAGGAGTTGTTTTGTTCGAATGCAAATATGCGAGGCCATTGTTGATCGTACGACGGTAGCAAAATGCGTTCGTCCCAGGGCGTCTGTCGCCAGGCCCGTCCTGCTATCGTTGTTCAAGCCAATGAACGCGCATCACGCCACGGGACGGCCCAGCTGCAAAAGCCCAGCTGCAAAAGCAATGACAAGACTGGTCCAAGCAGGCCGAAGGATCCCGGCTGGGCGTCAGTTGCCATGGGTGGCGGAGATCGTAAAAGCCTGAGATCAGTTCCTATCCGGCGACAACGCCGAGCTAGCCCGTGCGTGAGAACGTGTGTCCAAAATAATAATGACGAGGACTAAGACGTTGGGTTGGATTCGACGATATCGGATTGATCGACCAGCTGCTCGAAGGGCATCGGTCGAGCGACGTAATAGCCTTGAACGTAGTTGATACCGACGCGTTCTAGTGCCTCGAGCTGCTCCTTGGTTTCGACGTGTTCGGCCACGGTCTGCAGCCCAACGGCCTGACTTACCTTGCTCAAGGCTTCGACGATCGAGTGTTCGATCGGATCCTCGGTGATATGGCGAATGAGTTTGCCATCGATTTTGACGAAATCGGATGGCAGGTGCTTGAGATAGCTAAAGGAACTGACGCCGCTACCGAAATCGTCCAAGGCGAAGCGACAGCCGATGCTGCGCAGGGTGCGCATCAGATCGGCAGCACGTTGCAGGTTGGTTACTGCCGCCGTTTCTGTGATTTCGAACACCAGGCGACTCGGGTCCACCCCCGACCGATCGATGCATTCGCGCACGAAACCGACGAATTGTTCATCGGTAATGGATTGACCGGAGATATTCAGACTGTAATAGCCGATCTGGGGGCAACGGTCGTCGTATTGCCGGATCAGTTCGAGCGCGTTGCCGATGACCCAGCGATCAATACGAGACGCCATGCTGTATCGCTCGGCAGTCAGCATCACATCCTGCGGCATCATCGGATTGTTTTCGTTTTTCATGCGCAGGAGTAACTCGACGCCGCCGCGCATGCCCTGGCTGTTCGCAGCCAACGGCTGTATCGGCTGGGCGTAAAGCATGAAGCCCTGCTCATCCAGCGATTCGTTGATCATCTGCATGCGCTCGATTTCATAGTCGCGCATGCGGGCTTCATCGCTGTCGCTCTGATACACCCGGACCTGATTGCGGCCGTGTTCCTTGGCCAGATAACACGCCGTATCGGCCCGGCGCAGTAGTTCGGCGGCACTTATCGAGCTGTCGCCAATCACGCTCAAGCCGAGACTGGCACCCAAGCGAAAGACCTTGTCCTCCCAACGGAAGCGAAATCCTTCCAGCCAGTGGCGCAAGCGTTCGGCTGCTGCTCTGGCGGTTTCGAGATCGGTATCTTCGAACACGATGCCGAACTCGTCGCCGCCCAGGCGTGCCAGCGTATCGGTCGGCCTGAGCTGGGTTGCCATCTGTGACGACAGCTGTCGCAGCATGGCATCGCCGGCGTGGTGGCCACAGCTGTCGTTGATCAGCTTGAACTGATCTAGATCGAGATAGCACAGCGTGTGGCGGCTATTACGCCGGCGCGAGGTTTCCAGCAAATTACGGAGCTGGCGCTCGAATGCGCGCCGGTTCAGCAGCCCGGTCAACGAATCGTGATTGGCTTGGTAGGTCAGCTCCCGCGATACCCGCTCGAGGCGTGTGACGTCGTGTAGCACGACCACGGCGCCAATGATCAGAGCGTCTTCGTTTCGAATGGCTGAAACGGTGACCGTCACCGAGCGATGATCTTTGCTCGATTGATTGAGCGTTTCATCGCCGACCAGCGACAATGCGTTCGCCCATTCGCGCGAAACCCCGGTTTTCAGACAGTCTTCGACCAAGCTGTCGACGAACTCGCGACGCTCGGTATCGTAAAGCCGGCAGACTTGTTCGAAGGCATGGCCCTGCACCTGCTTGAGCCGGCGCGACAACATGTGTTGCCCACGCGGGTTCACATAGTCGATGGTGCCGGTTGCGTCGGTAGTAATGACCCCATCGCCGATCGCAGCCAGGGTGACCTGAGCGCGTTCTTTTTCTCGATTGAGTTCGCGCTGCGTTTCGATAAGCCGGGTGCCATCCCGACAAATACCTTCGGTACCGGTGGTGCGGCCCATGGCATCGTCGATGCGCCGGGACGAAATCAAAAGCCAGGCGATGCTGCCGTTGCGTCGAAAAACCCGGGTCGGATAACGCACCGTACTTGCGCTATGGGCCAGTACGGGCAAGTCGTTATCCGGGTCGGCCAGCAGATTGGCCAGCGGATAGCCGATGAGTTCATCGGCGCTATAACCCAGCATGTCGGACACCGAATCCGAAATCCAGGTCAGCCGTCCTTCGCGGTCCGCGTGATAGAGCACATCGGTGACATTACGCAGCAGGCGCTGCACGCGCTGGTGTCGAATCAGGAGTTTTTCACGGTAATCGTGAATTCGCCCGACCAATGTGCAAACCGCGTTGGACAACTCGGGCGCGTTGGTGGCCAAGGCCTTGGGCGGAACCGGCGCATCGTCCGCGGTCACATCGATATGCTCGACCCAGGAGGCGATCGCATTGGCATGCTGGCGAACGACGCTACGCCGGTTCAGGCGCCATACGATGAATGCGGCCACAAGAGACAGCACGAGCCCGGTGAATGCACCAACCCATGGCAATACGCTGTGTGCGCCCTCGGCAAATAGCAGATAGGCATTGCCAACCTGCGATACGACTAGCAAGGCCAGGGTAAAGTTAATCAGACATCTCGTTAGCTGCATAAAACCGCCTGGGGCGGGGCATATCGCGGTGTACGGAATACACTGCAAACAGCCTGATTCGTGGTAAGAAAAGAATCTACCGTACCCGGCATTTTAAGCAAACAGCAATTCCCCTCTCTATCAGTATACTGATGTGAACAGCCATCGTGCAGCCACGATGCCGCTGTGAAACTTACGCTATTGTGGGCGAACATGTCGGAGTCATCGAGCGGTCAAGGCGAAGCGGAAACCGGGTTGTCTAATTCATCGGTACGACATTCGCGTAAGCCTCGGATGCGGCAACACCTCGCTCGCCGCTGGCGAGGGCTGACCCGAGGGGCGTGGCTACGGTTTCTGTTGTCGTTGCAGCAGAGTACGACCTATGCCCGAGCGAACATGGTCTACTTCGCTGCGCTCGAGATCTTGGGGCAGCCGCTCTACTATTACATATGGAGCGACGTCTACCCCCAGTCTTACGAAAGCGTATGGCTGCGTTCGATCTGCGTGCTCATCTCTCTGCCGATGCTGTTCGAGCCGCATTTATCGCGGATGCGCCACGTCGACAAATGGCTGGCGATTTACTGGCTTTTCAGTCTGTTGTTCGAGCTGCCGTTTTTCTTTTTCTACATGACGTTGATGAACGACGTCTCAGCCGTATGGGCCTTGTCCAGCCTGGCGGCATTGATGATTTTGGTAATTCTGGTTTTCGACTGGCTCATGACCATTCTACTCACGTTCATCGGGGCTTCTATGGCCTGGATGGCGTTTTTGGTGATGGATGGCAATCTACATACCTCGCAAGAAATACCGCTGCCGATCCTGTTCGCGATCTATCTGTTCGGCATCATCGTCGGCAGCGCAGTGAACTACAAATCCGAACTGATTGCGCGAGAAAAGCTGGCAGCGATCACGGACGCTATGGCTACGGTAGCCCATGAGCTCCGTACGCCGCTTTTGGGAATTCGCAGTGGAGCGCGCGGGCTGAGTGCCTATCTTCCAGATATCATGGAAGGCTACGAGATGGCGCGAAGCCAGGGGTTGCCCGTGCGGCCGGTGCGGCGAGCCCATTTTGAGCAAATGCGTTCGGTCCTCGACCGTATCCATACCGAAAGTGAATATACCGGTGTAGTACTCGACATGTTATTGGTCAACGCCAACCGGGCCTCGATCGACCGGAGCGTTTTCGAGCCGGTACGAATGTCGGAATGCGTAGAAACTGCGTTAGCCCGTTACCCTTTTCATTCGAGCCGAGAGCGACAGCGGATCAGTTGGCAGAACAATCACGACTTTCGTTTTTTTGGGTCGCAGCTATTAATGGTGCATGTGTTTTTCAATCTTCTTAAGAACGCGATTTACCATATCGCGAAAACAGAAGACGACGACGGCGCGGTCTTTATCTGGACGAGTACCGATCCGGACTCGGGTATCAATGAACTTCACTTCAAGGATACCGGACCGGGTATCGCGCCGGAGGTTCTGCCCCGTATTTTCGAACGTTTTTACTCAGGAATGCCTCGTGGGCAGGGTACCGGGATCGGGCTGGCCTTCGTGAAACTCGTGATCGATAGCTTTGGTGGCTATATTCGCTGCGACTCCGTGCTCGGCGAATATACGGAATTCACGCTCAGTTTTTTGGAACCCGATAACAATGACGATTGAAGTCGCCCCGTATTTCCATCCGACTCAGGTCGTCTTGATCGACGACGACATTGATTTTCTAGGGAATCTCAGCCTCCAGCTCGACGCCGACTTGGCCTATCTGCTGTTCGATTCTACGCGAAAAGCACTGGATTACCTCGAACAGCGCCAAAGTAACGGCGTGGCGCGCAATCGCTTTTTCTGCGAGCCGCCTGGATGCGAGGGGGCCGGCGCCGCAAAGTCGCTTGAGATCAATATGGATGCGCTATCGCGCGAAATCCACTCTTCCGATCGGTTTGCGCAGATCTCGGTCGCGCTTGTCGACTATGCGATGCCCCAGATGAATGGGTTGGATTTCTGTAAAAATATTACTGACCCGCATGTCAAAAAAGTGTTATTCACCGGTGTGGCTACCGAAGCAGTCGCGGTCGAAGCTTTCAACGAAGGTATTATCGATCAGTACATTCGGAAACATGAGCATGCAGTGTATGAGCGCCTGAACAAAACCATTCGGCAGTTCCAACACGATTACATCCGAAACTTGTTCGTCTCGGCCAAGGATGTGCTGCCGTTGAACGTGCCAGAGCTGCTCGGCGAGCCAGCGGTCAAAGAGCTCATCGATGGACTGGGTAAAAGCCATGGATTGACGGAATATTACTATGCCGAACGGCCGAATGGTTTTTTCTTCGTCAATGCTTCGGGCGAGATCAAGCGGCTGGTGATCCAGACGCCTGAGGAAGCACGACAGACCGCCGATACATGTCGTGCCCTGGGCATGCCGAGCACGGCATGTGAGCGTATCGCCCGTTGCGAAATGATGGTCGATCCGTTGGTGGTCGCGGATGCGAACGCTTGGCCTTCGAGCGAGAATTGGAACGATTACCTAGTGTCTGCGCGACCCTTGACCGGTGCCAGAACGACACGCCATTGGGCCGTGTTCGACATGCAAACGGAGACCGGCCCGGCACGCGTCAATCCAAGCTATAACGAGTTCCTGGAGTGGTTGGACACCGTGGGCTATTCGATGATGTAGGCCGCTCAGCGCCAGGCCGGCGCAGGCGGCGTTCGGGCAAGGTAGGGCTCAGCGCAGCCGATGTAGCCGCAGCGGTAGCGTATGCGGTGCCATCGTAAAGGAAAAGGACTCTTCGATGCCTTGAGCGTCGTCTGCGAACTCGAATGTGAAGTTCCGCGCCAGCATAGATAACACCATTCGAATTTCCAGTATCGCCAGATGCCGGCCAGGGCAGACCCGAGGCCCGGCGCCGAACTGCATGAACGCTCGCCCATTGTGTGTACGCATGCGGTGATGGCGCTCGGCAGTCCAACGGTAGGGGTCGAAATCATCGGCGTCGCCGAAGTGGTTTTCGTCCTTCATCGAGGCGCGTAACGCAAGGAAGACAGGCGTTCCGGCCGGCAGGTGGGTATCGCCCAACGTCACATCCTCGTTGGCTTCCAAAAACACCAGGGGCACCGTCGGTTTGAAACGCATCGCTTCGAAAGCCGTGCTTTCGAAAAGTGATAAGCCTTCGGTGGTCTTATAGTCCGGAGCAATGTTCGCCTCGCCCAGCGTGTGGGCTGCCGCGTTTTGCATATGTTGGCGTAGTTCCGGCCGTTCGGCCATGCAATACATCGCCCAGGCCAGTGTATGGGCGGTCGTGTCTTCCCCGGCAATGAGAAGCGTCACCACATTGGCATAGACGATATCGTCGCTGATTCCCGAGCCCGGTTCCTCGGCTGCCATCAGCATGGCCTGCAACAGATTGGTAGGCGGGCCGTCAGGGCGAGCGACTAGCTCGTCTTTGGCCTCGTCGATCATGCGATGGACGAATTCCTCCACGGCTGCGATCGAGCGTTCGAGCTGACGGTCTTGCGGCAGCTTGATATAGCGCCAATAGGCGAACGGCAGGTTTGCGCGGAGCGTGACCATCGGAAAAATCACGCTCAGATGTTTTTGTATCGGATCGCCGGTCTGTTCGAGGGTATTGATGTCCTGGCCGAACGACAGCGTCGAAATAACATCCACGGTGAATCGGGTCAGATCCTGGACCACATCGGTCGTCTGTCCATTCCGGGCGACCTCATCCCAGCGCCGAAACAAGCGCTCGGTAATCGTGTGAAGTGTCGGAAAGAAAGGGGGTAAGCCTTTTCGGGCCAGGGCACGGGTGACCATCTCACGCTGCGGCCACCAGCGCTGGCCTTCGGCCGAAAACACCCCGTTGAATCCCATTTCGTCGATGACCGCCGTCATGCTGCTGAGCTTGCGGAAGGATTCCGGCCGCTCGCGCAGGGCGTGCTGGGCTAAATGAGGATCCGACGTGACGAATACACGTCGCGAGCCCAGCTCGAAGGTAAATTCCGAGCCCAGCTGGGCCTCCCAAGTTTCGATTATCCGGTGCAGCCGCTGCACGCTGAGCTGATGGATATTGCCTAAAAAAGGCAGGCCGCCAGGCGAGGGTAGATCCCGAAGCGATTTTGTCATCTTCGTTTCAAGCTTGAATCATTTTGGATTGCCGAAGGAGCGATATCTCGCGCTTCGCGTGACCGGTCCTAGCGCCCGTTGGAGGTGTTTCGATATCGGTTATCGCCTGTTTTGTCCTTTCGGACAGCTTAACACCCTTGTCTGACGACGCCACCGGGCCGACGTGTCGCCGTATAGCTATACGCCGTTATCCCAAAAGCCGCGCCCGGCCGACCAGTCTGGGCACTAACCACTATTTGTAGGCACTCAAAAACACTTAATACACGTTACCGGTGTCGCCGCTAATAAAACTATAAATTTTCAAAATTTGAAAAGACTGCTGATTTTATAAAAAATTGTATTCGCGACATGGCTCGGATACCTGTCATGTCTTTTGCAAGATTGTTTGAGAGACTTTTCGTCTCGTCGCTATTTTATCAAAATAGGTAGAAAAATGAGCTATTTAGAGTCTAGTGCCCAGAAAAATTCAGATTCGATGAACGCTGTCGAGCCGCGTCTTCTGAGTGCGCGGGTCGATGATTACTACGAAAAACGAGGCGAAACCTGGCAGGAGGGGAGTCATATCATGCGCGGCAGCAAGCCCGGACCGGGGGCGGTTATGATGGTCAGCAATGACTACCTCAACCTGGCCAATCATCCGCTGATCCGCCAAGCTCAGATCGATACCCTGAGCGCATCGGATAATACGATGGTGATGTCGGCGGTCTATCTGCATGGTGATAGCCCGCAGGATGACTTCGAGCAGCGCATGGCGGATTGGATGGCGATGGAGTCCTCGCTGATCTGCCAGTCGGGGTATGCCGCCAACGTGGGCTTGATCCAGGCTATCGCTACTGAAGACACCCCGGTCTATATCGACATGATGGCGCATGCCTCGCTTTGGCAGGGAATACAGGCGGCAGGCCTGGCGGCCAAGCCGTTCCGGCATAACAGCGCCTCGCATCTGGCATCGCTGATCAAGCGGAATGGCCCCGGTATTGTCGTGATCGACTCGGTGTACAGCACGAACGGTAGTGTGGCCCCAGTGGCTGAGATCGTCGACATAGCAGACAAGGCCGGCTGCGTGATGATCGTCGACGAATCCCATTCTCTGGGGACCCACGGTTGGCAGGGCAGCGGCATCGTGGCCGGCCTGGGCCTGCAGAACAAAGTGCATTTCGTGACCGCCAGCTTGGCCAAGGCCTTTGCCGGGCGTGCCGGCCTGATTGCCTGCAGCCATCGCCTGCGCGAGTTCATCAAGTATCACTCGTTCCCTGCCATCTTCAGTTCGGCTTTGTTGCCGCCGGATATTGCTGCGTTGGATCAGACGCTCGAGCTGATCAAGCAGGCGGACGCGCAGCGTCGCCGGCTATTCGAGAATACCGAGTATCTGAGGCAGAACCTCGACAAGCTGGGCTACAACGTCAGCATAAGTCAGGCCCAGATCATCGCCCTCGAGGCCGGCCCTGAAGATCGCACTATCGTGCTGCGCGACGCCCTGGAAGCACACGGGGTATTCGGCTCGGTATTTTGTGCACCGGCTACGGCCGCGAATCGTTCACTGATTCGTTTGTCGCTGAATTCGTCGCTGACCCGTCAGGAGCTCGATCATGTCATCAAGGTTTGCCGAGACATCCGCGACGAAGTCGACCTGGCGAACTGGCCGTCCACGCGTCGCGCCCAGCGCGGTGTTGCTGAAAAAGTGGCGGCCTGAGCCGTCTTCGACGATGGGTTTTAAGGGGTATGGCGGTTTTGCCGATCGCCCGGAGTTGGTTGTTGGAATTGTCCAAAGGATTTGACGCATGTCATGCGTCGTGCTCGGCGGGGGTGAGCTTTTATGAATTGACCAGGGATATGCCAGCCCAGTCGGGGCTGTGGGGTTTGAGTTGTCGGCCCGGTTGGGCCGTCGCTCGACTCGGCCTTGCTCTTGCGGCCGATGTCTGCCTCCGCTGTTTGCCTAGCGGAGGCAGGCCTTTATAGCCAAGCGGTATAGCTTGGCATAGCAAATGATGGATCTCGACGGATACGCCTAGCGCGCCCAGGCCGTTGGTGACGGATTTTTTTTATAGCCTGTTGGGCGCATTCATGTTCAGCGCCGTCGATCGCATGGCCGCCTGCGGTTCGCAGTGTCGACCATCGCCAGTGTTGACCGGGCGGGATAGCGCTAAGCTGCCGAGGCTCGGCTGTGTGAACGGTATCGCGGGTGTGTCGACCACAGGTATTCGGTGCCAGCGATGTATGCGATATCAAGGCTCGTATCGCAACCGCGTGTTCTCGCGCTGAGTGGCGATGGCGCCAGTCGCATCGCAACGGTCCAAGGTGAGTCTTGGGCGACGGAAAGAGCGCGCGTGCGCTTTTGTTTCGAAGGCAGGCAGGCCCATCTAGGGCGCCGAGGCCGCGCTCGCCTGGGCATGGTCGGAGCCTTCGATCGGATACAAAAAAGCCCCGCCGGAGCGGGGCTTTTTCAGCTTTAGCAAGCAGGCTGGGCTGCTTTAGGCTGCCTTGGCCAACTGGCGCAGAACGTACTGCAGGATGCCACCGTTCTGATAGTAGTCCCATTCCTTGGGCGTATCGATGCGCACCTTGGCTTCGAATTCGATGGTCTGGCCATCTTCCTTCGTTGCCTTGACGGTCACGCTCGTTGCACCGGCTGCCAAGCCTTCGATATCGAAGGTTTCACTGCCGTCCAAGCCCAGCGATTCGTGGGAGTCGCCTTCTTTGAATTGCAGCGGCAGCACACCCATGCCAACCAGGTTCGAGCGATGGATGCGCTCGAACGATTCGGCAATCACGGCCCGGACGCCGAGCAACAGAGTGCCCTTGGCTGCCCAGTCGCGCGACGAGCCGGTGCCGTATTCCTTGCCGGCAAGGATCACCAGCGGCGTGCCTTCATCCTTGTATTCCATTGCCGCGTCGTAGATGAACATCTCACGATCCGAAGGCTGATGCCGGGTCCAGCCGCCTTCGGTACCCGGGGCGAGTTGGTTGCGCAGGCGCACATTGGCAAAGGTGCCGCGCATCATGACTTCGTGGTTGCCGCGGCGCGAACCGTAGCTGTTGAAGTCCGCCGGTTTGACCCCCTGCTCCTGGAGATACTGGCCCGCGGGCGAGTCCTGGGTGATCGCACCGGCTGGGGAGATGTGGTCGGTCGTGATCGAATCGCCCAGCTTGGCTAGGCAGCGCGCGCCCTGGATCTCGGAGATCTCGCCGACGTCGACGCTCATGCCTTCGAAGTAGGGCGGATTCTGGACGTAGGTCGAATCTTCATCCCATTCGTAGATCTCGCCTTCCGGCACGTCCAGGTTCTGCCAGCGCGTATCGCCGGCGAACACGTCGCCGTAGGAATCCTTGAACATCTCGGAGTTCAGCGACGACCCGATGGTGTCGTAGATTTCCTTCTGCGACGGCCAGATGTCGGAGAGATAGACATCGTTGCCGTCGCTGTCCTGGCCGATCGGCTCGCTGGTCAGGTTGGTGTTGACCGTGCCGGCCAGCGCATAGGCCACCACCAGCGGCGGGCTGGCTAGGAAGTTCATGCGCACATCGCCGTGCACACGGCCTTCGAAGTTACGGTTACCGGACAGCACCGAGGCTACGTTCAAGTCGTGTCCGCGCACGGCTTCGCCGATCGGGTCCGGCAGCGGGCCGGAGTTGCCGATGCAGGTAGTGCAGCCATAGCCGACCAGCTGGAAACCGAGCTGATCAAGATCGTCGTCCAGGCCGGCCTTTTCCAGGTATTCGGTCACGACCTTGGAGCCGGGTGCCAGCGACGTCTTGACCCAGGGTTTGACCTGCAGGCCCTTGTTGATCGCATTGCGGGCCAGTAGACCCGCGCCGATCATTACGGCTGGATTGGAGGTATTGGTGCAGGAGGTGATCGCCGCGATTACGACTGAGCCGTCGTGCAGATCGAACTCGGCGTCTTTATAGCTGACCGGCGCATGCGTGGGGCCACCGACGGAGTCCGAGGTAAGCCCGCCTTCGCTTTGCTGCTTGGCCTCGGCCAGGCTCTTGCCTTGCTTTTCGGCCCGCGCTTCGATGAACGGCTGAACCTCGCGCTCGTAGGTTGCCTGCATGTCCGATAGCAACACGCGATCCTGCGGGCGCTTCGGCCCGGCCAGCGACGGCTGTACGGTCGACAGATCCAGTTCCAGCGTATCGGTGTAGTCGGCATCCGCCTGGCCCGGCTCGCGCCACAGACCCTGTGCCTTGGCATATTCACGGGTCAGTTCCAGCTGCTCGGCGTCGCGGCCGGTCAGCTCCATGTAGCGGATAGTTTCTTCATCGACCGGGAAGATGCCGCAGGTCGCGCCGTACTCGGGCGCCATGTTGGCGATCGTGGCGCGATCGGCCAAGGCCAGATCGGCCAGGCCATCGCCATAGAATTCCACGAATTTGCCGACCACGCCCTTGGCACGCAGCATCTCGGTGACCGTGAGCACTAGGTCGGTGGCGGTGGTGCCTTCGGCCAGCTTGCCGGTCAGCTTGAAGCCCACCACCTGTGGGATGAGCATGGTAATCGGCTGGCCGAGCATGGCCGCTTCGGCTTCAATGCCGCCCACGCCCCAGCCGAGCACGCCCACGCCGTTGATCATGGTGGTGTGGGAGTCGGTGCCGACCAGCGTATCGGGATAGGCCAGACCGGTGTCTTCGTTGCCGAACACCACGCGGGCCAAGTATTCGAGGTTGACCTGGTGAACGATGCCGGTATCCGGCGGCACGACCTTGAAGTTGTCGAACGCTCCCTGCCCCCAGCGCAAGAACGCATAGCGTTCTTTGTTGCGGTTGAATTCGAGCTTGGCGTTTAAGTCGAAGGCTTTGTCCGAGCCGTATTCGTCGACCATCACCGAGTGGTCGATGACCAGTTCGGCCGGCGACTGCGGGTTGATCTTGTTCGGGCTGCCGCCGAGGCTCTTCATGGCATCGCGCATGGCGGCCAGGTCGACGACCGCGGGCACGCCGGTGAAGTCCTGTAGGACTACCCGCGCCGGCGTGAAGGCGATCTCGGTATCTGGCTCGGCCGCGGCCTCCCAGTTGGCCATCGCTTTGATGTCGTCGGCGGTGACATTGGCGCCGTCTTCATGACGCAGCAGATTCTCGAGCAGGATCTTTTGCGCATAGGGCAGTTTTGCCACGCCCGGAAACTGTTCCTCGAGCTTTTTCAGACTGAAATAGTCGAAACTGCGCTCACCAACAGTGAGCTGCGAACGTGTACCAAAACTATCGGTCATGGACCTCGTCTCCTGGCCTTGTGGGTCTTGTGTGGCGTAGTGCTCGCCACAGCGTTAAACCATGAAAGTATAGCGTGTTCCAGCCTTAGGCTGCATGAGGCTGATGTATGCAAAAAGGCGGATTGCGGATTACGCGCTGCTCAGCTGACTGCAGCGAGCAGCGCCTTGCGGCGGAAGAACAGCGACATGAAGCCGCCGCCACACTGGCGCCACATCACGCCGCAGCGAATCGCTGCCAGCAGCTGAGTGCGGATACGGCGCTGAATGAGCTCATTTTTGAGATAGGTCGGTTCGCCCTGGAGCATGATCTGCGGCTTCATCGGGCTG
This sequence comes from Salinisphaera sp. SPP-AMP-43, assembly GCF_049568105.1. Classification (GTDB taxonomy): domain Bacteria; phylum Pseudomonadota; class Gammaproteobacteria; order Nevskiales; family Salinisphaeraceae; genus Salinisphaera. The sequence continues at coordinate 2,017,739 of NZ_CP145335.1, forward strand.
ATGGTCTCGCGATAGGCTGCATTGAAGATATCCGCGGCATCGTCTGGGTCGGCCAGCCGGGCGCGATCGATCGCGCCGCGCAGCCGGCCGAGCGCCTGCTCGTCGCCCAGCAGCTTGCCCGACAGCTTGAGAACCTGGCCGATATAGCGTGCGACCGCCGCGCCTTTCGCATCGGGGCGCTGGCCGGACAGCTGTACCCGCACATAGCGCAAACCATCGACGATGGCGGCCTCGCTACCATAAACATCCATGGCGGAGTCCGGGTCGGTACAGAAGATCGCGTGCGTGGCGCGCTCAAAGCGAACCGGCAGGTCGCGACCATCGGTGGCCAGCTCGTGTGCATACAGCGTGAATTGTGCCACCCCAGCGAGCGCTAGAGCCTGGTTATAGGTCGAAGACGTATCGGTCATGCGGAAACTGAGGTCGAAAAATCGGCCGGGACGGCATCGTGGCCACCGGAGGTCTGGATTTCAGCGCTGCCCAGGCAGTGGTCGTCATCGTAAAACACAACATACTGGCCCGGGGCGATCGCGCGCGGTGGTTGATCGAAACACACATGCACGCTGTCGTCGTGCGGGATTACTGTGCAGGGCAGTGCCGCCTGACGATAACGGACCTGGGCCGTGCAGCGTAGCGCCGTGGTGGGGGCTTCGGTCAGCCAATGGGGCTGTCTGGCGATCAGCTCGGTCTGTTCGAGCGCCGGGTGATGGGCGTCCTGGCTCACCCAGAGCGTATCGGAGCCGAGATCCTTGTCGACGACATACCAAGGTCCTTGTTCGGCCCCGGCCACGCCGCCGAGCCCAAGGCCACGTCGCTGGCCGATGGTGTAATAGACCAGCCCCGAGTGCTCGGCAATCGCCTGCTGATCCAAGGGCCCGCCGGAAACCCGTACGGGCCCGGCTCGTCCTGAAAGATATTGCCGCAGAAAGCCTTCGAAGTCGCGCTCGCCGATGAAGCACACGCCAGTGCTGTCTGGCTTGTCATGGACCGGCAGAGCCGCGCGCTTGGCCTTCGCTCGTACGTCAGTCTTGGCCATTGCGCCTAGCGGAAACAGGGTGCGCTCGAGAGCGGCCCGAGGTACGGCGGAGAGAAAATACGATTGATCCTTGTTCGGATCGACCCCGCGCAGCAGTCGCGTATAACCGTCGGCATGGTCGAGGCGGGCATAGTGGCCGGTTGCGATCAGATCGGCGCCCAGGCGATCGGCGTGATGCATGAAAGCATCGAACTTGATCTCGCGGTTGCACAATATGTCTGGATTCGGCGTGCGGCCGGCCGCGTAGCTATCCAGAAAATAGCGAAACACCCGGGCCTTGTATTCGCGCGAGAAATCGGCGCGATGCAGCGGGATATCCAGAGCCTCGCAGACCGTGGCGGCATCGTCGAAGTCGTCTGCGGCCTGGCAGCGGCCAGCCTCGTCCTCGCTCCAGTTGAACATGAACAAGGCTTCGACCTGATAGCCCGCCTCGACCAGTTCGAGAGCCGCCACGGAGGAGTCTACACCGCCGGACACGCCGACGATCACGCGGGTGTCGGCCGGATTGCGTTCCACCGCTCTCATCGTGCCTGCCCCATATGTCGAACGCGCTCGAGGGGCATGCTGTCGAAACGCTCGTAATCGTCAATCGACTGTAGCACCAGCGCGCTGCGCAGATCCGAGCGCAGGGCGAGGTCGTCGCGACTGAGCCAGTGGGTGGTGAGTATGCCTTCGTCGAGCGGCTGGTCCGGCGCGTGATCGTCCACATCGCCAGCCAGGGCGACTCGCAGCGTCGTACGACCATCGTCGTGCGGCCAGTAATACATTCCAATAAAGCCTGTGGGGTTGAAACGCCAGGCGCTTTCCTCGCGGGTTTCGCGAACGGCCGCGTCGAGAATGGTTTCGCCAGGCTCGACATGGCCGGCGGGCTGGTTGATGACGCGTCGACCGTGAGCGATCTCCTCGATGACGAGATAACGCGAATCGCGTTTGATGATTGCTGCAACGGTCAATTCGGCATGGACCATGATGACGGCCTCCGCCGGCAAGAATCGAAGCACATAATTCTAGCAAAGCCGATTTTCGCGTGGCCAAGCAGGCTGGCCCCGGGTATCATGCAGTCATTCGTTTCCAAGGCTTGATCCAGAAAGGCTGTATGTCGCGATTTGCCATGCTTTTCCCCGGACAGGGGGCACAATCGGTCGGAATGCTGACCGAACTCGGGCAGCAGCATCCCGCGATCGATCAAACGCTGGATGAGGCGAGCCAGGTCCTCGGCTACGACATGGCTGAACTGGTGCATCGCGGGCCAGCTGAAACGCTCGATCAAACCGAGTATACGCAGCCTGCACTCGTGGCTTCGAGCGTGGCTGTATGGCGGGCCTGGGAGGCGGCCGGTGGCACGCGGCCGAGCTTTGTGGCCGGGCATAGCCTCGGTGAATACAGTGCCTTAGTGGTGGCGGGCAGCATGGATTTTGCCGATGCGCTGCGTCTGACGCGTCTGCGAGGTCAGGCCATGCAAGATGCGGTTGCCGGCGGCGAAGGCGCCATGGCGGCCGTGATCGGACTGTCGGACGACGACGTTCGAGCGGCCTGTGAAGAGGCGCGAGCCGCTCTGTCGAGCCAGGGGCTTAGCGTGTCGGCTGCGAATTTCAATGCGCCCAAGCAGGTGGTGATCGCAGGCCACGCTGAAGCAGTCGAAAAAGCTTCGACTCTGGCCAAGGACAAAGGCGCGAAAATGGTCAAACCGCTGGCAGTGAGCGTGCCATCGCATTGCGAGCTCATGCGTCCGGCAGCCGATCGTTTAGCCTCTCATCTACAGGATATTCCGCTGCGCGAGCCGGCCATTCAGGTGTATCACAATATCGATGCCCGTCCGCGAGACGACGTTGAAGGTATTCGTCGAGCGCTGGTAGGGCAGTTGGCGCAATCGGTCCAGTGGGCCGAAACCATTCGGACGCTGGTGGCCAAGCATTGCAACGTTTTCGTCGAATGCGGGCCAGGTAAAGTGCTTTCGGGGCTGAACAAGCGGATCGACAAGTCGATCCAGAGCCTGCCCTTGGCCGACGGTTTGGATGCCGCGTTGCAGGCCAGCGCCGAAAACGACGCATCCTGAAACGTTTTCGACTGTTCACCACCCAACCGCAGGCAAGACCATGACAGATCTTACCGGGCAAATCGCGCTCGTGACCGGGGCCAGTCGGGGTATCGGCGCCGCTATCGCTGAGCGTTTGGCTGATGATGGCGCCACCGTGATCGGTACGGCGACCAGCGAAAGCGGAGCGCAGAACATTGATCAGCGGCTCAAGGGCAAGACCCCTGCGGGTGCAGGCCGTGTTCTGGATGTGACCGACGCAGAGGCCGTAGAGACGCTGATCAAGACGATCGGTAAGGAATTCGGCGCGCCGACGATCGTGGTCAATAACGCCGCCATCACGCGCGATACGCTCATGATGCGCATGAAGGACGATGACTGGCAGTCGGTGATCGATGCCAATCTGTCCGGTGTGTTCCGCGTATCCAAGGCCGTGCTCAAGGGCATGATGAAGGCCCGTGGCGGTCGAATCGTCAACATCGGTTCGGTGGTCGGGCTGAGCGGTAACGCCGGCCAAGTGAACTACAGCGCCGCCAAGGCCGGTCTGCTGGGGCTGACGCGCTCCATGGCCCGCGAGGTCGGCTCGCGCTCGATCACGGTCAATGCCGTGGCTCCGGGGTTCATCGAGACCGACATGACCCGCGATCTGCCAGAGCAGACCCGCGAGACGATGCTAGAACAGATCCCGCTGGGCCGACTGGGTGCGGTAGACGATGTCGCCTCAGCGGTGGCATTTCTCGTGTCGCCTGCGGCCGGTTATATTACGGGCGAGACGCTGAGTATAAACGGCGGCCTTTATATGGGGGCGTGATCGCCTGGCGAGACGGTTCCTTTTTCCCTAGAATGGCGCGCGGTTCGCGAGGGCGGATTCGCGTTTCATGAACGCGCAAAAAGCAAGCAAACAGGAGACAACCCATGAGTAGCGTGGAAGAACGAGTACAGAAAATCATTGCCGAGCAGCTGTCGGTCAGTGAAGACCAGGTGACCTCGGAGGCCTCGTTCGTCGACGACTTGGGTGCCGACTCGCTGGATACGGTCGAGCTGGTCATGGCGCTTGAGGAAGAATTCGAAATCGATATTCCCGATGAGGAAGCCGAGAAGATCGTCAACGTCAAGGATGCGGTAGACTACATTAAGTCGCACGCCGAGGGCTGATCCGCCCGCTAAAGCCGTCGGCCGGGCGCAAGATTGCCGGCCGACCGTGTTAAGGCCGTCCGACAGAGGCGGCACCATCTGTTGGAGGGGGCGTCGTTGAAACAGCGTCGCGTGGTAGTAACGGGCCTGGGGATGATTTCCCCACTGGGCTTGGACGTGGAATCGACTTGGGCTGGCATTCTTGCCGGCCGTAGCGGTATTTCGGCCATCGAACAGTTCGATGTGTCGAAATACCCGACTCGCTTCGGCGGTCCGATCCGCAATTTCGATCCGACTCAGTACATGTCGGCCAAGGAAGCCAAGCGCTTCGATCCGTTCGTGCACTACGGTGTGGCTGCCTCCGTGCAGGCCGTGCAAGATAGCGGACTGGAATTGTCCGACGAGTACAACGAGCGGGTCGGTGTGGCCGTTGGTTCAGGTATCGGCGGGATCGGTACGATCTTGAATACCTGTGCCGGCTTTCACGAATCGGGCTATAACCCGAAGAAGGTTTCGCCGTTTTTCATTCCCAGCAGTATCGCGAACATGGCCGCAGGTCAGGTTTCGATCCAGCTGAATCTGCACGGCCCTAATATCGCAGCAGTGTCGGCCTGCACGACCGGTGTGCATAACATCGGTTTGGCCGCGCGTTTGATCGCCTGTGGCGATGCCGAGGCCATGGTGGCCGGTGGCTGTGAAATGGCGGTCAATCGGATCGGGCTGGCGGGTTTCTGTGCTGCCAAGGCATTGTCGACACGCAATGACAATCCGGAGGCGGCTAGCCGTCCCTGGGATGTCGACCGCGACGGTTTTGTGCTGTCGGACGGGGCCGGTGTGGTCGTGCTCGAGGATCTGGAAAGCGCTAAGGCGCGCGGCGCCCGTATCTACGGTGAAGTCGTCGGCTTTGGCATGAGTGGCGATGCCCATCACATCACCATGCCGAGCGGTCATGGGGCACGCCAGTGCATGACCAACGCCTTGGCCGATGCCGAAATGACGGGTGAAGATATCGATTACGTCAATGCCCATGGGACTTCCACCCAGGCCGGCGACGTATCCGAAAGCCAGTCGATCGAGTCGGTGTTGGGCAGTGCTGCCAAGCGGGTCGCGGTCAGTTCGACCAAGTCGATGACCGGACATATGCTCGGGGCAGCCGGCTCGGCCGAAGCGATCTTCACGCTGCTGGCCATTCGCGATCAAGTCGCGCCGCCGACGATCAATCTGGATACGCCGGACGAAGGCTGCAATCTGGATTATGTGCCGCATACGGCCCGCGATATGACAATCAATGCGGCCCTGTCGAACTCGTTCGGCTTTGGGGGGACCAACGGCTCGTTGATTCTCAAGCGTTTCGATTGACGACAGAGCATGGAGACCAGGGCCGTATCGTCGTTAGCGCCGATCTGGCCCGTCTGACACTCGAAGCCGGGCATTGCCCGGCGTTGCATCATCTGGCGGCTGCCAATCCCGAGGTTTTTCCGGCCTTGCTAGAGTCGAGCGCCGGGGCGGCCGCCCAGTCCCGCTACGATATCCTCCTGGCCGATCCCGAGCGGGTGATTAAGGCCGAGGATTTCGACGATCCAGCGGCTTTTTTCGATGTGCTCGACGAGCTCGCTGCGCAGTCGAATGCGGCCGGCCATGACGATCTGCCGTTCATTGGTGGCTGGCTCATCTATTTGAGCTACGAGATGGCACAGGGTGTCGAACCAAGCCTGCACCTGCCGATAGCTGACGATCCGCTGCCGATGGCCATGGCGCTACGTTGCACCAGTGCGATCGTGCACGATCGACAACGTCATACCGTGGATATCATTTCCGAGGCGGGCGATGATCGCCGCGTAGAGGCGCTCCGTGCGGAATTGGCGGCGGTGAGTCGGATCGGGCCGTATTCTGGGCCACCGTCTGATGCGCCGCTTGCTGCCTGGCATGAGGATCCGCCAACGCATTACACCGACGCGGTCACCCAGGCGCGTGAGTACATAAGAGCCGGGGATGTGTTCCAGACCAACCTCGCGCGTGCCTGGCAGGGCGAGCTACAGCATGACTGTACGCCGGCGGATGTGTATCGGGCGTTACGCGCCAGCAATCCGGCCCCGTTTTCGGCCCTCGTGCAGTGGCAGGGAGCTGCATTGGTGTGTTCTTCGCCGGAACGGCTGTTGTCGATTCGGGGTGGCCGCGCCAGCGTTCGGCCGATTGCAGGCACCCGGCGGCGCTATCCTGGCGCGGAGCAGCGGATCAGTCGCGAGTTGATTACCCACCCGAAGGAACGGGCCGAACACGTGATGTTGATCGATCTGGTGCGCAACGATCTGGGGCGATTCTGTCGTCCGGGGACGATCGAAGTCGATGAACTGATGATCGTCGAATCCTATGCACACGTGCATCACATCGTATCGAACGTGGCCGGCGAACTTGCCAGTGATATCGGACCCGGGGCGGCACTGAAGGCCGTGTTTCCGGGCGGCACGATCACCGGCTGCCCCAAGGTTCGGTGCATGGAAATCATTGCCGAACTCGAAACAGTCGGACGCGGGGCCTATACCGGTAGCGTCGGGTATTTGAGCCGTTGCGGTACGCTCGATACCAATATCGTCATCCGTTCGATAACCCAGAAGGGCCGGCAGATGACGCTCCGCGCCGGGGCCGGAATCGTCGCGGATTCAGAGCCGCAGGCCGAGCTCGAGGAAACACGCCATAAAGCCCACGGTGTGCTCCGGGCCTTTGCTTGGCCCCAAGGCCAGAGCCGTGGCTGAGTCCTGTCTGGTCGATGGTCGGCCCAGTGATCACGTAGCAGCCGACGATCGCGGTCTGGCCTATGGGGACGGTGTGTTTCGTACGCTGCGTCTCGCACGAGGCAGGCCGGTGGCGTGGGCCGCCCAGTACGCACGGCTGGCGCACGATTGTCGCGCCTTGTATTTACCGACGCCAGCTGCCGATGTCGTGGCGCGCGACCTGACCAGGCTTGGCGGTATGCTGGGTCCGGCGATCGCCAAGATCATGGTGACCCGAGGCAGCAGCGGTCGTGGCTATACCCCCGCGTTGCAGGCGAATGCTCGACGTATCGTGACCGTCACTTCGGCCGATCCGAGCACGCTGCCGGATTCGCTGGAACTCGAGCGGTCGCCGGTGGCATTTGGCGATCAGCCGTTGCTGGCAGGGGTCAAGCATCTCAACCGGCTCGAACAGGTACTGGCACGCCGCGACTGTGCCGAACGTCACAGTGCCGATGCGCTGATGTGCGATAGTTCCGGGCGCATGATCAGTACCACGATGCGGAACCTGGTGTTTGCCGATGCGGCCGGCCACTGGTGGACCCCGAAACTAACGCGTGCCGGGGTGGCCGGTGCAACTCGGCAGCGGCTGATGGCCGCGCGCGCCGAACTGGGTCGCCCGATCACGGTAAGCGACATCGAACTATCGGCGTTGCCGGAATTTACAGCGGTCGTGGCCTGTAACAGCGTCGGCGACGCTATTTCGGTCAGCCGTATCGCCGAACAGTGTTTCGTCGCGAGCTCCGGGTTGGCCCGGCAGGCGAACGCACTGCTTCGTGACAGCGAATAGCAAGCAAAGGAGACGCCGCGCTCGTGGTCCGACGTATCGTTTATGGGCTGATGGTGATCAGCCTCTTGGCCGCCGGTCTGCTCGCAGCCGACGTAGCCCGTTTTTTTACCCAGCCGCTCGATAATTTCGAGCCGCAGCATATCGAGGTGGCGCCGGGCACGAGCTTCAGCGCGCTCGTGCATCAACTGCGGCGCAAGCAGATCGTCAGCCGGGCGCGAGACGAGCGTTATCTGTCACTGTATGCGCGCCTGAGCGGCAAGGCGACCAGCGTCAAAAGCGGCGAATATTTGGTGCCGGCGCGACAGAAACCGGCCCAGCTGGTCGGTTTGCTGGTCTCCGGCAAGATTCGTCAACACAAGCTGACGCTGGTCGAGGGCTGGCGCTTTTCCCAAATCATGCAGACCGTGAATCAGGATTCGGCGCTCAAGCATACGCTCCAGGATAAAAACGACGCCCAGATCATGGCGGCGCTCGGTCATCCCGAACGCAAGCCAGAAGGCTTGTTCATGCCGGATACCTATATGTTTCCACGCGGTATGACCGATGTGGCGTTTTTGAAGCGCGCCTATAAGGCGATGCAAAGTTTTCTGGACCAGGCTTGGACGAATCGGGCCGACAATATCGCGATCGACTCGCCGTATCAGGCGTTGATTCTGGCATCCATCATCGAAAAAGAAACCGCAGCACCCAGCGAGCGTCCGCGTATCGCGGGTGTTTTCACCCGGCGCCTGCGTCAAGGCATGCGGCTACAGACCGATCCGAGCGTGATCTACGGAATTGACGACTACGACGGCAATATCCACAAATCCGATCTGGAAAAAGATACGCCTTACAATACCTATACGCGTGCCGGGCTGCCGCCGACGCCGATTGCTTCCCCGTCGCGGGCCTCGATCCGTGCAGCGCTGCATCCAAAACCCGGTTCCGCGCTGTATTTCGTATCGCGCGGCGATGGCACGCATGTGTTTTCCGATACGCTGGCCGAGCAGAATCGGGCAGTGCGTAAATATCAGAAAGGCGGTTCATGAGTTCTGTAGCGATCGACGGTGGACGATTCATCACTTTCGAAGGCGGCGAAGGGGCCGGTAAGTCGACCCAGATCGCCGCGCTGGCCGAGCACCTTCGTAGCCAGGGCTATACGGTGCGTACCACCCGTGAGCCCGGTGGTACAGAGCTCGGCGAAGCCGTTCGTGGCGTGCTGATGGGCGAGTACGAAGCACCGATGCCAGCCATGAGCGAACTGCTCTTGATTTTTGCTGCGCGAGCGGCGCATTTGCTGCAGGTGATCGAGCCGGCCCTGGACAATGGTGAAATCGTGCTCTGTGACCGGTTTACCGACGCCAGTTTTGCCTATCAAGGGGTCGCTCGCGGACTGGGTGAACCTGCAGTCGCGACGCTCGAGCGCCTGGTTCAGGGCGAGCGGCGCCCGGACGGGGTGTTGGTGCTCGATCTGCCGGTCGAGCAGGGCTTGGCGCGTGCCAGAAGCCGGGGTGAGGACAACCGCTTCGATCACGAGGCTGTGGCATTTCATACTGTGGTCCGCGAGACGTATCAAATGCGGGCCCGGGCCAATCCCGAGCGCTATGCACTCATCGACGCTGCCGGATCGAGCCAGCAGGTTTCCCGGGCGGTGATCGCAGCCGCGCACGTCTGGCTATGACGCAACAAGCCTCGACAATGCCGATCCTGCCCTGGCATGCGCCGCTCTGGAGGCATGTAGCAGCTGGGATTCGAGACGATCGGGTGGCCCATGGCGTGCTGATCGCCGGTACACCGGGGGTTGGCAAGCGCCGTTTTGCACGTCAGGTCGTGGCCGCACTGCTATGTCGTTCGCGCGCTGACGACGGCCGCGCCTGTGGCGCATGCGCCGGCTGTCGCCAGTTCGCCGCCGGTACCCATCCCGACATATCGCGTCTGACCCCGGAGGATAAGGGTAAGACGATCAAGGTCGCTCAGGTCAGGCAGTTTTCGCATGCACTGCATCTGACCCCGCAGTACGAAACCGGCCGTGTGGGCTGGATCGACCCGGCCGATGCGCTTTCGATCAGCGCCGCCAACAGCCTGCTCAAGACACTCGAAGAGCCGCCGGCCGGCTGTCATATCGTATTGATCAGCGATCGGGTCTCGTCGCTGCTGCCGACTATTCGTAGTCGCTGCCAGCTCTGGACCGTGCCGGCGGCCGATCCGGCTACGGCTCGGGAGTGGCTTGCCGAACAGGGGGTCGATGCCAGCCAGGAAGACGATGATCGTCTGCGATCCCCGTTGGCTGTGATTGCTCACCAAGGGGATGAAGTCGATCAATTGTTGGCCCAATGGGACAAGGATCTGCTGCGGCTGCTAGCGCGTCGAGCCAACCCGGTCAGCGTTGCCGAACGCGCCTACGAGGCCGAGCGGCGGCTATGGGTCGATTGGCTCTATCGGCGCTGTAACGATCTGATGCGCGCGAGCCTGGTTGGCCAAGAAGACGACACAGCACAGACGAATCTGGCGCGTGCGGCGCAAAGACTCGGCCCGCGTCGTCTGGAAGCCTGGAGCCGTCGGGTCGCCGAAGTGGCGCGCATGGTCGATAGCAACGCCGACTGGCGTTTGGTGGTAGAGTCGGTTTTCATCGAGCTGAGTCAGCAGGTGGCCGACGCAACGCAGCCATGAGTACCGACAGCAAACCCGCCGGGCAGTCCCGTATCGTTCGTTTCGACGTGCCCAACAACCGTGCGCTCTATGAAGCGTATATGCCGTTCATCCGTGACGGGGGGCTGTTCGTTGGCGAACCGCACCTGTCGGATATGCGCTTCGCATTGGGCTCCGAGGTCTTTCTACTCCTGCATCTGCAGGAGCAGGACGAGCGATTGACGGTGGCCGGGCGGGTCGTCTGGATTTCCTGGCCCGGCACTCAAAGGCCTCCAGGCATCGGCGTGCAGTTCATCGAACCGGACGGCATCGTGGTCCAGCAACGCATCGAGACGTTGCTGACCGGGCAGCTGAACAGCGATCAGCCGACGCAGACGCTGTAGTTCGAAGCGACTACGGCTTCAACTCACCGCCGACTGGTCCTCGAGATCAAGAGTCCGGGCCAGTGCTTCGTCACTGGCGATCCCCCGCCAGATCATTTCGAACAAGACGGGGGCACGCTCGGCCAGCCCATGTTTTCGCCCTCGCATTAGCCACATGCCGACGTTGCGGTTGGCCACCCCCCAAATGAAATCCGAAATTTCGACTTCGCTGACCGTGGAGCTCAGGATGCCGGATTCGCGGCCTTCTCGAATCACACCGAGAAACACCGACATCAATTCCGGCTGCCGAAAGGTATCGTCGTCCCGCCAGGTGTTCAGATACACCGAGCTCAGGATGATCTGAGCGACCTCGGGCTGGCGCTCGAAATAATCGAGCAAGACCCAGAACACCTTGCGCAGTCGATCACGGAAGTTCTCGATGCCGTGCAAATGATCGATCATTCGCTGGGCCAAAGTACTCAGCCAGGTATCGAGGCTGGCAAACAGTACCGTTTCCTTGCTGCCATAGTACTTGTACAGCGTCTGCAGACTGATATGGGCGTGCTTGGCGACATCGATCAGTTTGACGCGATGAAACTCTCGTTCAGCAAACAGAACACGGGCTGCTTCTTCGATGCGGCGCCGAGTTCCGGGATCGATTTGCGCCAATGCCTGCTCTCGTTCGGCGGTGGTCTTGGGGTAGCGATCGATCACGAGGTAACACCTGTTACGCGGAACACGGCGCGCACTCTAACACTCGCTCAGTCTTCGCCCAATCTTGTTTAACCACCCCGATAATTGCACACAATCGTTCTGCGGATAAAAATTTTAGTTCGTCGACTTTGAAAATGGTAATTTTTATTATTGTTTGAGCCGATGGTTTTTCCGGTTATTCTCTATGCATTGCATGGCTAGAACGTCGCCTACGGTTCCGGTTCGTGCCGTCGTTGTTTCGTTGTCTGCCCCGGAGTATCCATGTTTGCAGCGATCTTAGAAAAGCTTGATAAGGCCAAGGTTTTGCCTCGAATCTCAGAGACCGAGCGCCAGGCGTTGACTGCTGGTTCGGTCTGGATCGATGGACAGATCTTCTCAGGTAATCCTGATTTCCGCTCGATCATGGCCGAGGCTTATCCAAACTTGTCGTCGGAAGAGCAGGCATTTCTGGAAGGGCCGGTAGAAACGCTGTTGCATAAGGTGGATCGCTGGCAACTCCAGCAGACTCGGCGGATCCCCGAAGACATCTGGACGTTTCTGCGAGATAACGGCTTTTTTGGTCTGATCATTCCAAAAGCCTATGGAGGGGCTGGGTTTTCGACTCTGGCGCGCAGCGCGGTGATGATGAAGACCTCCCAGCTCGGCCCGGTTGGCACGCTGGTCGTGATACCCAATACGCTGGGTGCGGCTGAACTGTTGATCAGCTACGGCACCGAGGCACAGAAAGCGCACTATCTGCCCAGGCTCGCGAGCGGCGAGCTCGTGCCCTGTTTCGGGCTCACCGAGCCGACGGCCGGCTCGGATGCCGCGTCGATCCGAGCCGAGGGAACGGTTTTCAAAGACGACAGTGGCGAGATCAAGCTGCGTCTGAACTTCTCCAAGCGTTATATCACGCTGGCGCCGGTGGCCAATCTGGTGAGTCTGGCCTGTCGTTTGCATGATCCGGATAACCTGCTTGGCGCTGGAGAATACCCGGGCATTACTGTCGTTTTGCTGGAGAAAGGCACGCCCGGGCTAAGCCTCGGCGATCATCATCTACCTATCGGGCCCTTCGACAACGGCCCGATTTACGGCGAAAACGTCGTGGTCTCGGCCGACCACATCATCGGAGGTACGGCCCGAGCCGGGCAGGGCTGGCGGATGCTGATGGAACAGCTCGGTGGCGGCCGAGCCGTATCGCTGCCGGCGGGCGGTGTGTCCTCAGCCAAATCGGCAGCGGCGGCCGTCGGCCCGTACAGTATGGTGCGTGAGCAGTTCGGCTTGCCGATCGGGCTGATGGAAGGGGTGGCGGCCAAGGTTGCCCGTACGGCGGCGCTGGCTTATGTGCTGGAATCCTCGCGGATCTATGTTTGCGCAGGCGTGGATGCCGGCCACCACCCACCGGTGATTTCGGCCATTCTCAAACAGCAGACGACCGAACTCGGCCAACAGTTGTTGGTCGACGGCATGGACGTCATGGCTGGGGCGGGGGTCATGCAAGGGCCGAACAATATCCTCGGCTCCAGTTATATCGCTGCCCCGGTCAGCGTGACCGTCGAGGGGGCGAACATTCTGACCCGAACGCTGATGATCTTCGGCCAGGGGGCGGTCCGTTGTCATCCCTATGCGTTGACCACCCTGAACGCTGTCGAAAACAAGGATGTTGCAGCCTTCCGTCAGGCGATCCTGGGCTGGATGGGGCATTCCCTGGTCAACTTCGGTCGCACCGTAGTGCGTGGTCTCACCCGCGGCGCTACGGTGCGTGCCCCGGTCGACGATGCGACCGCGCGCCACTTCAAAAAGCTCGGTTGGGCGGCATCGCGCTTCGCGCTGCTCACGGATCTGGCCATGTTCTGCGTCGGCGGCAAGCTCAAGCAGCGCGGTCAACTCTCGGGGCGTTTTGCGGATGCCTTGTCGTGGATGGTCTTTGGTGTGACCACGCTCAGGCGTTTTCATGCCGAGGGCGCACGACAAGAAGACTTGCCAGTCGTGCACTGGGCGCTCAAGTACAGTCTGCTGCAGGTGCAACAGGCGTTCGAAGGGATCTATGCCAATTTCGATACTCCGATCGTCGGTTGGTTGCTGCGTTACCCGGGTCGTTTCTGGTTGCGTATCAATCCGCTATCCAGCGGGCCAAGCGATCGCGAAGACCGGGCAGTGGCGGCCACGATCCAGACCCCGGGTGAGCAATATCAGCGCATTGCACTCGAAGGCCTCGGCCAGCCGCGTGACGATGAGCCAGGGATGGGGCGGCTTCTGCATGCCTGGCGGTTGATCAGCGCGGCCCAAAAACCGCTGGCCCGGATCAAAAAAGCCATGCGGGATCGCCAGATCGATGCGGCGAGCGTGCTTGATGCGATCGACCAAGCCAAGGCCCAGGGGCTGATCGATGCCGTCGAGGCCGAACAGGTTCGTACCGCGGAGCAGGCACGACTCGCCGCCATTCAGGTCGATGTGTTCGACCCGAAAGATTATTATCACGACGGTCTGGCGGAGGATTCGCAGACGCCGCAGCCCGAGGTCGCCAAGGCCGCCAACGCTTAAGTAGGGGGCAGAGCGGACGACGCCAAGCCGCGAAGGCGTCGTCCGCGCTGTAATACACCGAGGGCAACGCGCCTTGCCCGTGGCACAATAGGCCCATGAGCAGCGTAAGATCGACGTCGCGCGTCAACATGAGCGGCTATACCCTCGGCGAAGAGATCGCCAATGCGGTGACCTCCGGCATCGGCACGGCGTTGTCGATTGCTGGACTGGTGATCATGGTGGTTTATGCCGCCTTGGAGGGGAGCGTCTGGCACATTGTCGGTGTCTCGATTTTCGGCACCAGTCTGATTTTTTCGCATCTGGCCTCGACCCTGTATCACAGCATTGCGCCGCCGCGGGCCAAGACGGTATTACAGCTCATTGACCATCTGGCGATCTATTTCCTTATCGCCGGGACTTATACCCCGTTCACGTTGGTCAACCTGCGCGGAGTGTGGGGGTGGACGCTGCTGGGCCTGATCTGGGCTCTAGGGCTGGCCGGCGTAATCATCAAGACCACACGTTTGCGCCGTGTGTCGTATCTGTCGACGTCGTTCTACGTGGCCATGGGCTGGACCGTAGTCTTGGTGATCAAGCCGCTGCTGGACAATGTCGCTGCCGGTGGTATCTGGCTGCTGCTACTGGGCGGTCTGGCCTATACCGCGGGCGTGATCTTCTACGCTTGGGAGCGCATGCCCTACAACCACGCGATCTGGCATCTATTCGTGATTGCCGGCAGTGCCTGTCATTTTTTCGCCGTGCTGTTCTATGTGATTCCGCTAGCCGATGCGGCCGCCGCGCTAGACCTGACGTCGTGACGGCGCCGCAATGGACAGCGCAGCAGGCGCTCGAATCGGTTTTCGGTTATAGCCAGTTCCGCGGCCAGCAGGCCGACATCATCGACCATATCGTCGCCGGCGGCGATGCGTTGGTGCTCATGCCGACCGGCGGCGGCAAATCGTTGTGCTACCAGATTCCGGCCCTGGTGCGTCCCGGGGTGGCTATCGTCGTCTCGCCGTTGATTGCACTGATGGCCGATCAGGTCGCAGCACTGCAACAGCTCGGGGTGGCTGCGGCCTATCTCAATTCCACGCTCGACTTCGATGACCAGGTCGCCATAGAGCGAGATCTGGTATCCAACGCGCTGGATATCGTCTATATCGCACCCGAGCGCCTGCTGCAGCCGCGAACCCTTGAACTGATCCAGCGCTGTGATATCGCTTTGTTTGCGATCGATGAGGCTCATTGCGTATCGCAATGGGGGCATGATTTCCGGCCGGAATATCGTCAGCTCGCACTGCTGGCCCAGCAGTTTCAAGACATACCGCGGGTTGCGTTGACTGCGACCGCCGACCTGCCGACCCGCGACGAGATCGTCGAACGGCTGGCCCTGGAGCAGGCCGGGCATTATCTACACAGCTTCGATCGCCCGAATATCCAGTACCGGGTCGCCGAGCATGGCAACGCCAAGCAGCAACTGGCTGATTTCATCGATCGCGAACATGCCGGGCAGGCCGGCATCGTCTACTGTCTATCGCGGCGCAAGGTCGAAGAAACTGCAGAATGGTTATCCAACGCGGGTTATACCGCGTTGGCCTATCACGCCGGGCTATCGCCGGCGATGCGGGCCCATAATCAATCGCGTTTCTTACGCGAGGAAGGCGTGATCATCTGTGCGACCGTGGCCTTCGGCATGGGAATCGACAAGCCGGATGTGCGATTCGTCGCGCATGTCGATCTGCCGGCCAGCATGGAAGCCTATTACCAGGAAACCGGCCGGGCCGGGCGCGATGGCGCACCGGCAACCGCCTGGATGCTGTATGGCCTGGGCGATGCCGTACAGCGCCGGCGTATGATTGAGCAGGGCAACGCGCCGGAAGAACGCAAGCGGGTCGAGCGCGGCAAGCTGGATGCCATGCTGGCCTACTGTGAACTGGCCACTTGCCGGCGTGCGAATCTGCTGGATTACTTCGGCGAGCAATACCCGGAGCCCTGTGGCAACTGCGATACCTGCCTTAATCCACCGGAAACCTACGATGCCACTCGCTATGCTCGTATGGCGTTGTCGGCGATCTATCGAACCGGCCAGCGTTTCGGAACCGGCTATATCGTCGATCACCTGCGTGGGGCGCATGGTGATCGCGCCCGCGATCTCGGCCACGATACCCTGTCCACAGCAGGCATCGGCACGGATCTGGCGGCCAAGCAGTGGCGCTCGATTGTCCGACAACTGGTGGCGCTCGGCTATGTCCGGGTTGAACAGGCCTACGGCGGCCTACAGCTGGCCAAGGGGTGTCGTGAACTGTTGCGTGGTGAACGCGTTCTCGAACTGCGAGCCGATCGACGCAGTCAGAAAGCCCGCCGGAGCGCCAAGAAAGAGCTGCCGCCGATCGAGATTGAGGATGAGCCGCTCTGGGAGGCCCTGCGCGCGCTGCGTCTCGAACTGGCCCGGGAACAGGATGTCCCGCCTTATGTGATCTTCCACGATGCGACCCTGCGCGCAATGCTAGCGGCTCGGCCAAACGACGTTGACGAGCTGGCCGCCATTCCGGGCATCGGTGCCAAGAAACGACAGGCCTACGGCCAGGCCTTCATCGATGCCATAGCACAGCATTCGTAATCGAAAGTACGGGCATGGCGCATGCCGTAATTATGCCTGTCGCGGTCCGTAACCGGCCGTCACGGTATCCGAGTTCCATGCGTACGAGTTGCAAGTCCGCGGTCTTGTGGGCAGTCTTGCGCAGTAATCGAACGCGGAGCGCCAGGGGGTAGTGTGCGCCGCGTTCGCCCATCGGGGGCCTTCGGACCTTCCGTGTACGTCGCCAGAACAGCGACCGTGGAGCCGTTGTGTGCGGTACCGCGGTATGCAAGTGCATACTGCACCGGTCGAGCAACAGTGGGCTCCCGGCAACTTCTATTGCCAGGAGCGATATGAGCCAGAAACTTGCTTCAGACGAACATAAGCCATCTGAAGATCGGTTGAACCCGGTAGTCTTCTACGGATCGGCTTTGACCATCGTGGCGTTTTCGTTATGGACCATGATCTTTACCGATCAGGCCCAATCGACCATCAGCGCGGTCAAAAGCTGGATCTCGGCGACTTTCGGTTGGTACTACTTCCTCACCGTCATCATCTATCTGGTGTTCGTCATCGGGGTCGCGGTATCCCGTTTCGGGCGCATCCGACTCGGGCCGGAGCAATCGCGGCCAGACTTCAACCTATTCTCGTGGTCGGCGATGCTGTTTTCTGCGGGCATCGGCATCGGCGTGATTTTCTATGGTATCGCCGAGCCGCTGACCCAGTTCTATAATGCCCCCGACGTGCCCGATGATCAGGCCATGGCTGCTCGCCATGCCATGGAGATCACGTTTCTGCACTGGGGGATATCCGGCTGGGCGATCTATTCGCTGGTCGGCATGTCGTTGGCGTTTTTCTCCTATCGCTACGATCTGCCGCTGACCATTCGCTCGGCGCTCTATCCGTTGTTCGGCAAGAAAATCTATGGCTGGATCGGCCATACGGTAGATATTGCGGCCGTGGTGGCCACGGTATTCGGTATCGCGGCGGCCCTGGGTATCGGCATCGTGCAGCTCAACTTCGGCATGGAGTACATGTTCGGTATCACCGCGAACGTCTGGACCCAGGTAGGTCTGGTCGTGGCCATCGTGGCGTTTGCCACGATCTCGGCGGTCACCGGCGTCGAAAAAGGCATTCGTCGGCTTTCCGAGTTCAATATCCTGCTGGCGGTCCTGCTGCTGCTGTTCGTGCTGTTTACCGGACGAACGCTGTTTCTGCTCAACACCTTCGTCACTAACATCGGCGACTATCTGACCGATTTCGTCTCGCTATCCACGAATACCTTCTCGTTTTCCCAACCGACCAGCTGGCTGGACGGCTGGACGCTGTTCTTCTGGGCCTGGTGGATCGCCTGGGCCCCGTTTGTCGGTCTGTTCCTGGCGCGTATTTCCCGCGGGCGTACGATCGGCGAATTCGTGGCCGGCACCATGACGCTGCCGATCCTGTTCATGATGATCTGGATGTCGCTGCTCGGGAACTCGGCGATAGATATGGTCATGCAGGGCGGTACCGAGTTCGGCCAGCAGGTTATGGATAACCCGCCGTCGGGCATTTATTTGTTCCTCAACCAGTTACCGCTGCCACTGCTGTCGACGCTCGGGGTCACGATCCTGGGGATCGTATTCTTTGTGACGTCAGGCGACTCGGGGGCCCTGGTGCTGTCAAATTTCACCTCGATTCTCAAGGACGTGAACAGCGACGCACCGGTCTGGATGCGCATCATCTGGTCGGCGATTATCGGTGTGGTCACACTGGCGCTGCTGTTGGCCGGCTCCGGTACCAGTGGCCTGTCGACCCTGCAGAGCGCGGTCGTTGTGGCTGGGCTGCCGTTCTCGGTCGTCCTGTTCTTTATGATCGCCGGGCTATGGAAGGCTTTGAAGATGGAGGTCTACAAGGTGGATAGCCAACGCGTCAGCCTGCCGGGGCATTTGTCCAGCCGCATGGGCGGCCGCGAGGGCGTGTCTTGGACCACGCGAGTGGCTCGAGCGATGAGTTTCCCGAGTTATCGGCATGCCATGCGTTATCTCGACAATACGATCCGTCCGGCCATGGATCGGGTCGCCGAGGAATTACGTGCTCAGGGCATGAACGTTGAGGTGGCCACCGAGGGCGAGGGCGACGAACGCCACGGCGCATTGCGCGTCGATCTCATGGATGAACCGGACTTCAACTACCAGGTCTGGCCGCGCGAGTTTCAGACTCCGACTTTCGCAATGCGGACCTCGCGTTCGAACTCGTCCTACTACCGGCTCGAGGTCTTTTTGACCGAGGGTACGCAAGGCTATGATTTGATGGATTATTCGAAGGATCAAATCATCGCCGATATTCTCGATCAGTACGAAAGTCATTTGCACTTTCTACATCTGGCCCGGGAATCGGCTGGCGATTCGACGCTTCCGGACAGTCCGGAGCAGCCGAAAGCCTGACCGTCCGAAAGGCCCGACTATCGTCGGGCCTTTTTTTGAGTACGATTTCGGCCGGTAAACGCGGGCGGTCGGCGAACGCGTACAATCGGGCCATTCATTGCCCGAACCCGACTGATGACCGTCTTCCACATGATCGAGCAGGCTGCCGAGCAACGTCTTGGCGGCCTAGAAGCTCTCGAATCTCATCTTATTCGCCCCGAACCGCCCGAATCCCTGGCCATGATCGGCGATGATCGTTATCTCTCGGTCATGTGTCGGCGCATTTTCCGGGCCGGGCTCACGCATCGGCTGGTCGATGCCCGCTGGCCGGCCTTCGAGCTCGCCTTCGACGATTTTGACCTGGCGCGCGTCGCCGAGCTGGACGATACCGACCTGCGCCGGCTGGCCACCGATGAAACCCTGATTCGTCATCGCAAGAAGATCTTTGCCGTACGCGATAACGCCCAGGCCATGCAGGCGATCGTCGACGAATTCGGCAGTTTCGGGTTCTGGCTTGCCGAATGGCCCGAAGACGAGATCGTGGATCTCTGGGCCGAACTTAAGAAACGCTTCACCCAGCTCGGCGGCAACTCCGGTCCGGCATTTCTGCGCATGGCTGGAAAAGACACTTTTCTTCTAACAGATTGGGTGGTCCAAGCTATGGATCACTGGAATGCCTATTCTGGAAAAGTCCATACCCGAAGCGGGCAGGCAGATGTTCAGGCATTATTCAATCAATGGCACTCAGAATCCGGCCGACCTTACTGCCAGATCAGCCAGATACTTGCATTTTCTATTGATCGTTAAAGAACTTTTCATGGTTAAACTGAATAGCCGACTCCAAGGCGCTGCTACTGTAGGCCTGATTGCGATTTTCGCTATGCTCGCCGGCTGTGGTTCGGATCAAACCACCGATGTACATGTGCGTGGCCAGCTCACGCTGGCGGGTCAGGGGCAGCTGCCCAAAGACGCAACCGCACGGATTAGCTTGATCGAGCATGCGGCCGACAGTTCGGACAACCGTATCGTTGCCGAGCGAACCCTGCATGACCTCGGCAAGCTGCCGGTGCATTTCAATTTGGCCATTGGCCGGGAGCTGTTGGGATCCAACGGTCGCTACGGGTTGAATGCCCAGGTGCTGAACAAAGGGGGCAATGTGGCCTGGGAGACGCCCGTTCCCCAGTCGATCGAGCCAACCGATCAGGCACAGCCGGCCATGCTGGTATTGCAGGCAAGCGACTTCCATGCAGTCGGCGATTTTCAACAATTCCAATGCGCGGACGAGTTCCAGTTCGATATGACCCGTAGCGATGGCCAGGCCATCCTGCGCATGGGCAAACGCCAAATCAGCCTGACTGCACAGCCGACCGGCGATGCGTCGCGCTCGATCTATACGGACGATCACGGCGATGAACTGGCCTTCGGCCACGACAAGATCACGCTGACCATGGACGATACCACCCATATGGACTGCCATTGGCTCGCAGACGGCGACGCCGATGAATCGGTCGACACGGCCGCCGCAGATACCGAGGGTGCCGGCGATACGATAGGCTCTAAAGATGAATCGGCCTCGAAGGCCAATACGTCGCACGACGCCGGCCAATCGATGTCCCAAACGGTCGAGTCCGACTAGGCTTGAGGCCAGACGGTACTGGCCTGCCGATAAAAAATTAGGCCGGTTCGCGCTGCCCGCGTTAGGACTCCGAGCGGGTTTCGGGCCAGCCGTCAATGCCGACGAGATCGGTGACGGCCATACGCTCGGCCCAGCCTTGCTCTGCCAGCATAGGACGATCATAGAACGCATCGACATGGCCGAGGCACAGAATGGCGATCGGCAGGGCGCCGGCGGGTATGTCGAGCAATTCGGCCAGCCGCTCAGGATCGAAAAGAGATACCCAGCCCATGCCGAGCCCTTCGGCACGGGCGGTCAGCCATAGGTTCTGAATCGCGCAGGCCGCCGAGGCGAGATCCATCTCGGGCAGCGTGCGTCGCCCGAAGACATAATTTTCGCGCCCTTCGGTCAAAGCGACGACCAACAGCTCGCCGCATTCGCGAACGCCTTCCACTTTAAGCTGCATGAACTCGTCGCTGCGTTCGTTCAAGGCATCGGCGGTCCGGCGACGTTCGGCCTCGACCACGGCATGAATTTCGCGACGCAGCGTCGAGTCGACTACGCGAATAAATCGCCAAGGCTGCATATAGCCGACGCTGGGCGCAGCATGGGCTGCTGCCAACAGGCGTTGCAGTATCTCGGGTGCGACCGGATCCGGGCGAAAATGGCGCATGTCGCGTCGTTCGGCAATAACGCGATAGATGGCATCAAGCTCTACGGCACTATAGCGATGGGCATTCATTCGTCGGGTCGGCTCCGGTACACAACAGGCCGTAGAGCCTATGGCCTATGGCGCCTGGGTGCGAGCGGGCTGGCATCAGACCCGATCTGGGCCCGGCTACACTTGAATTACCGCAGGGGCTTTGCAAGCCTTGCTCTAACTTCGAGCGTCGCAGCCCGGGCGACGCTCGTTCTGGTTTGTATACATGAGGCGCCATCCTGAGCGCGAATTCATCCCTCGACACGGGGTCATCAAAGCCACATAAACGGGGCTGGTGTCCCTCCGACCAACGGCCGATGACAGCCGCAGATGGCGATATCCTGCGTTTGCGTCCGGCCGAGGCCGCGCTCGACGCGCGAGCGCTCGAGCGCCTGGCAGAGATTGCCGAGCGCTTTGCCGATGGTGCGATTCTGCTGACGCGTCGGGCCAAGATCGAATTGCGCGGCCTGGGCAAGACGCGGCAAGCCATCGCAGCATTGGTGGCCGCCGGCCTGATCGAGACGCCGGCTCAGTCCGGGCTGCCCGATCGTATTATTTCGCCGGCGACCGATCTGGATTCGAACGCCGACGCGCGGCTCGGCTCACTACTCCAACACCTGGATAGCGTTCTAAAAAAATGCCCGGTTGCCGCTGAACTGCCGGACAAGTTCGCGATCGCAATCGATGGGGGCGGTGTGGCCCATATCGGCTGGGTCGCAGCCGATATTCGCCTCGATGCCCTCTCGGGGCAGCCGGGCTGGTGGCGTTTGGCGATGGCTGGCGATGCTCATAGCGCAGCAGCACTGGGCGTATTGCCTGCCGAGAATGCGCCGGCGGCCGTCGCGACCTTCATCGCCCATGTCGTAGCCGCCTCGGGTATCGCGGCCCACCGGCTGCGATTTCGCGACTTGGACCCGGCACAATGCCGAGTGTGGGCCGCTGCAGCCATCGGCACCGTGCTCGAGCCGCCGGATGAGCCGATCGGCGGGCGCCCGTCGACCGAGCTCGAGCAGCGCAGAACCGCGGGCTGGCAGTCGGCCGGCTTCGTCTTCGGACGCATTGAGGCGGCAGCGCTCCATGGCTTGGCTGATCTGGCGCGACGACACGGGCCGATTCGGCTGCTGCCCGACCGAAGCATCGTCGTGCCCGATGCCAGCCCGGCCAGCTGCGATCGCCTCACCGCCCTGGGCGCGATCGTTTCCGACACGGACCCGCGTGCCTCGATTGAAGCCTGCGTCGGGCGACGCGGTTGCCCGTACGGGTCGACCGACACGCGAGAGCATGCCTTGCTATGCTCTCGCGCGTTGCCGAACCTGCGGGCTGCGGCTACGCGTGCGGCGTTGCACGTATCCGGCTGTACGAAAGGCTGTGCCCATCGCCGGCCGGCAGCGGTCACGCTCGTGGGTCGCAACGGGCGCTACGACGTGGTGTTCGCGGGCGGCCCCGCGGCCGCGCCGCGATGGCACGGGCTAAGGCCGAGCGAAGTGCCGCAGCGCCTGGCCGATCTGGACCGTGCTTTCGTCGAACGGGCCGAACCCGGTGAGAGCGCGGAAGCATTCGTTGCCCGCTATATGCCGGCTGCCGATTAATCGCGTAGCGATCGATTCATGACATCAACGAGGTGCACGACCCCGGTGAGTGATTTCAGTCAAGACTACGACTATATCCGCGACGGCCGAACGATCTACGAGAAGTCGTTCGCCATCATCCGCGCTGAAGCTGATCTGTCGAATATCCCCACGGATTTGGCCGATGTGGCGATCCGTATGATGCATGCCTGTGGCCAGACCGATTTGGCCGCCGATCTGCGTTATTCGGCGAATCTCGGCCAGCGCGCCCGTCGGGCATTGGTCGCCGGCGCGCCGATCCTCTGCGACAGCGAGATGGTCGCCCACGGTGTGACTCGGCGCCGGCTGCCGGCTGAGAACGAGGTCGTTTGTACGCTGCGCGATCCGGCCACACCGGGTATTGCCGCGCAACTCGGTAATACCCGATCTGCGGCTGCCCTAGAACTTTGGCGCGAGCGGCTGGAAGGCGCGGTGGTTGTGATCGGCAATGCGCCAACGGCGTTGTTTTATCTGTTGGAAATGATCGCCGCTGGTGCGCCGCGCCCGGCCGTGGTGCTTGGCCTGCCGGTCGGTTTCGTGGGCGCGATCGAGAGCAAGGAGGCACTCGCCGCCCAGAGTCTGGGCCTGGATTATCTGACGCTGGTCGGTCGGCGCGGCGGTAGTGCCATGGCCGCGGCTGCGGTCAACGCCCTTGCCAGCGAGGCTCTATGAGCGGCGCGATCCTGTATGGGGTCGGCACTGGCCCGGGGGACCCGGAACTGATGACGGTCAAGGCCACGCATGCGCTCGAGGCCTCGGCCATCGTGGCCTATTTCTGCAAACGATCCGGCCAGGGCAACGCACTCACCACCGCCAAGCCCTATCTGCGCGACAGCCATACATTGTTACCGATGGTTTATCCGGTAACCACCGAACTGCCGCATGGCTCAGCTGAATACCGTGATCGCATCGAGCGATTTTTCGACGAATCGGCGCATGCGGTCGCGGCCCATCTGGACGCCGGGCGTTCAGTCGCGGTGCTCTCAGAAGGCGATCCGTTCTTCTACGGCTCGTTCATGCATCTATTCATCCGTTTGCGCGACGCCTACGACCCGGTGGTGATTCCCGGCGTGCCAGCGATGCTGGCCGGGGCCTCGCAGCTGCCGCGTCCGATCGCCATGCGCGACGATGTGCTGTCGGTAGTACCGGGCACGCTGCCGGATGACCGGCTGGCCGCCACGTTGGCCATCGCCCAGGCTGCGGTGGTGATGAAGGTCGGGCGCAATTTGCCGCGTATCCGTGCGGCACTGGCCGAAGCCGGGCGGGCCGAGGGCGCCTGGTATGTCGAACGCGCCAGCATGGGCGGGCGCCAGCGCGTCATGCCGCTCGCCGAAGCGCCCGAGGGGCCGGCGCCGTATTTTTCGATGGTGTTGCTGCCGGGGCCAGGAGAGCGGGTATGAGCGAGCATGGCTGGCTGGCCGTGGTCGGCGTCGGCCCGGGCGATCCGGGCTGGATCACGCCGGAGACCACGGCAATTCTTGGCTCGGCAACGGATCTGGTCGGCTATGCCGGCTACGTCGAGCGCGTCGCCGACTCGGGCCATACCCGGCATGTTTCTGACAATCGCGAGGAGCTGACCCGGGCCGGGCATGCGCTGGATCTGGCCGCGAGCGGGGCGCGCGTGGCGGTGATTTCAGGCGGTGATCCGGGCATCTTCGCCATGGCCGCAGCGCTCTGGGAGGCCATCGAACGCGCCGATCACGATCGCTGGCAGGCCGTTGATGTGCGCATCGCGCCGGCAGTGTCGGCTATCCAGGCGGTGGCCGCCCGAGCCGGCGCACCGCTTGGCAACGATTTCTGTGTGATTTCGCTGTCGGACAACCTCAAGCCCTGGGCACAGATTGAAAAACGCATCGATCGGGCGGCCGACGCGGATTTCGCAATGGCCTTCTACAACCCGATCTCCCGGGCCCGCCGCTGGCAGCTCGGTGCGGCGATGGCGGTTATCCGAGGCTATCGCGATCCAGCTACGCCGGTGGTCCTCGGCCGGGCCGTTGGCCGAGCCGACGAGGCGTTGCAGATCACCGATCTGGCGCGTTTTTCGCCCGGCGCGGCCGATATGAGCACACTGGTCGTGGTGGGCGCCTCGACTACGCGCGTGATCGAGCAGGGCGGGGGCCGCCGCGTCTATACCCCGCGTTATTACCCGGACACCTGATGGACGGTATCGAGCGCCGCCCACAGCGCCATGGGCGTGCTGAAAATACGGTCCGGCATCGGCAGCGATGGGCGGGAAATCATCAGCACTGGAATCGCCAGCGTGCGGGCGGCGTCGAGCTTGGCCCGAGTCGCCGGCGCACCGCTGTTCTTGGCCACCAGGACATCGATGGCGTGTTCGCGGAGCAGAGCGATTTCCTGGGCCAACGAAAACGGCGGCCGGTCGCGAATCAGCGTCCAGTCGTCGAAGGCCGGTGGCGGCTTGGGGGCTTCGATGCTGCGCACGATCCAGAGTTTGTCGGCGACGGCCTCGAACGGAGCCAGGCTGCGTGCACCGACGCTCAGAAATACCCGGCGACCGAAGCCGGCGAGCTGCCCGGCAGCGGAGTCGGGGTCGACGGCGTCGTGCCAGTCATCGCCGGCCTGCGGCCGCCAAGCTGGGCGGTCGATGCGCCAGAGCGGAATCCCGAGGCCTTGGCAGGCGCCTACGGCATGGGCCGACATACGCGCTGCGAACGGATGGGTGGCGTCGATCACGAGATCGATCCCATGTTGGGTCAGATAGCAGGCCAAGCCGTCGATCCCGCCGAAGCCGCCGCATCGTACGGGCAAGGCAAGGCGCGCCGGGCGGCTCGTAGCCCCTGCCAGCGACAGCATGGCATCGATATCGGAACGCATGGCCAGCGCTTCAGCGAGTTCGCGGGCTTCGGCCGTACCGCCAAGCAACAGTATTTTCATGGGGCGACATTCTACCGACGGGAGCGCACCGGCAATGTGCCGACATACTGATTCGTCGATTTCGCCTTGGCTGTCGATCGTTGGCATCGGCGAAGACGGTTGGAGCGGGCTGACGCCGAGCGCTCGATCTGCGGTCGAGAACGCCGACTACCTGATGGGCGGCGCGCGGCATCTGGCTATGCTACCGGGCGTTGACGGCCAGCGTCGCGAGCGCTGGCCGTCGCCGCTACTGGACGGGATCGACGGGCTCTGCGCCCGGCGCGGATCGCCGGTCACGGTGTTGGCCACGGGCGATCCGTTCTGGTTCGGCGTCGGTGCAACGCTCGCGCGTTATATCGCCCCCGAGGAGATGGCCGTCTTTCCCCAGCCGTCGGCGTTTTCGTGGGCGGCTGCGCGGCTGGGCTGGGCTCTCCAGCATGTACATTGTGTGTCGGCCCACGGGCGCGATCTGGCTGCGCTCCGGCCGTATTTGCACGACGGCAGGCGCTTGTTGCTGTTGAGCTGGGACGCCAGCACGCCGGATGCTGTCGCCCGCATGCTCTGCGAAGCCGGCTTCGAGGGTTCGCGAATGACCGTGCTCGAACATCTGGGCGGTGACAAGGAACGCGCTCTATCGGCCATTGCGGCCGAGTGGTCGTATCGCGATATCGCGGCCCTGAACATGGTGGCCGTGGACTGTGTGGCCGGCGAGCATGCCCGTTCGATTCCGCGTACCGCCGGGCGCGCCGAAGCGTTATTCGCCCACGATGGCCAGATCAGCAAGGCCGAGGTTCGCGCTGTCGTACTTTCGCTTTTGGCTCCCGGCCGCGGCGAACGGCTCTGGGATATTGGTGCCGGCTCCGGCGCGGTCGGTATCGAATGGATGCTCGCCGATCCGGCCAACCGGACGATCGCGGTCGAGGCCCGCGCCGAGCGCGCCTCCGGTGTGGCGGGCAACGCCGAGCGGCTCGGCGTGCCTGCGCTGGCTTGTATTCATGGCCAGGCCCCCGAGGCGCTGGCAGACCTTGAAGCGCCGGATGCGATCTTCATTGGGGGCGGGCTGACCGTGGATGGGTTGCTCGCGCACTGCTTGGCCCGGCTTGTCGGACGGCCGCGGACACGGCTGGTCGCGACCAGTGTGACCGTGGAAGGCGACGCCGTGCTGGCCGAGGCCATGCAACGCCATGGCGGCAGCCTGCGCCGGATCGCCATCGAACGTGCCGAACCGCTCGGTCGTTTGACCGGTTGGGCGCCGGCACGGCCGATAACGATCTGGTGCTGGTCTGGCGCCTGTTGAAATTTGATCAGCGCCGCTCGTAGCCAGTGGGTTGCCGTCGCTGGGGACGTCCGGTTCGTCGTGCATCGGCGGCCCGAGCCGAGAAGGCACGGATGGCCATCGCAGAACCACAGGCTGGCAATGCCAGCGTCGTCGCGCTTTTGCGGCGAACGAATACGCGGCCTCGTTTGGCCGCCGAGCGTGATTTTTTGAGCAAATGCCCTCGCAGCGAATAGACGCTAAGGAGAACCCACCATGACCGTGCATTTCATCGGCGCCGGCCCCGGCGCCCCCGATCTGCTCACTCTGCGCGCGGTCGAGCGGCTGGGGCGCTGTAGTGTCTGTCTCTATGCCGGTTCGCTGATTCCGACCGCGGTGCTCGAACATCTCAAGCCAGGCGCCGAGGCGATTAATACCGCAGGCATGGCCTTGGAGGACATCATCACCCGCATGATCGAGGCGACCGCGGCCGGCGACGACGTTGCGAGGCTCCATTCGGGCGATCTGGCCCTCTACAGCGCCCTGGCCGAACAGCTGCGCCGGCTCGCGGCCGCCGACATCGATTATACGCTCACCCCGGGTGTTCCGGCGTTTTCGGCGGCAGCGGCGGCGCTCGCTCAGGAGCTGACCGTGCCAGAAGTCGGCCAGTCACTGGTCATCACCCGTACCCAAGGGCGGGCCTCGAACATGCCGGCCGGCGAAACCCTGGAGACTTTTGCAGCCAGTGGCACCACATTGGCGATCCATCTATCGCTGCAGGTCGTGGTCGAGGTGGTCGAACGATTGCTGCCGTTCTATGGCGCAGCCTGCCCGGCAGCGATTGTCCAGCGCGCTTCCTGGGCCGAAGAGCGCGTCATCCGCGCGCCGCTTGGCGAGCTGGACGGCGCCGCCGAGACGCTGGCCGCCAAAC
Organism: Salinisphaera sp. SPP-AMP-43; assembly: GCF_049568105.1. GTDB lineage: Bacteria > Pseudomonadota > Gammaproteobacteria > Nevskiales > Salinisphaeraceae > Salinisphaera. The sequence goes on from NZ_CP145335.1 coordinate 2,045,676, forward strand.
GCAATGCCATTATCTTCGTCGGGCCGGTGTTGGGGGCTACCGATTTCAGGGAAAGCAAGCTCTACGACCCGACCCATCGGAGCCGCTATCGCTGGGCGAGCGAGGACTGATCCGCAGTCCGGGAATGATTCGGGCCAGAGATCGAAACCCGTCAATCGGGATCTGGTCCCCTCGTTTGAGGGTGAATTGAGCGAACGAACGATTGGGCCCCTGGGCGGATGGTTCCGAGAAACACTGCCGTATTCGGATCTTGGTGAGCGTGGCTCGACGACATGAGCGAATGACAACGCCGAATTGCCGCCTCAGATACAGCGGCCGGCGAGGAATGTCCTACTGTGCCCGACCGCGTTCCGTGCCTTGAACGTAGACCAGCTGTGCTCGGCGGCAGGCGCCTTGCCTGGTACGCGATAGGCGGGCGTCATGGGTGGCGTATCGCGGCATGACCTGCCCCAAACCATAGTCAGCCGGCGAGGCTGCCGTGGCGGGCGAGCACTTGGCCGGGTTTGTCGATTACCCAGAGTTCCAGCTGGGTGCCCAGTGGCAGGTAATGGGCGGCGGCCTGCCAGGCACGCTCGGCGATACGTGCAGCGAGGTCGATGCCGGCTTCGCGAGCCAGGCCGTGGGCAGCGAGGCTGGTGTTCGCGGTGCGGATCGCCTGGCGGGTGGCAGCGTCGACTTCCGGGGTCAAGCTGGCCAGAAATTCGAAATCCACGCCGCCGCGCCGGCTATGCAGATCGAGACGGCCGGCAGCCAGCTTGCTGAACTTGCCGAAACCACCGACCAGAGTGAGCCGATCGATCGGATGGCGCTTCAGGTACTTCAGCACTGCGCCGACAAAATCGCCCATCTCGATGATCGCCATATCGGGCAGGTCGTAGGTTGCGCGGGCGACGGCTTCGCTCGTGGAACCGGTCGCTGCGGCCAGATGGGTGAGCCCATTGGCCCGAGCCACATCGATACCCTGATGTATGGAGGCGATATAGGCGGCGCAGGAAAACGGCCGCACGATACCAGTGGTACCCAGAATCGACAGGCCGCCGATGATGCCAAGCCGACCGTTCATGGTTTTTTCGGCAATTCGTTCGCCATCGTCGACGCCGACAGTGACACGAAAACCGCCGGTATAACCGGCTGCCTCTGCCACCCGCGCCAGATGCTCGCGCATCATGCGGCGCGGTACCGGATTGATCGCCGGTTCGCCGACCGCCAGCGCCAGGCCGCTACGGGTGACCGTGCCGACGCCGGCGCCGGCGGTGAACTGCACGCCGGCCGAATCGAGCAGTTCGAGCCGAACCCAGACCCGCGCGCCGTGGGTGGCGTCTGGATCGTCTCCGGCGTCTTTGATCAGGCCGGCCTCGGCGACCCGCCTTGCAGAGAGCACCCGCGCGTCGGCCACGGCGAGATTCGCCTCGCGGCCGCGCGGCAGCTGTAGATGGACGTACGCCAGGGGTTCGTCGAACAACAGCCGATGGGCAGCAGCGACTGCGGCCGCGGTCGCTGTGGCGCCCGTGGTCCAGCCGGTTCGGAGCGCGTCGCTTCGTTCAGCGCTTTCTTCGCGCATGCGTGGCTCAGACCCGGCAGCCGGCCCGGCGTACGACGAGCCAGGCCTGAATTGCACTGGCGGGATATGGCGAGCGCAGCATGGGCATAGGTTTCATCGCGATGTATCCCCCCGTTGGGTTTCGAATGTCGTATCAGTCGTGGCCTCGCGGACAGCGATTGCGACCGTCGCCGCAGCGCTGGCTCGACGCGGCACGACCAAGTAAGTCGGCTGGCCGGCCTGGATACGGTGGTCGGCAGCCGCGGCCAGGGCCGTGGTTTCGGCAATGCCCCCGATCCCATATAGCGCCTGGACGCGGGCCGAACGATGCGACAGTCGATCGTCGAAGACCGCCAGCGACCCAGCCGACCAAGCCTGCAGGCTCAAGCCAAGCCCTTGAGCCAGTTCAACCAGAGCAGGTTCGCGGGCCCGCCGATCGAGCGTGGCAAGGCCGCACAGCCCCGACGGCTCAATGCCGGCTTCATGGCAGCTGGCCCGCAGCAGGATAATCAGCTCCGCGCTCGAACAGCCCCGTCGGCAGCCCAGTCCTGCGAACCATAGCCGGCTGCTGTGCATCGTTCCAACTCTGTTTGACGTTGTCTTGCGCCACCGAGCATAACCGAGCGCCGGTTGTCGGCGGTCATTTGACCGTCACGACCCCCAACCCTAGACTCAGACGACACAGGGTGCCCGTTAGGCAACGGGATAATCGGGAAAGCGGTGCGCGCCATGGGCGCAAGGCCGCTGCTGCCCCCGCAACGGTAGGCGATACAGTCCATATCGAGCCACTGCGCGCGTCGCGCGGGAAGGCATGGACGGGTCAAGACACGACCTTCGCAAGTCCGGAGACCGGCCCTGTTGATGAGATTCGTCGCTTCGAACGACGAGTCCGGTGATTTCAACGTACGGGTGTGTACATGCAAACCAGTCAAACCTCGGCCGCCGGCCCCCGCGCTCTGTCGAACTCGCGCACGTCCCAGGCGATCCAGCTCGCCGGCGCAGCGCTGATCGGCGTATTTATTGTCTACGGCGTGGGCTTTTCCCATCTGATGCCGGTGCATAACGCCGCGCACGACGCCCGGCATTCGGCGTCCTTTCCCTGCCACTGATCGCGATTTGAGCAGCCATCGCCGGCGTATGCGCGGCGATGCACATCGCCTTCAATGACTTGTCGCGATCTGCGTTGTCGTGGATCGCCTACAGAGAGAGACCATGCTGTTCAGACGACTGATCTTCGCCGCTGTGGCCGTTGGCTTGGTGGTGGGGGCGCTGCTGGGCCTGGGTGAGCAATTCACGACCGCACCGCTGATTGCCCAGGCCGAGCATTATGAGCATGCCGGGCATCGCGATGCCGGGCATATCCAAGCCGGCCACGACCAAGATGCCTGGGCGCCCTCAGATGGTGCCCAACGGGCGCTGTTCACGATCGCCGCCGACAGCGGAGTGGCAATCGGCTTTGCGCTGTTGCTCATGGTCGCCATGGGCGCCGCAGCTGCGGCGCGTGGCGCATCGTTGGGTGCGGGTTATGGCGCGCTCTGGGGCGCGGCTGGATTTACGGCCGTTTTCGGGGCCCCGGCGCTTGGTTTGTCGCCCGAGGTGCCGGGCACCGCGGCTGCCGCGCTTGCCGACCGTCAGTTCTGGTGGATCGCCACGGTGTTGGTGGTCAGTCTGGCCCTGGCGATCATCGCGTTCGCGCCGCGTTTAAAGAAACTCGCGGCACTGGTATTGCTGCCGCTGCCCTATCTTTACGGGGCGCCGCAACCGGCGGGCTCGCCCTATGCTGACCATAATCCGGCGGCAGCAGCAGCTCTGGAACAGATCCATCAGCAGTTCATCTGGGCCAGCGCGGTAACCAATCTGGTGTTCTGGCTGGTGCTTGGTGTCGCCTGTGGCTGGGCTGCCCAGCGCTGGCTGGTGCCGGTCGTAACAGCGCCGCGAGCGGCTCATGTCCCGGGCTGAGTTTCCGTTCGCGGCGGTCGTCGGCCAGGATCGGCTCAAGACCGCGCTGATTCTGGCCGCGATCGAGCCGGGTTTGGCCGGGGTGCTTATCTCTGGGCCACGCGGTGCGGCCAAATCGACACTGGCCCGTGGTCTGGCGGCGATTGACCGGCCTGCGGCCGGACGTTTCGTCACGCTGCCCTTGGGCGCTACCGAGGAGCAGGTCATTGGCAGCCTCGATCTCGAGCGCGCGCTGGGCGCGGGTGCGCTCGCTTACCGGCCTGGCGTGATCGGCCGGGCGCATGGCGGCTATCTGTATATCGACGAGGTCAACCTGCTCGCCGATCCGCTGGTCGACGTGCTATTGGATGTCGCGGCCTCCAAGGTCAATCGCATCGAGCGCGACGGCATCAGCCGTGAACATGCGGCCGAGTTCGTGTTGATCGGCACAATGAATCCGGAGGAAGGCGAGCTGCGCCCACAGTTTGCGGATCGTTTCGGGCTGTGTGTGGTACTCGAGCCGCGCTATAGCGCCGCCGAGCGGCGGGCTATCGTCGATCAGCGCCTGGCCTACGATCGGGATCCGGCGGCTTTCGAACGGTGCTGGGCCGACGCCCAGGCCGAACTCGCCGAGCGTATCGACGCTGCACGGACGCGGCTTACGAACGTTGCCTGTGCCGAGGCCATCCAGGATGCGATCGCCGAGCGTTGTGTGGCTGCCGACGTCGAAGGCGTACGCGCCGATCTGCATTGGCGTCAGGCAGCCTGTGCCCATGCAGCCTGGCAGGGCCGCGACCGCGTGGCCGACACCGACATCGATGCAGTCGCGGAATTCGTGCTTTGCCATCGTCGTAACGCCGAACAGCCGCCGGCCGATGCCACCGGCGGATCGCAATCCAGTCCGCCCGATGGCGGTAGCGGCGCCAACGGCGCGAACGATTCAAGCGAGTACTCGAACGATAGCGATTCACAGGATACGAGCGACTGGGGCGGCTTGCCGCCGCGCCACGTCGGCGTGGCGTTGGCCCGGTCGATCGACGAACAGGCGATCGGCGCTGTCGGTAGTGGTCTAGCAAATCATTCAGCCAGGCAGCGATCTTCAGGCTCGAATCGTCGTGGGGCCGTCCCGGCGCTGTCTGGCCATCCCGGGCCGCGGATCGATTGGCCTCGTACGCTGGCTCGGCGCGCGCTCGACCCGAGCCTTGGCCCGCCTAAGCCACGTGACCGATCGGACGAGTGGACAGCGGCCGCACCAGTCTATCGCCCGGCTCGAGCGAGCACGCCGGTACTGCACTGCGTGCTGCTCGACACTTCGGCCTCGACGCTCGGCGGCGACGAGCAATCCACGGCCCGGGCGGCCGTCGCTGGCTTGGCCGAACGCGCTCTACGCCAACGCGAGCGGTTCGCCGTGCTGACCTTCGGCGGCGATCGGATCGACTGGCTGTTGCCGCCTGGTCGAGCGCCGCGTTGTCTCGAGACCAAACTGGCCCGTATTCCTGCCGGGGGCGGCACGCCCTTGGGCCGGGCGTTGGCCACCGGTCGTGACCGTCTACAGCAGCTGGCGCGGCGTGAGCCGGCGCTATGTTTACGCAGCTATGTTTTCACCGATGGGCGCAGCCGCGACCCGGTCAACGAGGCGCAATGGCCGGGGCAGCTCATCGTGATCGATACCGAGCGCGCACGGGTGCCGCTTGGACGGGCGCGCCGGCTGGCGGCCCGGCTCGGCGGCGAGCATCGATCGCTCGCCGATTTCCTGGCGGGCTCGGCATGACCGACCCCGTCGACACGAGAACCTGCCCGGCGCTATTGATCGCTGCAGCGGCCTCGGGCCAAGGCAAGACCACGCTCACGGCCGGTCTGGCACGGGCGGCACGTAAGCTCGGTCAGCGTGTCGCGGTCTTCAAGACCGGCCCCGACTATCTCGACCCGGCGATTCTGGCCGCCGCGGCAAACACGCCGGTCGAGCCGCTCGATCTCTGGATGGCCGGGCCCGACTACTGTGCCCAGCGTCTATATGAAGCTGCTGGCGAGGCCGATCTGATTCTGGTTGAGGGCGCGATGGGGCTATACGACGGTATGCCCTCGAGCGCTGATTTCGCCGCGGCTTTCGGTCTGCCGGTGGCGCTCGTGCTCGACTGCAAGGGCATGGCCCAGACCGCCGGCGCGCTGGCGGCCGGGTTGAGCCAGGCGCGTGCTGATCTGAGTTTTGCCGGGCTGGTGGCCAACGGCGTCGGCAGCCAGCGCCATACCGATCTGATCGCCGAGGCGCTGCCAGTCGATATGCCGCTGCTGGCCAACTTGGCGCGCGATAGCGCCATGGCGTTGCCGCATCGGCATCTCGGTTTGGTATCTCCGGCCGAGCAGGGCGAAGCAATCGAGATCGCGCTGGAGACCACGGCCGAGCGTGTTCTTAAAAGCGATCTGCTTACGGCTGCCCGGCCGGTGTCATTCGAAGCGCGCCCGGCGGCGGTGCCGGGCCGATGGTTGGCCAGACGGCGGATCGGCATCGCTCGCGACGCCGCCTTCAGCTTTGCCTATGCCTCGAACGAACGCCTGCTGGAGGCGATGGGCGCGACCCTCGAATATTTCTCGCCGCTTACCGATCGGGCCCTACCAGCGGTCGATGCGCTCTGGCTGCCGGGCGGTTATCCCGAACTGCATGCCGAGCAACTCGCAGCCAATACCGCAATGCACGAAGCACTGCACGTCTTTCACGCGGCCGGCCGACCGATACTCGCCGAATGTGGCGGCATGCTCTATGTACAGCAAACGCTGACCGAGCTAGACGGGCGCTGGCATCGCATGGTCGGGCTGATCGCCGGCGCCGGGCGCATGCGCGATAGAGGCGGCTGCCAGGGTATGCAGACCGCGCCGCTGCCGGAAGGCGATATCCGCGCCCATGCCCATCATCGTTCGGCCACCGACCACGGCGCCGTGCCCATCGCCCACGGTCGGCGCCAGCGCCATTCGGCCCCAGGCGAGGCGATCGTACGTGATCGCGGTCTGACGGCGACCTATCTACATCTGTTTTTCGGCTCCAACCCGGCCGCAATCGCGCAGCTGTTCGGGGCCGAGGCCATGGCTTCGGCCTCCTGATTCACGCTTCTTCGGAGTGCATGCATGCAACTCGACAAGATTCACGCCACCGTCGTTACCGGTTTTCTGGGCAGTGGCAAAACCACGCTATTGTCGAACCTGATCAACAACGCAACCGACAAGCGCATCGCCGTGATCGTCAACGAATTCGGCGAGATGGATATCGATGCCGAGCTGCTGCGTGGTTGCCCCTTGGCCTGCGAGGGCGAAGAAGACGCCGAGGACGGTATCTTCGAGCTGGCCAACGGCTGTATCTGTTGCACGGTCGAGGAAGAATTCGTGCCGGTGATGAAAAAACTCATCGAAAAACGCGATTCGATCGATCATATCGTGATTGAAACGTCGGGCCTGGCGCTGCCCAAACCGCTGGTCCAGGCCTTCAACTGGCCGGAGATTAAACAGCACTGCACGGTCGATTCGGTGATCGCCGTACTCGATGGCCCGGCGATCGCGACCGGCACTTGGGCGACCGATCCGCAGGCCGTGGATGCGGCGCGCCTGGCTGATGAATCGCTCGACCACGACCCGACCCTGGAAGAACTGCTCGATGATCAGCTGGCCGCGGCCGATCTGGCGATCGTCAGCAAGGCCGACCAATTGGATGAGGGCACGCGTACCGCGGTCCGGGATTGGCTGAGCGCGCGCCTGCCCAAGCAGGTCAAGGCGCTGTTCATAGAAAATGGCGAAGCCGATCCGGAGCTGCTGACCGGGCTGGATTCGGCCACCGAAGACCGGATCGAGGCGATCACCACCCACCACGATGCCCACCATGCGGCAGGCGAGGAGCACGAACATGCCCACGACCACTTCGATTCGACGGTCGTCGTCTTCGGTGCGGTCGACAGCGAGCGACTGGTGGCCGGTATCCAGCAGCTGATTGCCGAACAGACGATTTATCGCGTGAAAGGCTTTGTGGCCGCCGGCGACAAGCCGATGCGCCAGGTCGTACAAGCCGTGGGCGAGCGGGTCGCACATTATTTCGATCGGCTCTGGGATGCTGACGAAACCCGGGCGACACGGCTGGTGTTTATCGGCCATGATCTAGATCGGGCGCGGATCCGCGAGGTGCTCGGCGCTGCCGAACTGGAAACCGCGGCTTCGGCATGAGTCGGCAGCCGGCTGCGACCGTGCAAGCGCGCCGAGTCGCCTAAGCGATGCATCTGCTTGCAGCCCAGCCGGGCGGCTTCAGCGACGACGAGGGCATCATCGACCTCGATCAGTCGCCGGCCGACATCGTCGTCATGGCGGCTGCCGATGGCGTGCTCGGCCTGCTGGCCGAAGCTGCCGAGCGCGCGCCGGCCGATAGCCCGAGCCTGCGGCTGGCCAACTGGCGCAATCTGGCCAAACCGGCGGCTCTGGATCTGTATCGCGCCAAGACGCTCGATCAGGCAAAGGTCGTGATCGTGGCCTTGACCGGCGGGCGTTCGTATTGGCCTTATGGCGTTGAACAGCTCGTTGAATGGGCAGGCCAAGCCCGGAATCGCCGGCTGGTACTGGTGCCCGGCGAGGATTACCACGACGACGATCTATTCGCGGCTTCCACCGTGGCCTATGCCCAGGCGCATCGGATCTGGCGCTATCTACGCGAGGGTGGTGCGGCCAATGCCGATGCGTTGCTGCGCTATGTCGCTGCGGAATTCTTCGATCGCGATGATGACTGGTCGGAGCCGGCCGCATTGGCCCGGGCGGCGATCTATCACCCCGAGCGCAGTCCGGCCGGATTGGCCGACTGGCAGGCGAGCTGGCCAGTCGACTCCGGCCGGCCGGTAGCGGTCGTGCTGCTGTATCGCAGTCATTGGCAGAACGGCAATATGGCCGTATTCGACGGCCTGATCGATGTGCTGCTCGAGCGCGGGCTCAATCCGCTGCCGATCGCTGTCGCTTCGCTCAAGGAAGAGGCCTGCTTGGCTGAAGTCGATGCTCTGATCGAGGCCGCCGATGCCCAGGTGGTACTCAATACCACCGGTTTTGCGCTACGCGCTGCGACCAACGCAGCGGCCGCGTCCGAGCCCGGCACCGGCCAGGCCATGTTCGCTCGCGATGTCCCGGTACTGCAGCTGGTGCTGGCCAGTACCACCGAGGCAGTCTGGCAAGACAGCAATGCCGGGCTGCGCGGTCGCGATCTGGCGATGTATGTCGTGCTGCCCGAGCTGGACGGGCGTATCGTGACCCGGGCGGTTGGCTTCAAGACCCGGGCATTTCGCAGCGATCGCTGTCAGATCGATGTCGTACGCCATGAATTGCAGCCCGAACGGGCCGCTTTCGTAGCCGAACTCGCGCGCCGCTGGGCGGTACTGCAGCGCCGGCCGAACGCAGATAAACGCATAGCGCTGGTGCTGGCCAATAATCCAGGCCGCGATGGGCGCATCGGCAACGGAGTCGGCCTGGATACGCCGGCAGCCACGCTCAATCTATTGCAGGCGCTAAGCGCGGCGGGTTATACCACTGGCGATCTGCCGGTCGATGCTCCGGCCTTGATGGACGCCCTGCGTGCCGCGTTGTCCAATGATCCAGCGGCCAACCAGCTCAAGCCGAGCTGGCAGAGCTTGGATATCGGGGTCTACGAACACTGGCTCGCCGCGCTGCCGGCCGCGGCCCGGGCGGCGGTCTATCAGCGCTGGGGAGCGCCGCATGCGGATCCGCGCTATCGCGCCGGCCGCATCGAGATCGCTGGCCTGCGTTTCGGCCATATCTTCGTCGGCCCACAGCCGCCGCGGGGTTTCGATATCGATCTGGCCGCCAGCTATCACGACCCGGATCTGGTGCCGCCGCATGGTTATCTGGCGTTTTATGCTTGGCTGCGCGAGGTCTATGCCGTTGACGCGATCGTGCACGTCGGCAAGCATGGCAATCTGGAATGGCTGCCGGGCAAGTCGGTAGCGCTGTCCGAGAACTGCTGGCCGGATATCGCCCTAGGCGCGCTGCCGCAGCTCTACCCTTTTATCGTCAACGATCCGGGCGAGGGCGCCCAGGCCAAGCGGCGCAGTCAGGCCGTGATCATCGATCATATGACGCCGCCAATCGTGCGTGCCGAAAGTCACGGCGAGCTGGCCGAGCTCGAAAGCCTGGTCGACGAATATTTCGAGGCAAGTGGCCTGGATGCCCGGCGTGAGGACTGGCTGCGCGGCCAGATTCTGGCGCTGGCCCGGCGCAGCCATGTGGCCGAGGAAATCGCCGGGGCCGATGGCGACGACGAGGCGATTCTCAACCAGCTCGATACCTACATCTGCGATCTCAAGGAAGCCCAAATCCGGGGCGGACTGCATCGCTTCGGCGAACTGCCGGCAACACGCCAACTCGCCGAGACGCTGGTCTCGTTGGTACGTATGCCGCGTGGCGAGGCGCCAGCCGACCGCAGTCTGCTGCAGGCGCTGGCCGAAGATTTGGAACTCGGTGATTTCGATCCGCTGGCTGCGACCGGCCAGCCGTGGAACGGCCCGCGGCCGGCTGTGCTCTCCGAGCTCGATTCGGCTGGTTGGCGCAGCGACTGGCATACCCGCACCCGGCTGGAAAAACTGTCGGTGGCGGTGGTCGAAAAATCGGTACTGGCCGATGCACCGCCTGCGATCGGGGCTGCCACGACAGCTCTGGTGATCTATATGCGTGAGACTCTGTTGCCGGCGCTGGCCCAGGGCGTGGCCGATGAGATCGGCCATACGCTGGCCGGGCTTGCCGGGCGTTTCGTGCCGCCGGGGCCAAGTGGGGCGCCGACTCGTGGACGTCTGGATACGCTCCCGACCGGGCGCAACTTTTATGCCGTGGACAGCCGGGCCATTCCGACCCGTACCGCCTGGGAACTCGGCCAGGCTTCGGCCGAGGCGCTGGTGATGCGACACCTCCAGGAGCATGGCGACTATCCCCGCGAGATTGGGCTGTCGGTCTGGGGTACGGCGACCATGCGCACCGGCGGCGACGATATCGCCCAGGCGTTTGCGTTGATGGGTATTCGCCCAGTCTGGGCGAGTGGCTCCAGTCGGGTGGTCGATTTCGAGATCTTGCCAGCTTTCCAGCTCGGCCGGCCGCGGGTGGATGTCACCCTGCGTGTATCCGGTTTCTTTCGCGATGCCTTTGCCAATCTCATTCGTTTGTTCGATGCGGCGGTCCAGAAGCTGGCAGCGCTCGACGAACCCGGCAATACCAATACCATTCGCCAGCGCATCGACGCGCGCCGTGCCGAATTAGTCGGCCAAGGCCATGACGAAGACGATGCGGTGCGCCAGGCTGCGTTTCGGGTGTTCGGCTCGAAGCCCGGCGCCTATGGTGCCGGCGTGGCCGAAGCGATCAATTCAGGCCAGTGGCAGGCCGCGGACGATCTGGCCAATGCCTACATCCAGCGCGGCGGCTATGCCTATGGCCAGTCCGTACACGGCGAGCGCGCGCACGAAGCTTTTGTCGAGCGGCTCGGTCGGCTCGAAGCTGTGGTTCATAACCAGGACAATCGCGAGCACGATATTCTGGATTCGGCCGACTACAGCACCTTCCAAGGCGGCATGGCCAATGCGGCGGGGGCGGCGCGTCGCGGTCAGCGCCCGGCGATCTATCATGCCGATCACAGTGATCCGGCCGTACCCCGAGTACGTACGCTGACTGAGGAAATTACCCGGGTGGTGCGCGCTCGTGTGACCAATCCGAAGTGGATTCGCGCCATGCAGCGTCACGGCTATAAAGGCGCCTTCGAGATGGCCGCGACCGTCGACTATCTGTTCGCCTACGACGCGACCGCTGGCGTGGTCGCCGACTACCAGTATGCCGCGGTTTCCGAGGCGTTGATCCTGGACGAGGCCAACCGGGCGTTCATCGAACAGCACAATCCAGAGGCACTGCGCGATATGAGCGAACGCATGCTCGAAGCCATGCAGCGCGGGCTATGGCAGCAGCCCGGGGCCTACCGTGAGCGACTGGAGTCGCTGTTGATTGATGCCGAGGCCGGCTGCGAGCGCCCCCTCGAGTAAGTGCCCGGCGTCGCCTGATGGGCGACGATACAGCGTCGGCGCACAACCGACGGTCCGTGTGATCTCGGTCAATGCCTGCTCGACGCAATCGCAGACGATTCCTGGGTGACTACATCGATCAGGGAGGGCAAGGTGGAAGTCGCTCGTTTCTGTGCGCGTGAGGTCATCACGGCACACCGCGATACCAGCATTCGGGAGGCGGCTGCGCTCATGCGTAAGCACCACATCGGCGCGCTGGTGATTGTGGATTCCGAGGATAGCGAGTCGTTGCTGCTTGGTGTGGTCACCGATCGCGATCTGGTGGTCGAGGTGTTGGCCCAGGATGTCGCACTGGATTCGTTATCGGTGGGCGATCTGGTGCAATCGCCGCTCGAGAGCATCAGCGAATCAACGGATATATGGGAAGCCATGGAATGCATGGCCGAACTCGGGGTCCGGCGGCTACCGGTCGTGGATGCCGATTGCTATCTCTGCGGCATTATTACCCTGGACGATATTCTCGAATGGCTGGCCGAGTCGATGGAAAGATTGCGTTCGCTGGTCGCCAATGAGATCTGGCAGGAAGCACGGGCGCGTCGCTAGGGCGTTTAGGTGTATCGCGTGACGATCGGCCGAGGCCTGCAGGGCGGCGCTATACCGAGACCGACGCCAGTCGGTCGCGGCGCCGCTGACGGCGGCGTAGGATCGTTTTTTCGAGTTCGACCAGAATGAAAACCGTGGAAGCGGTCCCGAGAATGGCGACCCAGTCGGCGAGATCCAAGGGGCGCGTCGCAAACACGGTCTGCAGGAGCGGGGTATAGGTCAGGGCGGCCTGGAAGACGAGCGTGATGGCAATCGCGATCAGAACATAGCGATTGCCGGTCAGGCCGCGCCAATTCAATACGGGGCTGACGATAGAACGACTGCTGAATAGATAGGCGATCTCGAACATGACCACGGTATTGATCGCGATCGTACGGGCCCGTTCGACCGGTACGCCGTGTTCGATCGCCCAGAGGAACTGGCCGAAGGTGCCGGCCACGATCACCAAGGTGACAAACACGATTCGCCAGGCCAGCATGCCGCTGAGTATCGAATCCCGTCGGCCGCGCGGTGAACGCTGCATGAGATCGGTCTCGGCGTGCTCGAAGGCCAGCGCTAGGCCGAGGGTTGTCGCGGTGATCGTGTTGACCCAGAGAATCTGCAATGGCGTGAGCGGCAGGGTCAGCCCGGCAAGCAGCGCCAACACCACGATCATGGCTTCGGCCAGTCCGGTCGGAACCAGAAAAAGCACCGATTTTTTGATGTTGTCGTAGACCGTGCGGCCCTGTTCGACGGCTTCGGCAATCGAGACGAAATTGTCGTCGGTCAGCACGATATGTGCGGCTTCCCGGGCGGTGTCGGTACCGCGTCGGCCCATGGCGATGCCGACTTCTGCCTGTTTTAGCGCCGGAGCGTCATTGACGCCGTCGCCGGTCATCGCGACAACGCAGCCTCGGTCCTGTAAGGCCTTGACCAGTCGCAGCTTGTGTTCGGGCGTTGTTCGGGCATAGATATCGATCGAGCGGGTCCGCTCTCGCAGCGCGGCATCGTCCAGTGCATCGATGTCCTGACCCGATAACACGCCGGCCTGGCCGAGGCCGAAGCGGGCGCCAATCGCCTGGGCAGTAGCCGCGTGATCGCCGGTAATCATCTTGATGTGAATACCGGCGGCCCGGCAATGCGCGACCGCGGCGATGGCATCGGCGCGCGGCGGGTCTTCGATCCCGACGATGCCGAGCAGCGCCAGGTTCGAGGCCATCTCCTCCAGGCTGGCTTGGGTATTTTCGACCGCCATTTCGGCGGCTGCGATGGCCAAGGGACGCTGGCCGGTCTTAGTGAGTTCGTCCAAACACTGCTGCCAATACTCGTAATCGAGGGATTCGTCTGTGCCTTGCCGAACCTGGCTGGGACAGCGGGCCAGTAGCGTTTCCGGGGCCCCCTTGGCCACGATCCAGACCCGCCCGCTCGCACTGCGGTGCTGGGTCACCATGAAACGGCGTTCTGGTTCGAATGGCAAGACATCGCTCCTGGGGCAGGCCGCCCGGGCGGCGTCGATATCAATCCCCGCCTTGAGGGCCAGGGTCAACAGTGCGCCTTCTGTGGCGCTCCCGACGACGTGCCATTCCGGCTCCGATTTCAAGGCCGAATCGTTGCAGAGCACGCCGGCCCGCAGCAGGCGTTCGAAATCTGGCTGAATATCGGCCATCGTGAGGGGTTCGGCTGGGGTGATACGGCCGGTTGGCGCATAGCCGTCGCCCGCAACGACCAGTTGCCCCTGCGGCAGCACCACGCTGCGTACCATCATCTGGTTATGGGTCAGGGTGCCGGTCTTGTCCGAGCAGATCACATCGACCGCGCCCAGGGTTTCCACGGCATACAACCGCCGGATGATGGCATTGCGGCGGGCCATGCGTTGGACGCCGATGGCCAGGGTGATGGTGACGACGGCCGGCAGCCCTTCCGGTATGGCCGCCACGGCCAGGGCGATCGCTGCGAGGAACGCTTCTTCGAATGCTGCATGACGTATTAGCCAGCCGAAGCCGAAGGTCACGGCGGCGAGTACCAGAATCGCGATAGTGAGCTTCCACGACAGATCGGCCATCTGCTGCATCAACGGCGTATGGCCGCCGCTGATGTTTTCGGCCAAGCGTACGATCCGTCCGATCTCGGTTCGGGCGCCGGTGGCCACTACGACGCCCAAGGCATGCCCCTGGGCGACATGCGTGCCGGAGAAGGCCATGTCGCGGCGTTCGGCCAGCGGCGTGCGAGGAGCGACCGGATCGATGCCTTTGTCGACCGTTATCGATTCACCGGTGAGCGGTGATTCATCGATTCGCAGTCCAGCGGCTTGCAACAGCCGAAGATCGGCCGGCACCTGATCGCCGGCCTGCAGGCGCACGATATCGCCCGGTACGATCTGATCCGTGGGCAGGCGTTGGAGCCGGCCGTCACGGTAGACGATCGTATGTCGGGCCAGCAGCGACTGGATCGCGCGCAAGGCTTTTTCGGCTCGCCCTTCCTGAAGCGTGCCGATCAGTACCATCGCCAGAATCACGCCGAAGATAACGACGGCATCGATCCAGTGCCGGATGGCCAGCGTTGCCAGGCCGGCCAGCATCAGGATAGCGATCAGTACGTTCTTGAACTGCCGAGCCAAACGTCTGAGCACGTGTTCTGGCGGGGCGATCGGCAACTGATTGGGGCCCTCGCGGCGCAGGCGATGCCGGGCATCGCCTGCGCTCAAACCGGTCATGCACGAGCCGAGCGTCTGCAAGGCCTGCTGCGGTTCGAGGGCGTGCCAGTTCGATACATCCATGGGCCGAGTTCTGCGCAACGGGGTCTGTCGAGATTCAAAACGACTCGACGACACAGCCGGTGCCCGGCGCATACGGCACCCGATCGATCCAGAGGGGTTACGAGCCGTGATTGTTCAATTTAGACCACGGTCCCGGCCGCGCGTTGACCGCGATCAACCGGCGCGGTGATCGGCGCGGCTGTTCGCGAATAGTCTGGACAGGTTGCAAGCCACGACCGTGCGCTGATGACACACGATTTGTCGACCGGGTGGCCGTGCTTGCGGCAGCGGCGTTGGTGTCCGGGTCTTTGACTTGAGTCATTTTATTAGTGACCGGCGACGCGGATGATGAACGACCGCGATCTCGAAGAGGCGACCCAATGTCTTTCAGTCGTGTGCTCGTGCCGCTCGATGGCTCGCGAGTCGCCGAAAACGCCTTAAGCCATGCCCAGCGACTGGTACCGGCTGCCAAAGGCGAGATCTGTCTGCTGTATGTCGTACCCTCGCGAAACCGCGAGGGCGACCATCACATGGACCCATTGGATTGGCGCCTGCAGCAGGCCCGGGCCGAGCGTTATCTCGGGGAGATCGTCGAGCGTCTGACCGCCGAGGGATTACAGGCCACGGCATTCGTCGATGAGGGTGATCCCGCCGGCCAGATTCTGGAGTTCGCGCAAAAGCATGCGGTCGATCTGATCGTGTTCAGTGCCTATGGCCACGGC
The DNA here is from genome assembly GCF_049568105.1 of Salinisphaera sp. SPP-AMP-43. Taxonomy (GTDB): domain Bacteria; phylum Pseudomonadota; class Gammaproteobacteria; order Nevskiales; family Salinisphaeraceae; genus Salinisphaera. Next base: position 2,061,240 of record NZ_CP145335.1, read on the forward strand.
GATGCCAGCCGGTTCCGTTTTGGCGGTACCGTGCAGAAAGCGCTACGCGGCATGCAGACCTCGATCATGATCGTGCGCCCGAACCATCATCCCCCCGAGCCAGCAACGATGACTCACGGCTATCGGCGGGTGCTGGTACCGCTTGACGGCTCCGGCCGTGCGGAATGGGCAGCTTGCCGAGCGGTCTCGCTATTGCGCGAAACCGAGTACGGCGAGCTCATCCTGCTGCAGGTGGTAACGCTGCCGATCGAGCTGTCCGCGCTGCGCATGACCGGCGAGATGGCAACGCTTCAACAACGGCTGCTCGAAGAACAGCTGCGGGCCGGCCAGGCCTATCTGGATGCCACCTGTCATCGCATGAACCAGGGCGTGCAGGTCAGCAGTCGGCTGGTGCAGGCCCGCAGCGTAGCTAAAGCGATCGTGAATGTGGCGGAGACCGAAGATGTCGATCTGGTCACCCTCAGCGCACACGGGGCATCGGACGAATCGATCTGGGAGTTGGGCTCGATTGCCGACGCCGTGGCCAGCCACTGCGATCGTCCGGTATTGATCTTGCAGGACCTGCCACATGCCCGCCCTCAGGCGATTCATGACGATCAACCCTGTCGGCAATTGACCGGCCTGTATCGCGATGGCTGACCAGCGTAGGCAGGTCTAGGGCGTGTCGAGGTTGGCTCGGCAGCGGCGCCAAGGTCCGTCGCGGGAGCAGACGCAGCCGGCCGGTGCTGAAAAACAGCGCCGAAGCTGGCCTGTCGCAGTTGGCCAGCAGAACGAGCCGCCTATCGACCGACATTTTCGGCCGATCGCTTTGTCATGGACCAGGCAGGGGCGACGAGACAGGCCCCGGGCGATGCTTGGGTACGACAGGCCGTTCGTTTCAGGCGGAGGAATCCGCCCGTGAAGCCTGCGCTCAAATCCAGGGATCGATCGTCGACCGCGGCGCCCCACGCTGCGCAGACCACGTCAGAAACCGGAGTCGAAATCGAGTGGATCTCGAATCTGGCCCAGGCCCATCAGCGACTGCTCCGTTCACGGGCAGCACCGGCCGTCAGCCGGCTGATCACGCTCATCGAGGTCGGCTACCAACGGTTGTATGAACGCATCGGTCATCGTGTGAGCCGTGGGCAGCGTGGCAGTCGTACCGAGGAATGGCTGCTGGACAACTGGCATATCGTGCAGCGCGCGATCGAGCAGGTACGCGAAAGTCTGCCGCCGGGCTATCTCGTCCAGCTGCCGCAAATCCGTGGCGCCGCCGGTCGGCCAGAGCTTCGGGTTCGTGAGCTGGCCGTGGAACTGATTGCCCAGGGCGGCGAACCCGTGGATGTCGACCATATTGTCGACTACGTCAATATCTATCAGCAGGTTTGCGTGCTCAATATCGGCGAGGTTTGGGCTTTACCGGCGGTATTGCGCTGGGTGCTGCTCGAAAGATTGCTGGCAGTAGCCGAGCAGGGCGTGTCCGATGAGCCTGCGACCGACGACAGCCGGCCGAGCGGTATGGGTGTGGCCAGTCTCGTTCTGAGCCTGCGCACTCTGGAGGACAATGATTGGCGAGAGATCGCTGAGTCGTTGCTGATCGTCGATACGCTGCTGCGTCAGGACCCGGCAGGGGCCTATGAGGGCATGGACTTCGCATCACGGGATCGCTATCGCAAGGCGGTCGAGCGGCATGCCCGGCGCGCCGCGGTCGCCGAGATCGAGATCGTGCGTGTGGCGCTGCAATGTGCCCAGGCCGCGACGACCGATCGCTATCGACGCCATGTAGGCTTCTATCTGATCGATGAAGGTCGGGTCGAACTGGCTGGGCGGATAGGCCAACGCCTGCATCGGCCATGGTACGAGTTGCCGCATCGATGGGCGTCGCTGCTGTATTTCTTGGGGCTGGCGATATTTGCGATGCCGCTGTGGTTGGCGCTTGGGGTGTTCGTCGCTGGCCACGGTGCCGCCTGGCCGATTATGACCCTCGTCATGCTGTTGACCACCGTCATGATGGGGGGGCTGGCCTCCGGACTGCTCAATGGCTTGATCACGCATATGCTGCCGCCGTACTGCCTGCCGAAGCTGGACTTCGATGCCGGCATTCCCGAGCGCTGTCGCAGTGCCGTGGCCGTTCCCTGCCTGCTGAGTCAGATCGACGACATTGCACCGCTGCTCGAACGGCTAGAAATCAACTATCTCAATAACGCGGATCCCAACCTGGTGTATGTCCTGCTGGGCGACTTCGCCGATGCCCCCAATTACGATCACGCCGAGGACGCAGCGATTCTGGAGACGACCCGAGCGCGCCTAGAAGCGCTCAACGAGCGCTACCGGGACACGGCGAACAATCGCGGCCCGTTCGTATTTCTGCATCGCCGGCGCGAGTGGAATACGGCCCAGAATTGCTGGATGGGCTGGGAGCGCAAGCGCGGCAAGCTGCTTCAGTTCAATCGTCTGATCACCGGCAACGGGCGCCAAAATTTCGAAACCCTGGCCGGCGATCGAACCCGGCTCCAGGCGATTCGCTATGTGATCACGCTGGATGCCGATACCGCCATGCCGCAAGGCACGGCCCGGTTGCTGGTGGGCACCATGGCGCATCCACTCAATCAGGCGATCGTCGATACACAACGAATGCGCGTCCAGCGTGGCTATGCGTTTTTACAGCCGCGGCTCGATAGTGATCCGAGCGCGGTCGAGCCCACCCGTTTTACCCAGATTTTCGACAGCGACCCAACCGTCGATCTGTATACCAATGCGGTGTCCAACGCCTACCAGGATCTGTTCGGCGAGGGGATCTTTGCCGGCAAGGGAATCTACGACCCGCACGTCATCGGCGCGACGCTCAACGAACGTCTGCCGGCCAACCGATTGCTTAGCCATGATCTGCTCGAAGGCAGTTTCGGCCGTACTGCGCTGGTGTCGGATACGCGTTTTTACGAACAGTTTCCGCCCAGTATTTTTGTGTATCTGCGCCGCTCGCATCGCTGGATCCGTGGTGACTGGCAGCTTTTACCCTGGCTGTGGCGTTGGGTGCCGCTGGCCGAAGGCCGACGCGAACCCAATCCGCTGACTCTGATTCAGCAGTGGCAGATTCTCGACAATCTGCGCCGTAGCATGACCGCGCCTGCGACGCTGGCGCTGCTATGCGTGGTCTGGGCCGGCTTGCTGCCGGGAGCGGCTTGGGCCTGGACTTTGGGCCTAGTCGGGCTTTCGGCGGCGCCGATCTGGGTGGAGTTGTTGACGCAGCTATGGCGTTGTGCGGCCGATTGGCGTCGCGCGCCGCGCTATCTACAGTCGATACCGCGACGTCTGTGGGCCCGCGCCGGGCGCTGGCTGTTGTCTCTTTGTGTGTTGCCCTACGAGAGCCTGTTCGTCATCGACGGCGTCGTACGTACGCTCTATCGCATGCGGGTGTCACGGCGTCACCTGCTGGACTGGCGGACCGCGCATGAGGTGCACCGCGATTTTTCCGGCACGCTCACATGGACGGCGGCTTGGCGGGAGATGTGGATCTCGCCGGCGTTCGCTGTTGGTGTCGTACTGTGGCTGGGCCTGTTCGCGCCGGCTGCGCTGCTTCCAGCAGGGCCGTTCGTACTGGCGTGGCTGGTAGCGCCGATGCTGGCGCATTACGTCAGCCGGGCGCCGCCGGTGGCCGCACCACAGCTGAGAGCGGCCGAGCGCCGGCTACTGCGAGATATATCGCGGCGAACCTGGTTTTTCTTCGAGCGCTTCATGGGGCCGGACGACCACTGGATGCCGCCGGACAATTATCAAGAAGAACCGAAGGTCGTTCTGGCTCGCCGTACCTCGCCCACCAATATCGGCATGGGCATGCTTGCCGTGCTCTCGGCCCACGATTTCGGCTATATCGATCTGTTTTCGCTGGTCGCCCGCCTGTCGAACAGCTTCGATCGACTGGCGCGTTTACAGCAGCACCGTGGCCATCTTCTGAATTGGTATGAAACCCGGGAGTTGACGCCGCTGGCGCCGCGCTATGTATCGACCGTCGACAGTGGCAATTTCGCCGCCTGTTTGATCACCTTGGCGCGCGGTCTGGAACAGCTTCCGAGCCAGCCGATCGAGCCATGGCGGCTGTTGCTGGGGGTGCGGGATACGCTATCGGTATTGGAAACGACGCTGCGTGCCGCTGACCCGGCTCGCCCCGGGGACGCTGAGATCGGCTGGATCGCCAAGCTCCGGGCGCGCCGGGAGGCGATCGAGGCCGGCGGCACCGACGCCTACGGCTGGGCGCTTCTGAAGCGTTTCTGCGAGCAGGATATACCAGCCCTGCGGGCCGAATTGCTGGCCTTAGTCCAGCATCGAAGCGTGCATTTGAGCACCGAGCGCCTCGGACAATTGCACCAGTGGCTGGATGAGCTGCGACGCCAGGCGACTCTGGCCCGACATTTTGGCGATCAGCTGCTGCCCTGGCGACGCCTGCTCGCCGATCCGCCCGACCTGTATGCGGGCCGAGGGACGGCCAGACAGCCGCTGGTACACGGCTTCGAGGCCATCCGGTCTTGTCTCGAACAGCCGATGACCTTGGATAACGGTACGACGATCTGCAGGGATGCGCAGGCCCTGGTCGAACGGCTCGAAACCGAACTCGAGGCGGCCGATTGCACGGCCTCAGCCCGATCGCGAGCGAGCACCTGGAATCGGCAGCTGCAGCGCGCGCTACAGGATGCCATGCATGCCACAGAGACGCTGTGTCGGGACATTGCTGCGATCGCGCACGCTGCCGATCACTGGGTCGCCGGCATGGATTTCGCCTTTTTATACGAGCCCAGCCGGCATCTTTTTCGTATCGGTTACAGCGTCGATGAGGCACGTCTGGATTCCGGGTTTTACGACCTGTTGGCTTCCGAAGCCCGATTGACCAGTTTCGTAGCGATCGCCAAGGGCGACGTGCCCAGTCGACACTGGCTGTATCTGGGACGCCCGTTCCGGAAAATCGACGGTCGAACCGTGCTCATGTCATGGGGCGCGACGCTGTTCGAATATCTAATGCCAACTTTGTTGATGCCAGCACCAGGCGCGAGTCTGGTCGGCCGAGCCTGTCGTAGTGCGATTGAGGCTCAGATGGCGTATTCGCGGCGGCTGCAGTTGCCTTGGGGCATCTCTGAATCCGGCTATTATCAGCTGGACGCCCAGTCCAACTATCAATATCGGGCATTCGGCATTCCCGAAATCGGTTTTCGCCGCGATCTGGGCGACCGGCTGGTGATATCGGCTTATTCTTCGGTCATGGCGCTGCCGTTCGCTGCGCATGCAGTACTCGGCAATATCCGTGCTCTGGAACGGGCCGGTGGGCTGGGCGAATATGGCCTCTACGAAGCGATCGACTACGGCCAAGCCGGACGTCAATCCACGCGCCGGGCGCGTGTGGTTCGCTCGTATATGAGCCATCACCAGGGCATGCTGTTGCTGGCGATCGGTAATATGCTCAACGACGATCCCATGCCGAAGCGATTTCAGCAGGATGCGCGGATCGCGCGGCTGGGCAATCTGTTACATGAACGACCGCCGGAGCTGGCGCCCGCCCTGAAACCGTGGCCAGAAACCCAGTTGCCGCAGCCGTTCATTGCTGCAGTGGCGTTGCCGGTATGGTCGCCCGAGACGCCGTTGCTGGGCCAGAGTTACAACCTGTTGTCGAATGGCCATCTATCGTTGATCCAAAGCAGCCAGGGCAGCGGCGGCAGCCAATGGGAGGGTCGGGCGCTGACGCGCTGGGCCCCGGATGCGACCCGTGAAAGCCTCGGGCGCTGGTGTTACCTCAAGGATCTCGATCGCGACCGGCTGGTCTCGGTTGGGGGTGAACCCGAAGGCAGCGTTACCGGGCAACGGCGGACGCTGTTCGCGCCCCACTATGTTGAGCATCAATGCCGGGCGCTGGAGTTGTTCGCCCGACTGCGTATCACTATCGCCTGCGAGCACGATGTCGAGATTCGTCATCTTCGCATTCAGAATGAATCCGGGCACCGACGTCGATTGCTGATCGCCGACTATGCCGAAGTGGCGCTGGCGCCACCGGCCGAGGATGCACGTCATCCGGCGTTCGCCAAACTGTTCGTTCAAAGCCGCTATCAAGCCGATCGACAGTTTATGTTGTTCCGTCGTCGGCCGCGCGGTCCGCACGAAAAACCGCTCTATCTTGGCCATGCGGTGGTCGTTGCACCCGGTCGGCACCGAGCAGTGCAATGGGAGACTGATCGGGAGCGGTTTCTTGGCCGGCTGGGCCGCATCGACAGGCCGAGAGCGCTGACTGCGACCGGGCTGTCCGGTTTTACCCATTCGGTTGGTACGGTGCTCGATCCGGTGCTGGGCTGCGGCGTGGAATTGACACTGGGCCCGCATGCAGATACCGAGATCGTGTTCGTGACCGGTGTGGGCCATTCCCGGCGTGCGGTGCGGTCGGCGCTGCACGGCTATCGTGGCCTGTCGCGTATCCAGTGGGCTTTTGATCAAGGCCGGATGGCAGCGGAACAAGAGCTGAGCGATCTGCATATCGACCCGCCAGATGTGGTCTGGATGATGCAGCTGTTATCACTGCTGCTGGCGCCGGTGCGATCGCTACGCGCGGCCGATGACGTGCTGCGCGGTGTCGAACGTATTCAGTCGGCGCTTTGGGGGCGCGGTATTTCCGGAGACCTGCCAATACTTATGGTCCGACTCGCTGTCGATGCCGGATTCGATTTCGCGAGTCGGCTGCTACAGGCCCACACCCTATGGGCGCGTCGCGGTCGGGCCATCGATCTGGTCTTCGTCGACGACAGCCCGGGTGGTTATGTACAGCCGATGCGAGATCGGCTGCAGCAGGCGATCGCCGAAGCCGGCAGTCGGGTGCAGCGCAGCACAGCTGGTCAAGCGCATATTGTGGCGGCTTCGGAGTTGTCAGCGCCCGATCGACAAAGGCTTTGGGCCGCAGCCCGTGTGGTCCTGGATTCGGCGGCCGGCCCGATCGCCGAACAGCTGGCCCGCGCGGCGAGCGCACCGCCCACCTTGCCGCCATTCGTTGCGATCGGCCCGCCCCATGAACGGGTTTATCCGACGCCTACGTTGTCGCGCCCGTCGGATCTCGAGTTCGACAACGGATTCGGCGGCTTTGCCGACGACGGTCGAGAGTATGTGATCCACCTCGATCCGGGGCGCCGGCTGCCGGCGCCGTGGTCGAACGTCATTGCGAATCCCGAATTCGGTTGTATCACCACGGAAGCCGGGCTCGGCTGTACGTGGGCTGGTAACAGCGGCGAAAACCGTCTTACGCCCTGGAGCAACGATCCAGTAGCCGATCCTGCCAGCGAAGCGATCTATCTGCGCGACGAGGAAACCGCCGAAGTCTGGACGCCAACCCCGGCGCCACGCCCAGCCGATGGCGCCTACCAAATACGACACGGCGCCGGCTATACATGGTATCGCCACAACTCACACGGTGTAGAGCAGAGTCTGCGGGTCAGCGTCGATCACGAGGCGCCTGTCAAAATCGTATGTTTGACGCTGATCAATCGCTGGCCCTGGGTCCGGCGGCTGACCGCGACCTACTACGCCGAATGGGTTCTCGGGCCGGTGCGTACGGCCACCGCGCCGCATATCGTGGTCGATTACGACACCCAGGCTGCGGTGTTGTTGGCACGCAATGCCTTTCTGCGCGAGGCCGAGCCAGGTGTGGCTTTCGTCGCGAGCAGTGAACGCCCGCACGGGCTGACGACCGATCGCTGCGAGTTTCTGGGGCGAAACGGGCGCTTGGAAGCGCCGGCGGCGCTGTTTCGCATCGGTTTGTCCGGGCGTATCGAGACCGGACAGGATCCGTGTGCCGCCTATCAGGTCCATATCGATCTGCCGCCCGAAGCCAGCCATACGGTCTATTTCATACTGGGCCAGGGCCGGGATCGAGAGCAGGCCCTGGCATTGGCTGCGCGTTTCAAGGCACCGGAAGTCGCAGCGCCCGCCCAGGCTTCTCTGGCAGCGTTCTGGGACCGCCATTTGGGCAGTGTACAGATCCGTACTCCGGACCGCGCGACCGATATCATGGTGAATCGTTGGTTGCCATATCAGGTTTTGTCCTGTCGGCTGTGGGGGCGTACCGGCTATTACCAGTCCAGCGGTGCGTTCGGTTTTCGCGATCAACTACAGGACGTGTTGGCGCTGCTGTGGTCGCGTCCTGAGTGGGCGCGAGCCCATATCCTGCGGGCTGCGTCTCGACAGTTTGCCGAAGGCGACGTACTGCACTGGTGGCACGAGCGCCCGCTGCGCGGTGTGCGGACCCGCTATTCGGACGATCTGCTATGGCTACCTTATGTCGTGGCCCAGTATGTCCAAGCGACCGGTGACGCATCGATTCTGAGCGCGGAGGTGGCCTATCTGTCCGGGGCGCCTCTCGAGGCCGGGGAAGCCGAGCGCTACACCGAATTCGAAAGCGGCGAACAGAACGGGCCGTTATACGAGCACTGCACGCGGGCTATCGATCATGCGGCGCGGCTGGGCGCACATGGGCTGCCATTGATCGGCGGCGGCGACTGGAACGACGGCTTCAACCGGATTGGTGCCAAGGGCCGGGGCGAAAGCGTATGGCTGGCTTGGTTTCTGATTCGAGTGTGTCGCGATGTCGAGGCCCTGTGCCGGACCATGGCCGATTACGAACGGGCGCAGCGTTACACGGCATTGGCTGATGAGTTGGAACGCCAAGCCGAGGCCAATGCCTGGGATGGCGCCTGGTATCGACGGGCGTATTTCGACGATGGCACGCCGCTGGGCTCGGCCAAGAACGAAGAATGCCAGATCGATCTCATGGCCCAGACCTGGTCGGTGTTGGCGCTGGGCGCCGAGAACCCGCGCACGGCACAGGCCATGACGGCCGCTTATCAGCGGCTGGTGCGCGAAGAGACCCGCCAGATCTTGCTACTCGCGCCACCTTTTGAGCGCAGCCGCAAGGATCCGGGCTATATCGGCGGTTACCCGCCCGGCATTCGAGAAAACGGGGGGCAATACACCCATGGCGCCGTCTGGGCCGTCTGGGCCGCAGCAGCGCTGGGCGACGCCGCCCGGGCCTGGCATTTGTCGTCGCTGCTCAACCCGATTCGACAGGCCGTCGATCCCGAGGGTGTCGCGCGATATCGCACCGAACCCTACGTGCTGGCCGGGGATGTCTACGGGGTTGCACCGCACGCCGGGCGGGGCGGATGGACTTGGTATTCCGGGGCCGCGGGGTGGTTATTCCGCGGCGTATTAGAAGCGTTGTTGGGATTGAAGCTCTGCCACGGCGAGACCCTGCGTATCGAGCCCTGCCTGCCGGCCGACTGGAGCGGCTACGCTGTCGAGTTGCGCCGTGGCCAGACGAACTACGCGATTGTCGTTGAGCAGATCGATAATCGCGTCGTTCAGAACAGTCGCTGGGTTCTTGATGGCGAGGCGCAGCCAGGGCACACGCTGACACTGGTCGACGACGGCAAGCGACATAAGGTGCAGGTTTATATCGCCCGGGATGACCAGTCTTCGCCGGCGCGGGACACGTGATGCGTATTATAGCCTGGCATCAGCCGGTGAATCGTCCGGCGAGGCGACCGCCGATGAGCAATGCGGCCACGAATATCAGGGCTTCTTTCGGGTTGAACGTCAATGCAGCGACCGCCGGGCCGGGGCAGTAGCCGGCGATCCCCCATCCGAGACCGAACAGCGCTGCCCCTAGCACTAGGCGCCGGTCGATGTGCGTGGCCGTCGGCCAATGCATGGTCTGGCCTGCCCATGGCCGGCGCCAATGTCTCAGTCTTGCGAACGCCGGTATGGTTACCATCACGGCACCGATCATAACCAGGGCCAGACTTGGGTCCCAGCCGCCGACGATATCCAGAAAGGCAAGGACCTTGTTGGGATCGGCCATATGCGATAAGCATAGCCCGAAGCCGAACATGAGACCGGCGGCGGCCGCGATCAGATGCCGTGTCATGGGGCAATACCTAGGCCATGGCGGAGTACGATGGCCGCGATCACGCCGCAGATCATGAACACCACGGTGGCAACGATCGATCGTCGAGACTGACGGGCCACGCCGCAGACGCCGTGCCCGCTGGTACAGCCCGAGCCCAGGCGCGTGCCAAAGCCGACCAGCAGACCGGCCATGCCGAGCAGCGCCACCGGAAAACTGTGGCGGACTGGAATATCGCCGGGCCAGATCGCGACATAGAGCGCGGCGCCGGCGATCAGACCTACCAGAAAACTGGCGCGCCAGCCGCTGCCAGCAATCCCCGCGAACAAGCCATGCACGATCCCTGAGATGCCGGCAATACGCCCAAGCCCGGCCATGAGCAAAGCCGCGGCCGCCCCGATCAGTAAACCGCCGCCCAGGGCGATGCCCGGGGTGAAGTCGGTGATATGGGTCAGGGGCATGTACATTTTCTGTCATTCGATAACGCGGCTAGCAATGATTATCAGAGCCCAGGTATGCGAATCTGCCGTTGATCCAGGTCATGTTCGGATGCCGGTTATTCTTGAATGCGCCATCGGTTGTTTTTAGGAACCAGACCGAGCTATCGAAGAGCTGGGCGAGCGTTTGATAAGCGCCCGACAGTGTCTGCGCCGGAATTTCGAATAGTCAGGCGCCTTGGCCTTCCGGCGAATCTTGACCGTCGTCCCAATGCCAGAGGCCTCCGGGCCGGAGTACGAGCACTGCGCAGTGGGCACGACGCAGCACGCGTGAAGCGGTGCCGCCGAGCAGCCGGTCTGCGAAATTCGGATCGTGAGAGGCAATGGCGATCAAACCGACGCCGAGTTCGCCGGCGCGCTCGACGATCGTCGCGGCGATCGCGCCGGTCAGGGCTTCGCTGCGCCAATCGACGTCGTCGCCGTAATTGAGGTCGCCGAGATCCTGCAGCTGGGCTTCGGTCAACTTGCGGGTTTCTTCTAGAAAGCCATGGGGGACATACGGCCAGAGCGCCAGTTCGGTCGGTACCACGGTCAGCAGGTGCAGCCGTGCCGAGTGATGGCGTGCAAGCTGACGGGTCACCGGGAAAACCAAGCCAAAGGTGGCATCGTGATTCAGATCGACGGGCACGAGTATCTTGTTTGTTGGCATCGATCCGGCTCTTGTGTTGTTCCTGGCAGACCGAGGTAGCAACGCAACGCCCTCGGCCGCTGTCTGATGCATCGGCCATATCAGTCTCGGGGGCTTCTCGAGAGCGCAGGTTGATTCGGATCAAGCCGTGTGATTAGACGTTTGGGAAGGCATCGTCCGAGCCGAACAGCGGATGCTATATTGGATTCAAAGGTGCTGGCCATCGAGTACGTGCGGATTGTGTCGGCGGCACAGCGAACCGGAGATCATCATGAGACGGCATGCATCGGTTTTGGGCGTGAATGCGATCTCGAACGGTGGGTGGGGCACACGATCGGGCCCGAGTTCGTGGCTCCGGTGGGCCGTCCCTGTCTGGGTCGCCGGTGTAATGGGGCTGTCGTCGTTCCACCAAGCCCAGGCCTTCAACTTCAGATTTCTGGACAGTTCCGCGGTCGCTCGTTTCACCGATGAAGACTGGCAGGTGTTGCGCGATGCAACGCGCCAGGCGCTCAACCACGGTAGCGACGGCGATACGATCACGTGGCGTAATGACAAAACTGGGCACTGGGGCACGATTACGCCGTCTCCGGCCAGCGATCGTGCCGGTGCGACGTGCCGGCGGACCCGGTTTGTGGCGAATGCGGCTCAGCGCACCAGCGACACCACGGTGACGTTCTGCCGCATCGACGGTCAGTGGAAAGTCGCGCAGTAACATGGGCTGGGCCGAATGATTCAGCCTGTGGTGATTTTTGACCAACCGCTCAGTATCCGCTCACAAGCGTGTTAAGTCTGAATTTTTAAATGGGTCTGGCGCGCCGCTGGTTGTGGAATTGCCCGGGCGGCCGGGAATATCCAACTTTATCGTCGCCGATCCGATCGTTTCTAAAAGTCGCGCCGCGCCAGAACACATAAAGCGTGAAATGGGCCGGCTGATGCATCAGCAGCCCGTGGCCTGGTGATGGGCGGATAGCGGTTTAACGATTAGGCGAGACTAGACCGCGGTTGCTCGTACTGGTGTTGGCTCGCCGGGCCAGAGCGCAGCTTCGAACAAGGATGAACGGCACTGTGCATAGCCGCGTTGGCTAGAGGCGCCCGCGGAGCCGAACAAATCAGATCTATCAATGCGTTATTGAGCGTGTCGAACGTCTGGTAGTGCCGCGACAAAGGTCTAATATTGACACTAAATCAGGCTTTATATCGTGAAGTCGCCGTATCTATTTTTATTATAGATAATAAAATCCATGATTGGCGCAGCCGCTTCGGTTGCTGGAGCCGCGCTGGTGGACGATGTTGTTTTTCAAAAAAGCGATTTGTGCCTGACGGTTTGCACGGCGCGGGTATTGGGTGCGCATGGGCAGCCGACTGTGAGCGGGGCCGCGGGCGGTCGAGGGCGCGATCGACCCGCGAGCTGGCCAGCCGGCCGGGACCCCGATACGACCGAAAGATGGATCGATAAGTCGCGCCGGTCACAGGATGTTTTAAGCGGCGCACAGATTGCGCTCTGGGCAACAAGGTCGAGCACGGCCGACTACCGGCCAACGAGGGCTTTGGCCGGCACTACCGAAACCGTGGTCGTGACCATGAAATAAGCCTGTTCGAGATAACGCCCGGAATAGAGCGTTGAACACCAAGTGTCGTTAGTGCACGAGACCTCGAGGACATCGATATGAACAGCCGCCGATTTTTGTCGATCGCCGTCGTGGTCGCGGCCGCTGCTTTGAGCAACGACACGGCTTGGGCCCAGACAGGGCAAGGCTGGGATCGCACCGTTCGCGTCGCGGAATATCTCGAGCCGGCGATCCCGCATCCAAAGCAGGAAAAAGCCGCTCGCAACAAGCTAAAGCAGCTGGAGGCGAAAATCGGGCGCAAGCCGAATATTCTGATCCTGTTGGTCGACGATATGGGCTATGGCGACCCGGGTGCCTTTGGGGGCGGGGCAATGATCGGGGCGCCGACGCCGAATATCGACCGGTTGGCTGCCGAGGGTTTGAAGTTGACCTCGACCTATGCTCAGCCGCTGTGTACGCCGACCCGGGCTGCTTTGATGACAGGTCGTCTGCCAGCGCGTAGCGGGCTGACTCGACCGCTTCTGGCCAATGACCGTCCGACCAAGAACCCTTGGGCCGCCGAGGTCAGCGCTGCCCGATTATTGAGCCAGAATGGCTATATCACAGGGTTGGCCGGTAAATGGCATATCGGCGAAGGTCAGGGCATGCAGCCGCAGCAGGTCGGCTACGACGAATTTCACGGTTTTCTCGGCGTCATTAGCGAATATACGCAGTACATGATGCCCCGCAAATACGAACAGCTCGTCGCCGATCCGGAGCGGGTCAAGACCTTCAAGAGCTTGAGTGCATACAACGCGGTCGTAACCGGTAAAAAAGGCCGCCAGCTCAAGATCGATTATCCGCTCGAGACGGTCCAGCAGATCGGTAACTGCGATCAGGATTTCGCGAACTGGTCGGTTGATTTTATCGAGCGCGCCGCGAAACAGAACCAGCCGTTCTATTTGATCCATGCCTTTGGAAAATTGCACTTCGATAATTTTGCGGCCGCCGGCTATGAAGGTCGCAGCCCAGCGAAACTGCCTTATAAAGATGCCGTGATCGAAGTCGACGATATCGTGGGCCGACTGATGGCCACGCTCCAGAACACCGGTCAGCTGGATAATACGCTCGTCTTTTTTACCTCGGATAACGGGCCTGAGGAAGACTCTTTTCCGGACGCAGGCTTTACGCCGTTCCGGTCGGGTAAAGGCACGACCTGGGAAGGCGGGGTACGTGTACCGGGCATCGCATACTGGCCGGGGCTGATCAAGCCGGGCCGGGTCAGCGACGGATTGTTCGATCTAATGGATCTGTTCAATACATCGTTGGCGGTTGCCGGGATCGAAGACCAGATTCCCTCCGAGCGCTATATCGACGGGATCGATCAGACTTCATTTCTATTGGCTGATCAGGGCCAGAGTGGTCGCCAGGCGGTGTTCGTCTATAACCAGGCCGATTTCTCCGGGCTGCGTTGGGGCGAATTCAAGGGATATTTCAAGGTCCTGCTCAGCGACCAGCCGTTCACCAACATCAGTATGTCGCGCTACGTGCCGGTCGGTGTGGCGCCTTGGGTGTTCGATCTCTATCGCGACCCTAAGGAGCGTCGGACGATGAGCAACGGCGACTACGAATGGGCCTACGGTCCCATCCTGCAACTGCAGAAGCAGCATGCTGCGACTTTCGTCAAATATCCGAAAAAGGATATCGGGCTCGGTATTGGCGATGCACCGCGCGGATAAATACTGAGCTTGCCCATGATCTGTCTAGCCGCTCGGGGTGTCTGTGATGAACAATAGACTCAGATCGGTTGTTATCGGATTTTTCGCGCTGACGCTTGTGCTACTGGTCACGGTTAGCGCCGCGGCCCCGTTGCCATCTTGGCGGGACGGGCCGGCCAAACAATCCGTCATCCGCTTCGTCGACCGCATCAGTAACGCGGGCTCGCCTGCGTATGTGCCGGAGCCCGAGCGGATTGCCGTGTTCGATAATGACGGCACTCTGTGGTCGGAAAAACCGCTGTATTTTCAGTTCATTTATGCTCTGGATGAAGTGCGGCGAATGGCGCCGCAACACCCGGAATGGCAGCACGAGGCGCCGTTTGCCTCGATCTTGAAAGGTCAGGCGGTGGCCGCTCTGGCCGCCGACCCGAAAGCGTTACTGGAAGTGGTTGCAGCGACCCATGCTGGTATGACCACTGACGCTTTCAACGCGAGCGTACAGCGATGGCTGGCCCAGGCACGGCATCCACGAACCAAGCGCGCCTATACCGGGATGGTCTATCAGCCGATGCTGGAATTGCTGGGTTATCTGCGAGACAACGGCTTCAAGACGTTCATCGTTTCTGGCGGCGGTATCGACTTTCTGCGCGCGTTTTCCTGGAAGAGCTACGGCATTCCTCCTGAACAAGTCGTCGGCAGCAGTCTCAAGGAGAAATACGCCCACCGCGACGGCCGCCCGGTGCTCATCAAGCTGCCGGAGTTGAACTTCATCGATGATGGTCCGGGTAAGCCGGTCGGCATTCATCAGTATATCGGTCGTCGCCCGATTTTCGCTGCCGGTAACTCGGATGGCGATCTGCAGATGCTGGAATGGACGACCGCCGGCGCCGGACCGCGCCTTGGACTGATCGTGCATCACACCGATGCCCAGCGCGAGTGGGCCTACGACCGACACTCCAAAATCGGCCATCTCGACAAGGCGCTCAACCAGGCCAAAAGCCAGGGCTGGACCGTGGTCGATATGGAAAAGGATTGGACAGTCATATATCCACCTGCGAAACACTGAATGCCGGATGGGTTGGCATAGGCTATCGGGGACGATCGATCCAAGAATGCTTTCAGGTCGGAGCATGGTCATGAAGAGCACGCCTGTCGAAAAAGGTCGATGGTATTCCGGGCCAGGTCTTCGAATCAGCCTGGGTGTTCTGGGGGGATTCATACTGGTGCTCGCGAGCGCTGGCTGGATGCTCAGCTCGCATTCTGAGCAGCCAGACAGAGATCAGGTGCCCCCAGGGTTTCAAAAGACCGAACAGAATCAAGGGCCGCCCCCGGGCGCCGCCCCCGAGGGCATGGTCTGGATTCCAGGCGGCGAATTCTCCATGGGCGCTGCTGAGCCGATCGGACACGACCAGAACATGGTTGGCATGAATGCCACCCAAGATTCGCGGCCGATTCACCGGGTCTACGTGGATGGGTTCTGGATGGATAAAACCGAGGTGACTAACGACGAGTTCGCCGAGTTCGTCGAGGCGACTGGCTATATGACGCTCGCCGAGCGACCGCCTCGAGCCGAGGATTTCCCGGGCGTGCCGGTTGAAAACCTGGTCGCGGGCGCCGTGGTTTTTGCGCCTCCGGACGGTCCTGTGCCGCTCGACGACTATTACCAGTGGTGGGCCTATATACACGGCGCCAACTGGCGGCATCCGCTGGGCCCGGACAGTGATCTGCGCGGCCGCGGACAGTATCCGGTAGTCGAAATCGCCTACGAAGACGCCCAGGCTTATGCACGTTGGGCCGGCAAACGTTTGCCGACCGAAGCCGAATGGGAATTTGCGGCCCGCGGTGGATTGAGCGGCAAGCTCTATCCTTGGGGAAATGAATTTAAAGCCCAAGGGCACTGGATGGCCAATACGCTGCAGGGCCATTTCCCGGACGCCGATAGTGGGGCGGATGGTTATATCGGCATCAGCCCAGTGGCCCAGTTCGAGCCCAATGGGTACGGGCTCTACGATGTCGCGGGTAATGTCTGGGAATGGACTACCGACTGGTATCGGCCCGATTACTATGCGCGCTTGGGGCAGGCAGGCGGCGTGGCCCGCAATCCCCAGGGGCCTGTTTCGGCTTTCGATCCCTCCGAGCCGGGGCAGCGTAAACGAGTACTGCGTGGGGGATCGTTTCTTTGTACCGATCAGTATTGTTCGCGCTATATGGTCGGCACGCGTGGCAAGGGAGAAGTCAGCACCGGTACCAACCATCTCGGCTTTCGGTGTGTCATGTCGGCCGAGTCGAAATAGTCGCAGCGCTGACGTGTGTCGCGGCTGACTGGTTTCATCACAGACCACGTTTGAGGCTCGGCCGTCGGGGCAAGCCGCTGACATCGCATGACCCCATTGGGTTGCGATCATAGCGCTAACAGCGCTTGGTCGGTCCAGCGGGTCGGTGCGTATACCGGGTCTCTCAGGCGGTGAGCTCGGCTAGGCGATCATGCAGACGGTCGATCGAAAGGATCGTAATGTTTCGATACCCGACGGCAATCACGCCTTGAGCTTCCAGCTCTCGAAGAACGGCGCCAGCACTGTTACGACATAGATTCGCGGCGGCTGCGATTTCTTCCTGACTAATCGGGACCCTCGGGCCGCAGGTATGCGACGACGCGTTCTTTGAGCAGCCACCAAGACGCAAAAGTGCCGCGATACAGCGAGCCCGACCGTCGCGCATCATTAAGCTCGCCGTGGTCGCTGTCGTATCGGCATGATTTTCGATGGCCAGCTGGGCGATACAACGCCATCGTTCTGGCGTCTGATTGCAAATGACTCGCAGACGGGGCAGTGGAATCTCGGTCAGGATGACATCGGATCTTGCGTGTAGAGATCCAACACAGGCCGCGCCGGCGATGACCGTTGCCTCGCCGAACCAATCACCTGGCCAGAACAGATTGACCAGACTGCTTTCCCCGGAGGCTCGGCCTATACGCATTTCGACACAGCCTTCCAGGATGCCGTACAGCCCGCCCCCGGGGACATGGGCTTCGGCTATGGTCCGTCCCGCGCCATATCGACGCAGTCGCGCGATACCGATGACATCGTTGATAAACCCATCCGGTTGTCTGCTGAGCCATCCGCGCGCAACGACGGGCTCGAAAGCCAGATTCAACATGGCACGTCCTCGCTCCGGATCGGGTTTTAGACGAGTTGCGGGAATTCGCCCACCCCACTTGAAATCCTAAAAACTCGCTGTGACACGATCGAATAACTCGTTTCGACGAACGCACCCCGTGACGGCATCGAATGCAGGGCACAGCCAGCTGTTTGATGGTCCGCAAGACATGGATCGGAACGTCTTCGATTGCCCATGGTTTGGCAAATGCGCAGCGTCGATATCACTAGGATTAACCAGTGCTCATCGGTATGCCGAAGTTGCTCCAAAAGCGCTGTCGGTATGTTGAGTTTGGTCAAAAATCGATGCCGCTTACGCCAATGAGTTGGGTTGCTTGAACAACTTGTGGTGACGCGTTCTTTTTAGAAGAACGAGCTATGAGTTCGTAGACCACCGGTACGGTGACGACCTGATCGTTCGCAGGCGAGCTCGGAGAGGTGATTGGCCATGCCGAAGTTAAAAAAACTCGCCGCTTTGGCTGTTTTGCTGTCGATGTCCTGTGTGGCGGCCGATGCATGGGCTGCCGATAGCGACAAGCGGAACGATACCCGGACGAATGTCACGATTTATGTCTGGGCGACTTCGGTAGAAGAAGAGTTTCCCGGCGGCGCTAAAGCCAAAGCGAGCTTCAGCACAATTTTTGATAATCTCGATTTCGCTTTCATGGGGGAACTGGTCCAGCGTCGGGGCGACTGGATCTATGGGGTCGGCGCATTCTATGCCGATATCAGCGAGTCCGGTCGTTCGAGTTTCCCGATCCAGAATACAGCGCCGAATCAGCCAAGCAGTATTGATACGGCTACGAATTTCAAAACCAAGACCGAGATATTCAATGGCTTCATCGGCTATCGCCTGGTGCCGATTGAAAAACTCGACCTCTATGGTACGGCTGGCATTCGCTTTACGCGTTTCGATACCCGGCTCATCGTCGATGCGGTAGGCCAGTCCTTTCGTTTTCAGGCCAAAGACGATATGACCGATGCGGTCGCTGGACTTCGCGGGGCGTATCGCCTTACGCCAAACTGGTCGTTTCCGTTCATTGCCGATGTGGGCACCGGAGATTCGGATCTAACTTGGCAGGCTTTTGCCGGGACCACTTATAGCCTGGGTCACCATGCCTTTACGTTGGGTTATCGGCATATGTATTGGGATATCAGTGGCACCAGTCGCTATCTGGATTCGGTCGACTATGACGGGCCGCTGTTGGGTTATACCTATCGTTTTTGAGTGCCGTGGCAGCAGCTCGACTGGGCCTGGCGTATTTCTCCATAGACCGAGGTTGCACTGCGATGAAAACTCGATACAGATTCCGTCTTTCTCTATTTGTTGTTCCCGCCATGGTTTCGATGTTCGGCGTATGTCCGGTTGTGGCTCCGGTTATGGCCGCCGAGCCGGGTATGCAGGAAACGGCGACCGAGAAGGTATCAGCCGTAGTCACGGGAATCGATCGGCAGGCTCGTACAGTCACTCTGCGCGGCGATAACGGCGAGATTCGAACCGTAGAAGTCCCGCCCGACGTTGAATATTTCTCCAAGCTCAAATTGGGTGATCGAATCAACGCCGCCTATACGGAATCTCTGCTGCTGCAGCTGCAGCCATCCGGTACGCCGGACGATACCAGCAGCGCAGAGGTTTCCCGAGGCGAAGAAGACGGAAAGCCTACGGTGACCGGCGCAACACGCCGTGTTATATCAGCCAAGGTTGTTGCCGTGGATACGCAAAAAAACACGATTACCCTGCAAGGACCGAAAGGCAACGAAATGCAATTCGATGTCCATAACCCGGATCGGCAAGCCGTGTTGAAGAAGGTCAAGGTGGGTGATCTGGTACGTGCGACCTACAACCGTTCGGTGGCGATATCGTTGTCACCGGCACCGTCGGACACGGGCAAGTGATCTAACCCGTTGCCTGCACCCTAGGTCGCCGAGTGCTTATGTCGAAGCGGTGGCGCAGACGAGATGTGCCCATGGGCGACACTCAAGCTGGCTATGGCCCACCGGGGCCGGTTAGGACCGATATGGCGGGTTCTTTACACCCAAAGCGGCCCAACACCCGTTGTTTTGTTAAGGCGTCTGCAGGCTGGCCAAGTAAGCTCGGTATGTCTTGAAGCCCGTTTTTGACCGCGCAAAAGCCCATCGATGGGCATTCATAAAAGCCGAGGTTCGATAGGCTTGAATGACCGGTCGATGACGAGATGTTCGGCTTGATCGAGCCAACGAATGAATGTTGTGCGACCCGTGTCTGGGTATAGCGACGTATTTCAATTGGGCCTCAGGTCGGCGCGAAACGACCGTAAAAACAGAGCAATGCCCTGTAAGTCTCAGTCAGGTTGGCATCTGCGAATAAAGAAATGGCGCTCAGGAAAGGCCGTCTAAGTGAGGAGAGTGTGATGAAACTCGTTTCCAGTATTTTAACTACGCTCTGGATGCTCACACTGATGTTTCCAGCGGTTGCGCAACAAAACGATACAGCAGATCAGCAGCAAACCGCTCAGGGACAGCAGAATAAACCCAATATCCTGCTAATCGTTGCCGACGATGTCGGCTGGGGGGATCTAGGCGCATATGGGGGTGGCGAAGGCCGCGGAATGCCAACGCCCAATCTGGATCGACTGGCCGACGAAGGCATGACGATGTTTTCGTTCTACGGCCAACCAAGCTGCACTCCCGGGCGGGCCGCGATGATGACCGGGCGTATCCCGAACCGCAGCGGTATGACCACCGTTGCCTTTCAAGGCCAAGGGGGCGGGTTGCCGCATGCCGAATGGACCGTGGCCTCTGTTCTGAAGAAAGCCGGATACAACACCTACTTCACCGGCAAATGGCATCTGGGCGAAGCCGATTATGCGTTGCCGAACGCGCAGGGCTTCGACGAGATGCGATATGTCGGCCTATATCATTTGAACGCCTATACATACGCGGATCCGACTTGGTTTCCCGATATGGATCCAAAGCTGCGGGCCATGTTCAAAAAGGTCACCCGCGGTATGCTTTCAGGTAAAGCGGGCGAAAAGGCAACCACGGATTTCGACGTGAACGGCCAGTATGTCGACAAGCCCGATGAGAAGACCCAAGACTATCCGAATGGGGTTGTCGGCATTCCATTCGTGGATCAATACATCGTCAAAGCCTCACTCGATTATCTGGATAAAGCAGCCCAGGCCGGCAAGCCCTTTTTTCTAGACGTTAATTTCATGAAGGTACATCAGCCCAACATGCCGGCGCCGGAGTTCGAACACAAATCACTGTCCAAGACGAAGTATGCGGATTCGATGGTCGAACTGGATACGCATATCGGCATGATCATGGATAAGGTCCGCGAGCTCGGAATCGATAACAACACCCTGGTCATATTCACCACGGACAACGGTGCTTGGCAGGATGTTTACCCGGATGCGGGCTATACGCCGTTTCGTGGCACCAAAGGCACCGATATGGAAGGTGGAAACCGAGTACCGGCGATTGCTTGGATGCCCGGCAAGATCAAGGCGGGCAGTGGTTTCCACGGCATTATCGGTGGTCTCGATTTCATGGCGACCTTCGCCAAGCTGGCCGGTGTCGAACTGCCTAAGAAAGACCGCGAAGGCCAACCGATCATATTCGATAGCTACGACATGACCCCCGTGCTATTCGGCACCGGTAAAGACCCGCGGAATACGTGGTTCTATTTCACCGAAGATGAATTGACACCGGGTGCCGTACGGGCAGGCAATTACAAGGCTGTGTTCAATCTACGCGGCGACGATGGTGCCTATACGGGCGGGCTATCGGTGGATAGTAATCTCGGCTGGAAAGGTCCGAAAAAATATGTTGCGACGGTCCCGAATGTTTACGACCTGTGGCAAGACCCCCAGGAGCGCTACAACATATTCATGAACAACTATACCGAGCGTAGCTGGACAATGGTCGCGTTCAATAAAGCGATCCAGGAGAAAATGAAGAGTTACGTCGAGTATCCACCGCGCAAACTGCAGAGCGAGATTTATACCGGGCCAATCACGATCTCGGCCTACCAGCGTTTCAAGTGGGCTCGTGACCAGCTTGAAAAACAAGGCGTCAACATTGGTATGCCAACCGGCAACTAAGCCAAGTGACTTGACGCGGTCTGTATTCGCTCCGGTCGCCCTGCGGTGGGCGACCGGAGCGATGTCGTCTTTAGACCACGGCCGGCTGGGTTCTCGTTTCAATCGCGGGACAGGGGCGTAGGTCTGAAAACGATGCCTTAGTGGGTTTCGATCTGGCCGGCCGCTATCAATGCCGATACCGATTCCTGAACGCCCGCTAGGCTGGTATACCTTGGTTGATAACCCAGCGCCCGGCGTGCCTTATTGATTGAAAGACAAGAGCTTCGAGCGATGTGTTCCCAGCCGAGCTGGGCGTCCTCGGGCGATTGCAGCTGCATCCACTGTTCGAGCGGCGCATAGGCGAGCTGCGGTTGGAAACCGAACCAGTCGAACATGGCCTCGGCATAGCCGCGCAGATTCAAGGCCTGATCGGACACGGCGTTGAACACTTCGCCAACCGACGAACGCCATTGGCTCATCGAGCCCAAAACGATCTGGGCCACATCCTCAGCATGGACGTGATGAACTGTTTCGAGCCCCAGGTTGGGTAGTGTCAGTTCCTGGCCCCGGGCGATTCGCTGGAAGACGTCAATATTCAAATGGCCCAGTGGATTGATCGGTGCCCAGCCGGGGCCAACGATATGGCCAGGTCTAAAGATCGTCGCCGGGAATCCGCTGGTTCTGGCCTCGTGTACAAGCCAGCGCTCGATTTCGGCCTTGTTGATGCCGTATTCGCCGAAGGCATTGAGCGGCTCGTTTTCATCGGCCGGTACGGCAGTCGTATGTCCGTATACCCAGAGCGTGCTGCAATGGATGAAATGTTCAATTTCGCCCCGCAGCGCTTCGACCAGTTGCTGGGTACTGGTGAGCTCGAACGAAATCATGTCGATCACGATATCCGGTTTCAATGCCTTGATACGGCTCGCGAATGTGCCGTCGCGCTCTTCTAATGGGCGATCTGCTGAGAGCTGTTCGACATGCTGCCATGTTGAACTGGACGTATAGGGGCGGGCCAGGCCCCGGCTGACGTTGACCACCGCGTGGCCGCGTTCGACGAGCGCGGGGATGAGATATGTGCCGACGTGGCCGCTGCCACCAATTACAACCACTCGCGCCATGACGTCTCCTATCGACTAAGCCGGTCTTTGTGATCGTTCCCGATCACAAGCCATACAGAAGTTTAATGTGCCAAGGCTAGCGCGTGATGGGCAGGCGATAAAGATTAAACGCAGCCGGGAAATTTTATCGAGGCAGCCTGCGACGGCGCCGGCTGTGTAATCAATTTCCCAAGCCGCGCGCTGGCCAAGGCAAAGCATGGCCGGTGTCTGGATGGCGAGTTCCGTTGACGATTCAAAGCCCGCCCAAGCGTGGCATTAGCTGGGGTGCCATCATGTCGGGCCGATTGTCAGAGGCGGTTTTGAGTATCGTCATTAAACTGCGACGTGCTGGTTGGCGACCGTGTATCGAACGCGTTGTTCGGTACGCATAGGCTGCAAACGCTATCCTCGGACCATAGGCAACCATAGCGCCAGGGCGGCCAAGGTGGCGAGCAACACTGGGGGGGTTAGCGTCAAACCGACTTTCATGTACTGGCCCCAGCCAATGCGATATCCCTTGCCGGCAAGCACATGCAGCCAGAGCAGCGTCGCAAGGCTGCCGATCGGCGTGAACTTGGGCCCGAGGTCGTTGCCGATGACGTTCGCATAGATCATGAGCTGGCTCGTGACTTCGGGAACCTGAGCCTGCTTGATCGCGAGCGCGCCGACCAGCGTGGATGGCATGTTGTTCATCACAGATGCAACGAAGGCCGCCAGAAAACCAGTGCCGAGCGTAGCCACGAAGTGTCCCTGCTGGCCCAGCCATTCAAGCGCCCAAGCGCCGTAGCGGGTTAGACCTGCCTGGCCAAGTCCATAAACCACCAGATACATGCCGATCGAAAACAGTACGATCTGCCAGGGCGCATTACGAAATACCGGACCCAGCGGGAGTTGACGCCCGCGGCCAGCGCGCCACCAGCGTCCAGCTAGCGCTGTCAGGGCCAAAGCGCCGACCCCGGTAACGACACAGAAGGGCACGTGCCAGCGCGCCAGCACGAAATAGGCAATGAGCAGGGCCAGCAGTATCGGAAGAGCCGCTCGAAACACATAGTGGTCGACGATGGCACTGCCGGGTTCGTCCAACGCTTCGATCGGGTAGCGTCTCGGGATTCGGCGACCAAAAGCCAGCCAGAGTACGGCCAGCGTGGCCGTGATCGAGACCAGATCCACCGGCACCATGACGGTCGCATAGCGATCGAAAGACACTTCGAAAAAATTGGCGCTGACGATGTTAACCAGATTCGAGATCACCAACGGCAGACTCGCGGTATCGGCGATGAAGCCGGTGGCGATAATAAACGCCAGTGCGGCCGAAGCAGAAAAATCCAGCCGGACAAGGATCGCGATCACGATCGGGGTGAGCAGCAATGCGGCGCCATCGTTGGCAAAGAACGCCGCAATCACTGCTCCCAGCATGACGATCAACGGAAACAGAAGATGTCCGCGTCCGTTACCCCAGCGCGCGATATGCAGGGCCGCCCAGGAAAAAAAACCGGCTTCATCGAGGATCAGCGAAATGATGATCAGCGCGACGAAGGTGAATGTAGCGTCCCATACGATATCCCACACGACGGCGACATCGGAGAGTTGTACGACTCCGGTGGCCAAGGCCACCGCCACACCGCCCAGCGCGCTCCAACCAATACCCAGGTTTTTCGGCTGCCATATGACGAGTATTAGTGTGAGGATGAAAATGGCCAGCGCCAGCATGCCGATCGCTCCGTTGGTTTCGGCCAGAGCCTGTTGAGTGTGGTGTAGATAATGTTCGAGCGTGGCGGTGGCATTCAGACCACAACGACGGGCGCACGCAGCCTGCCATGATCGAGCATCGTCATATCGCGAGGATCAGTGCGAAGCTTGGTTGACCCGGCGTGAGACGTCCTCGGCGCTTTCGACGCGTTCCGAGTAGCGCTGGGTCAGGTAATCGGTGCGGCCGCGCATTAGCCATGTGAACTTGACGAGTTCTTCGCAGACATCGACCACCCGCCTGTATAGCGCGGAATCTCTCATACGCCCATCGTCATCGAATTCGCCAAACGCTTTCGGCACAGACGATTGGTTGGGAATCGCGAGCATACGCATCCAGCGGCCGAGTACGCGTAGTTGATTGACGGTGTTAAAACTTTGGCTTCCGCCAGAAACTTCCATCACGGCCAGGGTCTTGCCCTGGGTAGGGCGTACACCGCCGAGCGATAACGGAATCCAATCGATCTGGGCTTTCATGATGCCGGTCATCGCACCGTGACGCTCGGGGCTGACCCAGACCATGCCATCCGACCACGTGGCGAGTTCGCGCAGCGCCTGTACTCGCGGGTGATCGGCATCCGAGTCGTCGGGCAACGGCAAGCCGCTCGGATCGAACAGCTGGACTTCACAGCCGAAACAGCGCAGCAGACGCTCGGCTTCTTCAGCCAGAAATCGGGAGTAGGAACGAGGGCGCAGCGAACCGTACAGAATCAGAATGCGCGGTGGGTGGCCTGGTGCATCGGAGACTTTCAGGGCATCGATATCGATCGGCTCAAAGGCCTCGGGATCGATATTCGGCAAATCGGCAAACGGGCTATGATCGGTCATGCGCTATCCTTGTAAGTGACGATTTCACCGTCTTCTTTGGTTAACGATGCGACCGGATGGGCCATTAGCTCCAGAACCCGCTCTGAAGGCCGGCATAGCAGTACGCCTTGGTCGGTCACAACGATAGGCCGATTAATCAGGATCGGATGCGCCAACATGGCGTCGATCAGCTGTTCGTCGGTGAGGGTGGGATCGTCCAAGCCTAATTTATCGTATGGCGTGTCTTTACGACGCAGCAGGTCGCGTAGCGACATGTCCATCTGCGAAGCAAGCCATGCTAGACGCTCTCGCGACGGAGGATGTTGAAGATACTCAATAACGCGAGGTGTTTCGCCAGAGGCCTGGATCATAGCTAGTGCATTACGTGATGTTCCGCAGTTTTGGTTGTGATAGATCAGCGTTGGCATGGCTTTGCTCATGTATCGGGGGTGGGCAAATCATCGGTGAGTGAGTCGAGCAGGGGCTGGCAAATCTCAGGCCGCCCATTGCAGCAGTCCCGGACTAGAAATCGAATTGTCTGATCGATACGGTCGAGATCGGCTCGGTAGATGATCGATCGGCTCTGGCGATCGGATCGCGTCAGGCCGGCCCGGGTAAGCACGGCTAAGTGCGTTGACATCGTGTTGTGCGGCACATTGAGGCGTCGGGCGATCTCGCCAGCAGCCAGTCCATCCGGTTCATGACGAACCAGCATTTGAAACACGGCCAGGCGTGTTTCTTGAGCTAGTGCTGCGAAACAATCAAGAGCATGTTTTGTCTCCATATGTCGAAGAGTATCGACATATAGGTATGCAATACAAGGTCGGGCGCTTGCCCGTTACTAGGCAAGCACTTTACTGGCTTAGCGCGGTGAGTAGTGGTCTTTGTGTTGTTTGAGGTCAGTGCGGCATTTCAGCAGATTTCAAGATCAAGGCTTGTAGCGCCAGACTATATAAAACGAATAAATAAATTAGATTCAGGCGCAATAAAAAGCGATTCGCTGCCATCGTGCCACTCACAATTTTATATAAAATACAGGACTTAAGGACAATTGCTATCGAGAACCATTGCTTGCTTGCTCTTAAATATTTTTGGCAATCTAACTTATATTAAAAGAAAGCGGGGATTGATCGCTGCTCTCACGAGTTATTGCCCGATTAACGGGGCTATGTCCTTGAGTGGAATGCGCCAACAGGCGTCTGGGGATTGAATGAATACGAATGCTCGATTGGCGGCGACCATCCGATGCTCACAGTTGGTGTCGAGTGGAATGGGTTGCTCGATCGGCCCGCGTGGCAGCTGTGCGACGCTTGGCAGTTTAGGGTGGATGTTGTTGATGATCGTATCGGCTTGCTTCGATCGTCCACGATAGATTTTCAGTCCGTCGTCTTCGTTAATCAGACGGCCCGAGCAGGGATCGAAAGGTAGCTTGAAACGATACATGGGTAACAGACGATAGGCATGGGTATCTCTGACAAAAGGCGCGATTTCGGTTGTTCTATCGGATCGCTTGCTGCGCTCCTTTGGAGCGAAGTCATTCAGCGGCTTGACCTTCTT
The DNA here is from genome assembly GCF_049568105.1 of Salinisphaera sp. SPP-AMP-43. GTDB lineage: Bacteria > Pseudomonadota > Gammaproteobacteria > Nevskiales > Salinisphaeraceae > Salinisphaera. Next base: position 2,087,960 of record NZ_CP145335.1, read on the forward strand.
CGGCTCATGGGCCAATAGAAGAGGGAGGGAGCTTTTCACCGCGCGGCGTATACCACTGGCGAAACGGATATTGGCCATCGGAGTCGGGGCGATTGGCCGTGAAATCATCATGATTTCGTCAAGAGGTAATTCTTTTAATCGGTCGATATCGGCGGCGATCCTTGGGTTTTCGGTTTCCTGGTAGCGGGCCGACTGGCGTTCTATTAAAGCGCCAACTCTAAGGTGTTCAGTGTTTGTGGTATGTCCAGCCCAAGTCCAGGACAGCAGATCAATGGGTTCCTCGACCCAGTGCCATTCTCGATAAGCCTGAAGGCGGTTCATTCGAAGCCAGGTTTTGAAGGATTTCTGCACGCGACGCCATTGGTTGTAGTCCATGCTCTGCATGGCATCGTTTAAAGCGCGCTTAGCTGAATTGACTTTGTTAACGAGCTCGGAAAGGTTGTCTCGATAAACGATATGACCTGGGGCACGGCGTGTCGCCATCGGGTGCTGTAGGTCGCCGTAGTCGATTTTCAGTAATGTTGAAGCGCCTATGTCGATCCCTGTAGCGCCCGATAACGTGGTTAGACCGGTAGTCGGTGGTTCCGGGTCTTCATGAGTTTGTATTGGAATGCTCGAAATTTCGGCGGATTGAGCGTCATGAATAAATGGTGACGCATAGTCCAGGACTGATCTAAGTGCGTATGTTGCCTTGAGGGGTTCTGCTGCGATGTAGGTGTCGTCGAAAATGTTTTCTTCAGACGCCATAGCCAAATTCCGTGCGGTAGATATTCCAAAATAATACACAAATTTATTTGTTGCGTAACTTCAGAGGTTTATAAGGCGCTATATATTTTATACCATCCTCTTAAATCAAAAATACAAATAGCATTTTAAAAGTAATCAAAAAGCCCAGAGGATGGTATAATTTTACTCTTGTCTCGCTCAATATCTAATTAACAACATATAAGGGTAGTGCTTTTCGGCTCTATATCATCAGGCCAAAAAGACTTACGGTTCTGGCGATTATAAACAGAAGCTTAAATTGGGCGTCGTGTAATTAATCAAGAATGCATTCTGCATACGTGCAAATCAGAAGGGGCGAGCTCTTAAAATCGGTGAAGCAATAAAGCTGCAACGAATCCTCATAGACTCTTGTAAAAAAAGTCTATTAAACATGATCTAGATCTCGCCTAGGCCAAAGGGTGTGCCGGCCAGCATAACGACTACCTTTAAACGCCTATGGCCAAAACGCGGTCAAGAGACTACGAAAGAACAATCCTTCGTTAAAAGACAACGGTAAAACAACAGACATCACTGCAATCGCTATTAACGCAAGACAAGTTGGTCATGAATATTCGAAGGCCGAATTAAACTCACTGGTTTTGACTTGTATGTGGCAAGAAGAAAATTGCGTAAACGCCACGAGTAGGACGAGTTTGCATACCGTTTGCCCTCATTAAAGTAGCGATCTCATTGCTCAGAAACGCTGTTCTATATCAACGAAAGAGCACTCCCGATGGACAGGCATACGCCAAACCGTACAAACAGGCGTGTCCACCCGCAGCGAGTGTGCCTAAACGTCCTGGAAGACTGAGCAAAACTCGGTCGTATCTCTCCATGAGTGGCCAGTACAGCAGGCTTTGCGAAACCGCTAAAACAAGAGATTGCATTGTCTTTTGAATCCAGAATTTCCGGGTAGCGACAGGTATATACGACTGATCAAACTGAATCAGCTCGCTAGGGGTAACATCGTTTCAAGCGCACAGGCCGATGCCGGTTTGCTCAATCAAGGATTATTGATCCACGCAATGAGTTGGTGCGCGGCAATCTGTCATCAGCATTCGTTGGGAAAGGTGCTGAGTACCATAGAAATAATACGCATAATGTATACATCGTTCGAGGCTTTCGACGCTGCATAACTCGTTGTTGGATAAAGACTTGTGCTGCTGATTCCAACTGCCACCGTGACAGTGGCGGCACCGGCCCAGCGCCTCCAATTTCTTCCTTTCTTACTTTGACCCTCCCGCTCGGCCGCAACGGCCGCAATCGTCTTTAAAGGGTCCTTTCCACATAATTCGGCCAACGAGCCAATCGTTGACAGTTCAAGTTTATGGACGCCATGCCGGGCATTGCTAAGTGTTTGTCGACTAATTCCTATAGCTTTCGCTGTCTTGTAGTCGGACCCGGTTTCCAATTTCGCGTCGTTTAACAAGTCGTCTTGGAGCATTTTTAAATCTCCACTTGGGTGGCCCTAATAGTCTAACCCTCCATACGTTCAGACCCCTTGACGTGTTTTGACCCTTTGACGTTTTATGCGCTCCCAGGGGGATCGCAAACGGCCACGCCGAACACTGCGTCAATCTTCAGTCGGACCCGCCTAACCGGTCCCCCTCGTGCCGACTGGAGCGTTGCGCCGTCAATCGGCGGCGCGACGTTTCTTTTCATGAGGAGGGGGCCGCATGGATTACGACGCAATCAACGGAATACGCTGGTGGAACGCGCTTGATCAACTTGATCGAGCGTACTGGTGCGGTCGTGCGAGGTCGTCGCGTCCATACGACGCATATCGAGTTTATAAAGCGGCCGGTCGCCCGACAGTTAACGACGATATCGCGATCGGCCAGCCGGTTCAGTTGACCCTTCCGGTTGACCTGCGACAAACCGCGCTGCCGATCGGTGATTGCTCGAAATCTGAACAATCCGAGACTGACGGTCCTAGTAGTACCGTCAGTTTTTCCCAAGTACGGGAAAACTCTTCCCGATGAGCTGGTCCGTGGATTGGCTCTCGGTAAGCCAAGACCACCAAGCCGGCTGTTCGGTTTTGGGCGCTGATTTCGTGATTCATACGGACCCCGAAAGCGGCCAAGTTACCCGCGAGCATATTGTTGGCTACCAGCATCAGGGCTCTCACGATTCGAGTCTTCGTATTCGGTCCGATGGGTACCGCGTGGAAATAAGCGGTAATCCCAGCCGGTACAACCGGCCGGATAACGTCTTTGGTTTTAAGACCGTTAACGAGTGCATGGCGCTTTATAACGAGTTGCTCCGCGATCTTGGTTTGCCGGAGTTCACTAAAGGCCATGGCCTTGATCGCGCGAAGTCCGGCACGGTCAAGGTCGTTGATGGCGCGCGGTTTTCCCGCGTTGACCTGGCTTGGAACTACGAGGCCGGCTCTTCGGCGAATGTCGCGCATGCGCTCCGCGGTCTATCCGCGTCGAGCCGTCGCGGTTCGGCTTTCCTCGTAGGCAAGGACGGCATGGTTTATAGCGGCGCTAAAGACTATGTCCGCGTCAAATATTACGACAAAGCCAAAGAGATGCAGTCGCATAGTCGCAAGGCATGCGCGAAAGATGAAACACGCCGTACCGTTCAGGCGTGGGCGGAGTCCGTTGGGCTTCTTCGCTTTGAAGTCGAGCTCGGCCGGAAATACCTGCTCGAACACCAGATGAACGGTTGGATTATGTGGGATGACGAGAGAGCGCAAGCAATCGCAGCGGGATACGACAAGGTTAGAGATATGACTTTTGCGACGACCGATTACCAGCATATCGCCGATGATCTGGAAAACCGTTTCGAGTTCAAGCCGGGCCGGGCGTTGAAAGCGCAACATGCTGCGCTAGCGTGGCTTGCTGGTGAAGACCTCCGCCAATCCATGAGCAAATCCGCTTTTTATCGCGTCACGGCCGATTTACGGCTTGTCGGCGTCGATGTTCGTGCGCCGTGCAATGTCGCGGCGCTGCCGGTCCGCGTTCGGGTCGTAGACCTGAGCGCGGCTCAGGTGCCGAGCTGGTACGAGAGACCCAGTCGGCCGTCCCTGCGACTCGTCGCGTAATCATTCAGTTAGACAAAGGGGAAACCATGTTCCAGGTCGAAATTCATAGTAGCCGTGTCAACGTCAAAGAGGGCACGAGTGCGCGCACTCAAAGATCGTTTCGCATCCGCGAGCAGGTCGCGTTTATCTATCTGAACGACGAACCGTATCCGCAAAAGATCAAACTAACCCTTGGCGATTCGCAAGAGGCGTACGAGCCGGGTAAATACGAGCTCACGCCCGAATTTTATGTCGGCAACTTTGGCGATCTGCGTCTAGGCATGCGCGACGCCATCATGGAGCCGATCGCCGAATCCAAGCCCAAGGCGGTGAACTCATGACGTTCGCGATGGGTGTTGCTGTGGGCGCGGTATCGATGCGCATCGTCCAGCGCCTGCGTTATCGCATGGCGCGCGCTAATCGTCGTTAGCGGTGTTCGTCAAAGTCTGTCCATCCGATCCGGGTTCTGGTCAATGTCCGAATCCGATGTGGATGCAGTACGCGGATATTCAGTCTTTCCAGATTTCCCAGCTTGACCCCGTAACGCTTGCGCAAGCGTTTGGGGCTGGCTTTGGAATCGTCGCGATGGCGTTCGTGATCGGCCACGCGGCAGGCCTTTTAAACAAGGCGATAAGCGGTCACATTTAAAACAGGGGTATATCCATGAAAATTCGTAATCAAATCGCGAAATTCTATTCGAAGACCGGCATGGTCGCCGGTAGCGCGTTGGTCTCGGTTCCAGCCTTCGCGGAAGGAGCTGGCAGCGTCGATTACAGCGGAATCACGGGTGCTGTCTCGTGGGGCACTGTGGCGACGGGTATCACCGGCATTCTCGCCGCGATGGTCCTTCCGAAAGTGGCCCTTCGTGGCGGCCGTATGCTGTTGTCTGCGATCGGCCGATAACGCCCGCGACATTTTGACAGAGGGCCGCGTTACACACCGCGACCCTCGATCAAGCTGTAGTTGGCAACAGGGGGCCGTCATGGAACAACTTTATTATTTCGCGATGTTTTGCATAGGCGCGTTATCCGCCTATGCCGCGTTCAATAGTTGGCGCTGATTATGCGGGATCAGTCGCTATTATCGCGTTGTGCTATAGGCCTGTTTTTCGCGACGCTTTGCGCAGTATCAAATATAGTCTATGCCGACGTGGTCTATGAGCAGCTTGGTACGTACTACGAATTCCGTCCGGCGCAAAACGCTCAATTAGCAGCCTCTGAGGGCGGTCATCGTGTCGATTACGAAAGTCATGGTGGTGTCACGACTTGGACCATAACGTTTCATTATGTACTTGATGGTGGCGAACTTGATGCGAGATATGGCGTTATTACTTTATATGACAGTGGTGAGTGTCCTTCTAGTAAAGAACCGGACGGGAATGGCGAATGTATCGAGCCGGAAGACGACGCAACCGGTTGTCCTGCTGAAGGCGAAAAACGCACTGTTCTTGTTTCGGATATCACGAGCGCGCAGAAAGACGTATTGAACTCTAGCGGTGTTCGTGATGAAAACGGTTGTGGTTATTCGTCCGGCGGTGTTGATGCCTGCTTTCCCGGCGATAAACCCGGAACCGTATCGTGTGCGTTGGGTTTTGCGAGCGATCACAAGATCGTACCTTCAGGCGGCGATCAGTTGGACTATGATTCTTCGAATTTCGCCGAAGGCACGAATGGCGATCAAGAGTACACACCGCCTGAAGGCGGCGGGGAATCTACTTCGCCGGCCGAATCGACGCACGATGTGGAAGCGCCGCAAGTCACGCGGAACTCGGACGGCTCGGAAACCACTGTAGAGCGTGATGTAACTACGGCGACCAGCGCGGGAACGGCTCAGGTTCGCGGCCCAAATGATAACGGCCAGTATCGCGGCACGATAGTTGAGCCTAGTACATCGACCACGACGGTTGTTAAAACGACTGATTCGCGCGCTGACGGTGGTACGAAGGTAACCGATCAGGAAACCGTTAAGTGGGTGAATGGCGATACCTATACGTTTGCGACCACGCCTAGCGGCGGTGTCTCTGTATCACGTACGCCGGGAACGTCCGGCGGCGGTACGACCAGTACAACAACCACAACCAACCCAGACGGCTCGTCTACGTCGATGACAACCCATGATGGCGATGATGGAGAGGGCGCCGATTGTTCTGGTGAGTCGTGTTCGGTTGATGGTTCTACAACGGGCGACGGCGACGCGTTAGGCGATAATTCGGGTGAAGCCTCCAGTGGTGGCTCTGGTGGAGGCGACGGCGAGGGTAACGGTGACGTTTCGCTGTTTGGCGGTCCATGTAAAGAAGGTGATCAGGAGGTAGGCGGAAAACTTGGTAGCGAGTTTGACGACGGCTCGGATGATCAATCGGACGCAGAGGATAAAGACCAGGCCGGGTCCGGCTATGGATGTGCGCCGACTTTGGCCAAGTCGCTCGATACCTTACTGACCGGGGTTAAGGAATCGCCGCTTTATAGCGAGATTGATCAAATTCCTGAGCAAGTTCCCGCTGGTTCCGGTACGTGTCCGGTAACGTCTTTCGATGTGTTCGGCGAGACGTACGAGTTTTCGCCGGGTTGTGACCTGCTTGAAGACAATCGCTCCGTAATTGCTTCGGCGGCTAAGGCGGCGTGGGCACTTTTGGCGATCGTTTTCTTGTTGGGGGTCTGAATATGGATGCGTTCTTGGATTTGTTGCTCCGATGGATTGTCGGGTTTTTCAATGAGCTGCTAAACCTGTTTATGTACGTCCCTCGCGAGCTGTTCGGCCTGTTTGTTGATGCGCTTGTTGAGTTGCTGAAGAGCATCCCGGTGCCTGATTTTGTCAGTCATGCCGGCGGCCTCTTGTCCAATATTTCGCCCGGTGTCTGGTGGTTTGCCTCGATCTCCGAGTTCGGTTTCGGTATTACTGCGATCCTATCGGCGTTGTCGATTCGTTTCCTGCTTCGCGCTTTGCCGTGGGTGTTCTGATATGGCCATCACCGCATATACAGGTCGGCCGGGCGCGGGTAAATCGTACGGTGTTGTGGCGAATGTCGTATTGCCAGCTCTCGAAAACGGCCGCCGAGTTTGGACGAATATTCCGCTCAAGCTCGATGTGATTCGGGAATCCTATCCGAATGCCGATGTAACCGTCTTTGAAACCCGCGAACTTGAGGAAAACCCGGCTTACGCCATTGATGTAATTCCGAAAGGGTCAATCGTCATCATTGATGAAGCGTGGCGGCTCTGGCCGGCGGGCATGAAGCCGGCCCAAGTGCCGAACGCCTACAAGACGTTCCTAGCCGAACATCGCCACCGGGTTGGCGATAACGGCGAGTCGATGGAAATCGTCATTGTCACCCAGGATCTGAGTCAGATTGCGACGTTCGCCCGTGATTTGACGGATAAAACCTTTATCGCCGAGAAACTCGACACCGTCGGGGCCAGTAAGCGATTCAAGCTTGTGGTCTGTCAGGGCGCAGTGAAGGGCGATAGCCCGCCTTCGAAGCGTTACATTCGCACCATTCAAGGCAAGTACAAGTCTGAAGTTTATCGCTACTACCAAAGCCACACGCTCGCTGATTCGAGCTCCGGCGAAGCCGGATTGGAAGTCGCGGCGGATGGGCGCGCCAATATATTGAAGGGTAGTTTTTTTATCGTCGGTGTGCCTGTGGCCGGTGTTGGGGCGTTATTTGGCCTGTATCTGGCCTGGGGTGCCTTTACGTCGATAAGTGGCGGCGACGAGAAACCGGAAAAACAGGCCGCTACATCCTCGGTTCCGACGCAAAAACAACTCGAGCAACCGCGACCAGCACCGACGCAACCGAAAGATTCCGACGATTATCGACTGGTCGGGACGATTGTTGCCGGCTCGTATAAGAGGGCGATCGTATATGGCGAAAACGGCAGCCGGCGTATCGGTATGAGCAGTTGCGACCGTTTTGGCGATACCGGCGACTGGTATTGCTTTATCGACGGTCGCCGTGTGACCTCATGGACCGGCCCCAAACCCCCGGATTCCAGCGACGATTCTTCGCTGTTGTCGTCACTCACGCAGGCGAGTTAACGAGCCAGCGTGAGTGACGACAACAGCGTCCAGCGACTGACCGCGCCGGCTCTTGCGCCGCACGTGATCCACCGGCCACCCGTCGTTGATGCAATAACAGTGCTCAAGATCGCCGCCGTGGCCACGATGGTGATTGATCACTCGGCGATCGCGTTCTTCGGCGATTCGATGTGGATGCGGCAGATAGGTCGCTTCGCGATGCCGTTATTTGCTGGACTCGTGGGTTATAACCTCGGCCGGACGCGATCTGTCGATCGTTATGCGTTGCGGTTGTTATTGCTCGGTCTTGTATCTCAGCCGTTATATGTCGCCGCGTTCGGTGGTGCTTGGCACGAACTCAACGTGGGCTTTACGCTTTTTGTCGGCGTGTGCGCCGCTGCGATGCTTCATAACTGGCGAGTCTGGCCGCTGGGTCTTGCGTTGGTATTGGTGCCGTTCATCGACTATGGAGTGCCCGGCGTCCTGTATATCGTCGCTGTGTCTTTCGTGGCTCGATACGGCTGGCCGGCGTTTGTGATCGCTGTGATTGCGTCGATTGGATTCAATGGGCCGGCTTACGTCGCTGCCACGGTCTGCGCATCCGTTTTGGTTATTGCGACGCTGCGCTTTAGCTCTTCGAGGAGATGGCCGACAAGAATAGAACGGATCGCTTTTTATACGTTCTATCCAACGCATCTCGCGGGGATTGCTGTGCTTGCATTCATTCTTTGATCGTCAAGCATCAATCGTAGCGACCGTGTTCGCCAGACAAGGGGGATATGATGGTGATTGACTACGTGAAACTTACTGTATCGATCGCAGTGGGTGTTTTTCTCGGTGCGTCGGCGTTCATGCTGTCCTGGACCGCTACCACGTTGATTGCAGCAAGCGCGTTCATGTCATCGGCTCAAGCTAGCCTTGAAGCCGAATTACAGCGCGATTCGAAAGCGGCACTTCAAAACCGGGTCGATAGCGCAACGGCCAAGCGCCTACGGTCTGATTGCGAGCAATGGAGACGAAACGCGAAACTTACGCCGACCGAAACCACCCAAGCCGGCGCGGCTTCGAGGTGCTTAAAGTACCGTCGATATATCGAAACAGGGTCCGTTAAAGGCCGCTAGGCCGTGTCTCGTGAATTACTCACTGTAGGGCCGCGTAGCGGCCGGCTAACTGTAGGCGGTGCCGGCCGCGACGTAGTACTGTCAGGCTAAACGCGGGCCGTCATCGTTGGCCGCCTCCAAGCCTAACCGCGCGCCCTGAAAACCGTCTTTCGCGAGTTTTTTAGCTGGCTCAAGGATACCGTTCTTATTGGCGAACTCGAACAGCCATAAATCACCCGGATAGATCGGGTAGCCGGTTGGTGTATAAAGCGCGCCATTGCGACCGAATCGATGGTCGCGCCATTGGTTCGATCGCGACGGTAAGACCGGTAAACCGAGCGCAACCGAGCGCAGCACCAGCCAAGCTGGGCGCGGTAAGCGTCCGGCGCGCTGCCAACGATAGAAAGTAGATTCGGAAATATCGAGCAAAGTCCTGATCTGATCAGGGCGGAGCCAGCAATCACCAACGGTCGACCAATCATCCATAGCTGTATCACCCATATTTTTTGAACTTGGGAGATACATATCGGCGGCGGCGTCTTCGTCGACTACTCATAATGTATATTATGTTAAATCAGCAATATGGCTATCATCAGCTCGACCATCCGCCCGTTCTTTGATCGCTATTCCATTCGCCTAGTTCACGACCTTAAGTAATGAGCCGCCATCGAGCACTTTGTGAATGGCCATAAGCTTTACTGTTGCATGTGCTTCGTGCTCGAATACTGACCATGCATGCTGACTCGAACCATATGAGCGCCTTCTGCGTACTGAAAAGCGTCCTTGCGCTTTTCGTGCTCTGCAGCGCGTTGCTTTGGTCGTTTCATTCGTCCGCGATGAGTCACCACGACAGACCATCAGCGACAGCCGATAGCATTCAGCACACCGGCTCGGTCGATCACATGGGCTTTCAGTCGGCAGCCGATCATTGTGGCCACGGTGAACTGCATCACATCGGCTTGGTTACCGATTTCGCCTATGTCGATCCTGCCTGCGGTTTTGGTATGCAGAGATACCAGCTTCGGGCATACACCAGCATTGCCCCTCGCCCCCCGATAATCCCGCCAATAGCCTGATTCTCCTCGCTTTTCTCTTTTTTGCGATGAGGATTCATGCATGTCCGCAATATGCTTGCGGCTGGGCGTCTGTGCGCTCAGCCTTGGGCTGGCAGGGTTTGGAGCACCGGCAGCAGCCGTTACCCAGATCCCCCAGCCGCTAACTTTGAGGGCGGCCTTGGAATGGGCTGCCGAATACAACCCCACTCTGCGTTCGGCCCAAGTGCGAGTCGAACGGTTGACCGGCGAGGCCATACACGCCGACGTCGCCGTACCCTCCAACCCCCGAGTGGAAGTTGAGGCCGGTCAGCGGTCGACAGCTGCCGGCGACGGTACGGATCTTGGCATTCGACTCAGCCAGGAGGTTTGGATTGCCGGCCAAGGCGGGCTTCGCGAGTCTGCAGCCAATAGCGAACTGGCCGCTGCGCGACAGCAGTATCGGTACCTGTTATCGGCGGTCGCAGCCCGGGTTCGGGCAGCCTATTTGTCAGTGCTCGTTGCCGATAAAGCGGTCGCCTCGGGCCGACGGGTCGTAGACGCCAACCAAAAACTCGACGACTACGCCCAGCGGCGCCTGGCCGCAGGCGCTGGCACCCAGCTTGAGGTAAACGCGGCCAAACTGGGTCTGAGCCGATCCAACGCTTTGTTGGCCAAGGCCAAGAACCGCCTCACCCGAAGCCGTTTGCGGCTCGATGACCTGCTCGGTATTGATCCGTCCCGGCGTTTGAAACTGGCAGGCGCACTCGATATCGCGCCCATTACGCTCCCCGACCGCGACGCTTTGCTCACCCGCGCCGTACGCCAGCGTAGTGACCTGGTTGCTGCCGCACGCCAGGTCGCGGCGGCTCGCAGCCGGCTATCGCTGGCTGACCGCCAGATCATTCCCAATTTGACCGTGTTCGGCTTTTATCGCCAGGAAAACAACGGTGACGGCCATGGTCCAGGCGGTGGTGGCGCAACGATCGCCGGTGGCGGTCTGTCTTTCGAGCTGCCGATTCTTCATCGCTATGAGGGGGAAAGAAAATCCGCCCGGGCGAAATTGAATCGTGCCCAGCTCGATCAAGACAACCTCGAGCGCAATGTGCGTCTGCAGGTGCTGCGAGCGCTATCGGATTACCGCTCGGCACGCACCCAGGTCGCCGCCCTGGATTCCGCAGTCGTCGATGCCGCACGCCAGACGGTCGATCTCACCCGGCGGGCCTTTCAGGCCGGTGAAGTCGGCGCTCCGGCTATCACGACCGCGCAAAACAATCTGATCGCGGTACGCCACGAGTATCTGTCGGCTTTGGACGCCCTGATCGGCGCCGCCAGCGATCTCGAACGCGCCACCGGCGGCCTCATCGCGATCGATGCAGGCCGCTAGAGAAAGGAATTCCAATGAATAAATATAGCGTTATTTTTTTCACGCCGACCTTGTGCGCGATCGCGCTGACGACAGCAGTGCTCAGCGGCTGCGATGGTCAGGCCGCCACTAATAGCACCCACCAAGGGCACGATGCGACCTCGACTGAGCCTGATTCGAACAGTTCGTCCAACACTGATCAGGCAGGTCATGACTCGGCGGTGACGCATCAGCAGCGCCATTCTGGACACGGCGCCCATCGCGAAGTGCATCTCACCGATGAGCAGCGTCAACGTCTGAATATCAAGGTGACCACAGCGGTATCCGGTTCGGCAAGCGATACCCTGACTGCGCCGGCCACGGTGCGCTTCGATGCTGATCGCGTTTCTCGGGTTGGCCCTCGTTTAAAAGCCAAAGTGATTCGAGTAGCCGCCGATCTCGGCGATCAGGTCGAAGCCGGCGATACCTTGGCCGTGCTCGACAGCGTCGAACTCGGCAAGGCCAAGGCGCGCTATCTGACCACGGCAGCCCACTATCGCAACGCAGCAGCAAGCTATCGTCGCAAACGCGAACTGGCCGAAGACCGGATCATCAGCGAAGCCGCGCTGGATGAGTCCAAAGCCCAGTACCAAGCCGCCCGGGCTTCATGCAATGCGGCCCGGGCCGAACTGGCGCTCTATGGTTTAAACAAGCAAGACATTGCTGCGATCGCCCAGTCGGACGACAGCGCCCCGCTTTCGCGCTATGAACTGACGGCCCCGATCGCCGGTACCGTCCAGGCTCGGGATGTCGTACGAGGTCAAACGCTGGCTTCCAACGACACGCCGTTCCAAATCGTCAATAACAGCCGATTGTGGGCGATGCTGCAAATCGCGGCGAGCGATGTGTCCCGCATCGAACGGGATCAGGACGTCGACCTACAGGTGCGCTCGTTGCCGGATTCGCGATTCTCGGGCCGAATCGATTGGGTTTCACGCGAACTCGATCAGAAATCGCGGACGCTTTCCGCCCGGGCAGTCATCGATAATCGCGATGGGCACCTGGTGGCCGGCATGTTCGGAACGGCCACGATCCAAGCCGTCTCTAGCCGCGATTATGCGCTCGTGCCGGTGGATGCCGTGCAGAGCCTGAATGAAAAACCGGTGGTATTTGTTCCCGGCGACAAAGACGAAACGTTTCGTGCCGAGACCGTGGCCACGGGCGCCGAAGCCAATGGCCGAATTGAAATTCGCCAAGGCCTGGCACCGGGCGACCGGCTGGTGACCCAAGGCGCATTCGATTTGTTGTCGGCCTTGACCAGCGGCTCGCGCAGTGCCGCCCACAGCCACTGATCGGGGGTCATTATGATTGCTCGATTAGTCCAACTGGCTTTGGCCAACCGCTTGCTCACGCTGGTTTTTGTGGTCGCGATCGCCCTGGCCGGCATTTATTCATTCAAAAACGTCCCAATCGATTCCTATCCAGACGTCACCCCACCCTTGGTTCAAATCTTTACGGCCAGCCCCGGGTTGTCACCGGTGGATGTTGAAACTTTGGTGTCTTATCCGGTTTCGATTTCGATGTATGGCCTACCGGGGCTCGAGCGTGTGCAGAGCACGTCGATTTTCGGATTGTCTCGGGTCAATGTGTACTTCGAGGAAGGCACGGATATCTACTTCGCCCGACGGCTGGTCATGGAACGACTGAGCAAGGCCAAGCAGGAAATACCGGAAGGCCTCGGCGATCCAGAACTCGGCCCGATCACCAGCGGGCTCGGTCGCGTGCTGATGTACACGGTCAAAAACACCGACAACGGCGATCATTCGCCGACCGAACTACGTACCGCTCAAGATTGGATCGTCAAACCCCAGCTCCGTACCGTGCCCGGCGTCACCGGGGTGTTGTCGATCGGTGGACACGAAAAGCAATATCAGATCGAACTGGACCCTAACGCCCTCGCCGCCCGCGAGATTACGGTCGCCGATGTGCGGCGTGCCATTACTGCTAACAATCGCAACGTTGGCGCGTCGTTCATCAATCGCGGTGGCGAAGAGCACATCATTCGAGGCTATGGCTGGGTGGGTGCCGGCGATCAAGGGCTCGATGATCTGCGTCATATCGAGATCACCGAGCACAACGGCACGCCGGTCACGATCGGTGATATCGCCAAAGTGGGCTATGGGCCGGCAATTCGCCGCGGCAGTATGGTCGCCAACGGCGAGGACGCCGTCGGCGGTTTCGTGTTGAAACTAATCTCCAGCAATACCCAAGCTTTGCTCGAGGACGTTGAGCACAAGATCGATTCAATCAACCAGTCGTTGCCCGATGGTATGCAGGTTGATCCCTTCTATTCGCAGGCCAGCCTGATTGAAAAAGCCTCAGAGACCGTGGAAAGCGCCTTGCTCGAAGGTTCGATCCTGGTGTTGGTGCTGCTGTATCTGTTTCTTGGCAACCTGCGATCGACGCTCATCGTGATCGCCAGCCTGCCGCTGTCGGCACTGATCGCCTTCATCGCCATGGATTACGTCGGCATGTCGGCGAATTTGATGAGTCTCGGCGGCCTGGCCATCGGGATCGGCATGATGGTCGATGGCTCGGTGGTGATGATCGAAAACATCTTCCGACACATGGAAGAACGCGCCGACGAAGATATCTCCCATCTGCGTCTGGTCGGTGAGGCCGCAGCCGAAGTCGCCCAGCCGATTACTTTTGCCATCGCCATCATCGTATTGGTGTTCACACCGCTGTTCACTCTGCAGGGCACCGAGGGCAAGCTGTTCTCACCGATGGCCTATACCATTTCGTTTGCTCTGGCTGGGGCACTGCTCATGGCCCTGACTTTCGTGCCGGTCATGGCCTCGCTGGTATTTCGTCGCGGCAGCGCCCATGGAGAACCACGACTGGTCGGCTGGCTCAAATCGGGCTATCGCCCGCTACGGGATGCAGCCATCAAGAGCCCTATCGTAGTGTTGGGTACGGCCGTCATCTTGTTCGCCGCCAGCTTGGCGCTGTTTCCGACCCTGGGCACGGAATTCATCCCGACCCTTCGAGAAGGCACGTTCATGGTGCGCTCCACCTTACCGCCGGGCGCCAGCCTGGAAACCACCGAACAATATGCCAAACGAGTGCAGTCGGTCATGCACGAGTTTCCTGAGGTCGAAGGCGTATATTCACGCGTGGGGCGAGCCGAGGTCGGCGGAGATCCGGAGCCGGTCAACGTGATCGCGTCGGTGATCGATCTCAAGCCGCTCGAGCAGTGGTCTGCCGGTCGCGACTACGAACAGCTGCAAAGTGCGATGGCCGAACGTGTCAATACGGCTTTGCCGGGGCTGGCGAACAACTTTTCCCAACCGATTCAGCTGCGTACCGATGAATTGCTGTCTGGGGTGCTGGCCCAGGTTGTCATCAGTATCTACGGCGACGATCTCGATCAATTGGCGGATACCGGCCAGCGTATCGCCTCGATCGCCCGCGATGTGCCCGGGGCGGCTGATGTGCGCGTCCAGCAACAAGGCGGCAAGCCACAGATCGTCATCCGGCCCGATCGCGATGCCCTGGCGCGCTACGGCATCCCACTTGACGAGGTTCTGGGCGTGGTCGAAACCGGTATCGGCGGCGCCCGAGTAGGCCAGGTATTCGAAAATATTCGCCGTTTCGATATCTTTCTACGATTCGAAGAAGCATCCCGTCATCGGGTCGACGCGATCCGAAACCTGGCGTTCCGAACCTCGCAAGGTGCCCTGATTCCCTTATCCCGGGTGGCCGATGTCGAGACCTATCGCGGTCCGAAGAAGATCTCACGGGCCAAGGCCAGTCGCCGGCTGTTCGTCCAGCTCAACGTTCGCGGGCGCGATATGGGGAGCGTGGTCGGCGACATCCAGAAGGCCGTGGCCGCCGATGTCGATTTGCCGCCCGGTTATTTCGTTGAATACGGCGGCCAGTTCGAGAACCAACGACGTGCCATGCAACGGCTCTATGTCGTGGTGCCGATCACCATGGCGCTGATTTTTCTGTTGTTATTCGTCGCCTTTTCCAGTCTGCGCTATGCCGCGCTGATTTATCTCAACGTGCCGTTCGCGATCACCGGTGGGCTGTTCGCACTATGGCTATCGGGATTGTATCTATCGGTGGCCGGAGCGGTCGGTTTCATCGCTGTATTCGGCGTGGCGGTACTCAACGGTGTGGTTCTGGTGTCCTATATCAACCAACTACGCGAGTCTGGATTGTCGATTGATCAGGCCGTACGGCTCGGAGCCGAGCATCGTCTGCGCCCGGTATTGATGACTGCAACAGTCGCCATTCTAGGGTTGATCCCCCTGTTACTCGCCAACGGTATCGGCGCCAACGTCCAGCGGCCACTGGCGGCTGTCGTCGTCGGCGGGTTGGTCACTTCAACCTTGCTGACGCTCCTGGTGCTGCCTGCCGTCTATCGCTGGTTCGCGGAACCGACTCGCGCGTCTCCGGGCTAGCCTAAAAACGGCCCGGCAGTCCTCCTTGCCGGGCCGTTTTCGAGACTGAGCAACAGTTATTTCTTAGGTAGATAGACATCCGAAACCTTGGCCTTGGCTTCGGGTTCAACATGAATCGTAACCGTGCTGTCAGCGATCTCATTTTCGATCGCATCCTCCAACCGGTCGCAGATCGCATGGGCGCCATCTACGGACATCTCGCCGGCCACCACGAGATGAAAATCGACAAAGGTACGTCGGCCGGCATGTCGGGTTCGCAGATCATGGGCCTGATAGGCACCTTTGGAATGATGAAAGATCACGGTACGGATGCGATCGAGCTCGTCTTCCGAGACCGCCTCGTCCATCAACCCGCCGACCGACTCCCGAACCAGCTGCCAACCCGACCATAGAATATTGATCGCCACGACGATCGCGATCGCAGGGTCCAGCCATAGCCAGCCAGTCAGCCCGACCAGCACGACACCAACGAATACTCCGACCGAGGTCACGACATCGGCAAACAGATGCCGGCCGTCGGCCGTCAGCGCCGGTGATTTGACGCGCCGCCCGGTACGGACCAGCACGATGGCCCAGAGGGTATTGAGTACTGTGGCGGCCGCGTTGAGTAATAACCCACGCATCGGCGCATTCAGGGCATGCAGATCGAAAAAGGTCTGCCAAGCATCACGAAAGATCGCAAGTGCTGCGATAACGATCAGCACACCTTCCAGAACGGCCGAGAAATATTCGGCTTTGTGGTGTCCGTAGGGATGGTTGTCGTCGGCCGGCATCGCGCTGATGCGAAGCGCCACGACCGCGGCACCGGCAGCCACGATATTGATGATGCTTTCGAGTGCATCGGAATAAAGCGCCGCGCTGCCCGTGACCGCAAAGGCCAGATATTTCAGGGCAAATACAGCAATGCCGATGAGCACACTGCCCACGGCATATCGAACGGTGGTAATCACGGCGACGCCATAGCAAAGAGACGGCCGCGGATGATAATGAGCCGTCGAAAAAAGCGCAATTCAGGGATTTAGGTTCGCTTTTTAAGCCTGGCGCTCCAAACTTTCACCTTTCTAAGTTTTCTGGCGGCGGGTAGATTCTATTGCACGCCGCCCGACTTGGCTTAGTTGATTGGACCTTCGCTACCTTGTGGACTGCCCGATTCGGTGTTCGGGACGATGTTTTGCTGGCCGAGTTGTTCGCGCAGACTCCCGAGTTCTTTGAGCGTAGTCACGACGTCGGCCAGACGTTGTTCCGACCATTTCTGGACATAGGACGGAATGCTGCCGTCGCCGTTGCTCATATAGGAATCGACTGCCAGCGCATCAGTCAGATTGGCCTCGAAACGCTCGATATCGGGCAGTACCTTGACCAGTTCGCTACGCGGCAAGGCCACGCCGCCGATATCGATATGCGAGGTCGGCCCGGATTGGGAATCGATCATATTCGTTCTCGCGATTGCTGTTGCCTAGTCTCAGGGGCCAGTATTCTGCGGTATTTGATTGAGGGCGCCTGCGGCCGAGTTCACGCCCTGGTTGCGCAGCGCCTCGGCATCGTAGATATCGAGTGGCAGACCGCCGACCCGATGTCGGGCGGGCAACAGACTGCCGGTACTCGGTTCATCAAACCGCGGGTTATCCGTCGTTTTCGTATGTTCGGGCACCGCCGAAGTCGTACAGCCGGCAGCCAGTAAAATCGTGGCGAGCACCACCAATCGGGTCCGTGTATCTCGCATGGCCCACCTCCGTGAGCGCATTGACTGGCGTTATTCTAACGAACGCGCCTGCGGTACGCGGCGATCAAATCCCCGTGCATAACGTCGGTGCGTTGACTCCGCAGCCAACGGCCCGATCTAGAAACGGTCGCTACGAAACGGCGCCATATCGACCAACGGCGTTTCGCCGTCCATGAGTTCGCCGATCAAGCGGCCCGTGGTCGGCCCCAGAGTGAAGCCCTGGTGGCCGTGGCCGAATGCAAACCATAGGTTGTCGTGCCGATGGGCGGCGCCGATGATTGGCTTCATATCCGCGAGGCACGGACGGGCCCCCTTCCAAGGCTCGGCTTCCTTGCGCTGGCCGAGAGCAAGCAGCTCGCGGGCGGCCTGTTCGGCAGCCTCGAGCTGGCCAAAACGGGGCGGCGCGTCGATCGTGTTGAGTTCGGCACCGGTGGTCAGGCGCAGACCAGCGCGCTTGGGGGTCACCAGATAGCCTTTTTCAAAATCCATCACACCGTAGTTGAGGCCCGCCCCATCGGCGCCTTCGTAATGCATGTGATAACCGCGCATAACGAACATCGGCACCTCATAGCCGAGGGTTTTCAGCCACGACGGCGACCAAGGGCCTGTCGCCAAAACCAGTTCATCGGCTGCGTAGTCGCCGCGGTCGGTGCTCAGATGCCAGCCTTGGCCGTTGGGCGTCATAGCCTGGGCTTCGGCCTGTTCGATACGCCCGCCACGCGCGACGAAATCGTCGGCATAGGCCTGGACCAGCCCTCCAGGATCGGTCACCGACCAAGCATTGGTCCAGTGAATTGCGCCGATGGCATGCTCACTCAAGCCCGGCTCCATCTGGCGTAGCCGTTCGGCGTCGATCTGCTCGAACGTCACGCCGAAACGTTCCCGAAATTCTGCGGCCTGGACAAGTTCGTCCTCGAATACATCTTCGGAACGAAACACCTGCAGCCAGCCGTCGCGCCGAATCAGATGTTCGGCACCGGCCGCGGTGAACATGGCCTCGTGCTCGGCCGTACAATGCGCGATGAGCGAGGCATATTCCGGCACGATACGCGCGAACGATTTGGGCGCCGAGTAGCGCCAGTACTGCCACAGCGGGTGGGCTTCAGCGAACATCGCCCCGGTGCGGTAGCGGATGTCGATACTGCGATTGGGCAGTACCCGCCAAAGCTCGGCCAGATCGCGAGGGAACGGGTGTGGTTTGACCGCCTCCCGCTGAATCAGTCCGGCATTGCCGTAAGAAGTCTCACGCCCGGGCTCACGCCGGTCGATCAAGGTGACGTCCCGACCGCGCGAGCGCAGATGCCAGGCAATGCTGACGCCGACCATGCCAGCTCCCAGTACCAGAGTATGTCGCGCCATCGAAATCGCCAGGGGATGCAATAGCTCAATGCTAAACCGCGCATGCTGGTGGTCAAGCACCGGGTCGTGGCTTGCCAGCTCAGCACCTCCTCACTAGCATGGCAGCCATCCAAGGGGAGCCCTACTGGCTGAGAGGTCCGCAACAGCGGACGACCCTGGGGTCGGACTAGAGCGCGGTCTGTTTTTTCCAGCTCTGCTTCGACCCACCACCTGATCCGGTTAGTACCGGCGTAGGAATGGCTATGCACTACCCTCATCCGTGCTTGGGCGACGCGTCATGAGCGCCCTGTTTGACACGTTTTGGCACGGCTTCATCCAAGCATCCTGGATCGAACAGTCCGCGACCGTGCTGGGCCTGCTCGGCGTCTGGCTGGCCACCCGGCAGAATCTCTGGAACTTTCCGATCGGCATGGTTCAGGTGGTGCTTACCGCGATGGTGTTCGCCGGCCAGCGTCTGTACGCGGACATGTCGCTACAGGGCGTGTACTTCATTGCCCTGGCTTATGGCTGGTGGTGCTGGAGCCATCCTCCCCGTAGTCAGCGCGATCGGCTGCCCGTATCACGGCTGGCCTGGACCCAACTTGCGGGATTGGTTGGCCTGGGACTGCTAGCAACCGTGGGATGGGGCAGCTTGCTCAGCCAGGTGGGCGATCCGATGCCCTGGCGCGATGCCTTCATTGCAGCCTTCGGCGTTCTGTCCCAGTGGCTGGAAGCGCACAAGAAAATCGAAGCCTGGGGCGGCTGGATCGTGGTCAATATCACCGGTTTGACGTTATACGCAGCCATCGGCCTGTACTGGTTCGTCATCCTGTACGCTTTATATCTCGTTCTTTCTTTCGTTGGGATGCGGGCATGGTGGATCAGCTATCGGCGCGAGGTGCCGACGTGACGACCCGCGTCGCAGTCTTCGGCACGGAGTCCACTGGTAAAACCACCCTAGCCCGGCATCTGGGTGCGCTTTTTGCGGCCCCTTGGGCGCCGGAGTATGTCCGCGATTTCTGGGACGCTTGCAACGGCGCTATCCAGGCCAGCGATCTGGCCACGATCGCGATCGGCCAGATCGATTATGAAGAACAGGCCGCGGCACGCGCCGAGGAACTGGTCGTCTGCGACACCGAACTGCTCACCAACACACTTTGGGCCGATCTTCTGTTTCCAGGGCAGTGTCCGGCATGGGTTCGCGAAGCTGCCGAACGGCGCAGTCGCCGCTACGCGCTCTATCTGCTATGCGACACCGACATCGCATTCGTCGACGACAGCCAGCGCTGTTTCCCGGGCGCGGAAGAACGCGAAAACTGTCGAAACCTCTGGCGAGAGGCATTAAGCACACGCGGCCTGCCTTTTATCGAAATACGTGGTTCGCTCGAAACACGTATCGAAACGGCTGTCCGTGTGATTCAGCGTGCTACAGGCATTCTGCCGAGCCGCCCGCCAGCCTGAATCCTTGGCCTCGGACCCGCCGTGCGTTTTTATATACGGGATAGGCCGCACTCTCGTTATATAGATAAACACATAACGAATAAGCGCTATCTCATGCCTAATCTTACAAATAAGCGCGAAATGGTCGTCGATTCGGTAGTAATTCGGGTTGTCTCGTCGCCGGGAGTACGCGACATTTAACGGGCTCATCCCTTGATTACATGAATCATGAAGGATTCCACCGAAACGCCGGTCGATGTGCAGATCAATCTACGCATCAATGGCCGAATGACCCCACTACAAGTCCCGCCGAATGTGGTTCTGCTCGACGCGCTGCGCGATCGTCTGAACCTAACCGGCACCAAGAAAGGCTGCGACCACGGCCAGTGCGGCGCCTGTACCGTCTTGATCAACGGTGAAGCTGTGAATTCCTGTCTGGCACTGGCGGTCGTCCATGACGGCGACGACATCACCACGGTCGAAGGTTTGGCCGGGAACGCCGAACTCAGCCCGATGCAGGACGCTTTTCTCGAGCACGATGCCTACCAGTGCGGCTACTGCACGCCCGGCCAGCTCACGTCGGCCACCGAACTGATGCACAACGACCGGGTCGGCAATTCCGAGGCCGAGATCGCTGAGGCAATGAGCGGCAACATCTGCCGCTGCGGTGCCTACAAGAACATTCGCGCCGCAATCCGTTCGGCGCGCGAACAAGGCTGAGGCAAGCGATGCGACAATTCGACTATAAGCGCGCCGAAGACACGTCCGGCGCCATACACGCCCATGCCGATCATTCATCGGCCTATCTGGCTGGCGGCACTACACTGATCGATCTGGTCAAACTGGATGTGATGCAGCCCGAGCGGCTGGTCGACATCAACCGGCTCAACCTGGATGCGATCGAACCGGCCAATCATGGTGGTCTTACGGTTGGTGCGACCGTGCGCAATACCACGCTGGCCTATGACGAGCGCGTGTCGCGCGACTACACCGTTTTGTCTGAGGCGCTACTCCAGGGGGCTTCCCGTCAGTTGCGCAATCGGGCCACGACGGCCGGCAACGTCATGCAGCGTGTGCGCTGCTCGTATTTCCGCGACGGCGTTTCGCCGTGCAACAAGCGCGAACCGGGCAGTGGCTGTTCGGCAATCGAGGGCGTCAACCGCGAAGTCTTTGCCGTACTCGGCACCAGCGAGCACTGCATTGCCTCACACCCTTCCGATATGTGCGTGGCCATGGCCGCCATCGGTGCGACGGTTCGAGTCGAGGGCAAGCAAGGCACGCGTGATATCGACTTTCTCGATTTCCACAAACTGCCGGGCGATACGCCGCATATCGAGCACGAACTCGAAGGCGACGAACTGATCACCCATGTCACGCTCGAGGCTCCGCTTGAAGGGGCTGGCTCAACCTACGTCAAACTGCGGGACCGCTCCTCCTATCAGTTCGCGCTGGCCTCCTGTGCGGCCATTGTGGCCTTGGACGGCGATACGATCCGCGATGTGCGAATCGCACTCGGCGGCGTGGCTACTAAACCGTGGCGGTGTCTGGATGCCGAACAGCAGCTGCGCGGTCAGCCGGCGACTCGCGAGACCTTCGTCGCGGCCGCCCGGACTGCGATGTCCGGCGCCACACCGTATCGACACAATGCGTTCAAGATTCCACTGGGCCGTCGCGCGATCGTTCGCGCACTGACCGAAGCCACTGCCCGTGCAGCCGGCAAGGGAGATCAGGCATGAGTACCCCACATATCGGCGCGGCATTGCCGCGCGTCGAAGGACCGGACAAGCTGACCGGCCGTGCCCGCTATGCCGCGGATTTTCATCCCGAAGGCATGGTCTATGCCTACGGCGTCTACAGCCAAATATCCAAGGGTCGAATCGTATCGATCGACACTGATACCGCCATGCAAATGCCGGGCGTGATCGATGTGTTTCACCATAACCATTTTCCGACCTTGTATCGCTCGCCCTCGAGCTTTGCCGACGAGAACATGGTCGACGAGCTGCGTACGCCATTCGAGGACGACCAAGTCCTCTATGCCGGCCAATTCGTGGCACTGGTGGTGGCCGATACCTTCGAGCATGCCCGCGATGCGGCCTATCGCGTACGCGTCGACTACGACGCCGAAAGTGCCGCGGCCACGCTGGCCCAGGGTCAGCACACCTATGGTGTAACCGAAGCCAATCGTAACGAGCGCGGCGATGCCGATAGCGCCTTTGGCTCTGCTGCGGTTCAGATCGATGCGACCTATAGCACGCCGGTCGAGACCCACAACCCGATGGAAATGCATGCCACGACCGCACGCTGGTCCGACGGCAAGCTGATCGTGCATGAATCCACCCAGGGCGTGATCTTCGCGCGCAATACTCTGGCCAAGGTTCTCGACCTCGACCCGAGCGACGTCGAAGTCCATGCCGACTACATCGGTTCGGGTTTTGGCGGCAAACTGTGGCTGTGGCCGCATAGTCTGGCGACCTGTGCTGTGGCCCGGGTGCTGGATCGCCCGGTCCAGTTCATGTTGCCGCGCCAGCAAATGTTCACCACCTCTGGCCACCGGCCGGAAACGTCTCAACGGGTGAAGCTCGGCGCCGACCAGGACGGCCATCTGCTGTCGATCAGCCACGACAGTGTCAACAGCTCTTCGTCGATGAGCACTTTCGTCGAGGCCACGGGCGGCTCCACGGCCAGCCTCTACAAATGCGACAACCTGCGGGTCACGCATAGTGCGGCCCAAGTGGATCGTGGCGCACCGACCGCGATGCGTGCTCCGGGCGCCGGCGTCGGGCTGTTCGCGCTCGAATCAGCTATGGACGAACTGGCGATCGCGTTGGACATGGACCCGCTGGAACTGCATCGCCGCAACTTCACGGATACCGATCCCTCGTCTGGCAAGCCGTTTTCGAGCAATCAATTGTTAGTGGCCTACGATCAGGCTGCCGAGCGTTTCGGCTGGTCAAAACGCAATCCGGAAATCGGTTCGATGCGCGATGGTGAGCTGGTACTCGGTTGGGGCATGGCAGCCTGCAATTGGGATGCCATGCGTAATCCCTGCGATGCCCGGGTGGCCGTTCATCGCGACGGCCGGGTCACGATTCATTGCGCGAGCCAGGATATCGGCACTGGGACCTACACCATTCTGGCCCAAACCGCTGCCGATATCCTGCAGGTCAGTATCGACCGGGTTCAGGTTGCGATCGGCGATTCGACCTTTCCGCACGGGCCAATCTCGGGCGGATCCTGGGCCACCGCCACTCTGTTGCCGGCGGTGGCCGAAGCCTCGCGTGCAGCGATCAGCCAGCTCAAGGACTACGCCGTGCTGGCTAATGGCCCCTTTGCACAGGCCGAGGCCGACGATCTGTCCTATGAATCCGGCGCCATCACCGATGGCAACGGTCAGAGCTACGGCCCGGCCGAAATCCTCGATCCCCAGCATCTGGCCAGTGCGACCGGCCAAGCGCATACCGAGGGTGCGCCCGACAGCGGCTATGCCTTTGGTTCATTCGGCGTGCATTTCGTGGAAATCAGCTGGGACCCGGCTATCGCCGATCTGCAGGTTCGACGCGTGGTCAGCGCGATTGACGCCGGGGCCATTATCAACGAAAAAACCGCTCGCAATCAGGTCGAGGGCGCAATCGTGATGGGCCTGGGGTCGGCGTTGTTTGAAGCGACCGAGTACGACGATCGCACTGCGCGTCCGGTCAACAACAACTACGCCGAATATCTGGTGCCGGTGAATGCCGACCTTCCAGATCTAGATGTGATCCTGCTCGATTACCCCGACTACGAGCTCAACGAGTTCGGGGCGCGCGGTATCGGCGAAATCGGCCTGACTGGCATACAGGCTGCGGTTGCCAATGCCGTTCATCATGCGACCGGCTTGCGTATCCGCGATCTTCCGATCACGCTCGACAAGCTGATGGACGATCAGCCATAACGGGGCGTTCCTGACCGGGCCCGTCTGCATACCCCTATGCCGACGGGCTTCGCCTGCCACTCGCATCGGAAAAGAGCACAATCTATGCACAATCTTTGTCGTATCGGCCTGCTCGGCGCCGGCCTGGCCCTGTTCGCAGGCTGCTCGGCCGTGACCAGTACCACAAACACTACCGCCGATGCGCTGCATTCGATCAGCCACGGGGTATCGGTTTCCAGCCGTTCGAGCAGCGATTCAACGCGCAGCGACCCACAAAGCGCACGCGCAGCACAGACCCGTGCCTATGTCGATTCGCAGATGGGCCAGATCCGGCGTGAAGCCGCGGCCGGCGGCGGCGAACATATCGATGCTCTAGCCGAATTGATGGACAACTCCAACTCGGACCAGCTGGGCGTCTGGATGCAGACGCATTATCAGAGCCTGTTCACCCAATCACGGACGCCGTCGCAGTTCATTCAGGCGATTCGTTCACGTCGCAGTTAGAATGACGCATCCGTCGGTCTATGCGGCCAATCATTCAAACGGCACAACTTTTGAATGATGGCCGTATCGGTCGGCACTCGATATTCGGGTTCACATTAACAGGAGCAATTACCATGCAGTCGATCAGGATTCGTACCGCCGCGGGCCTGCTACTCGGTGCCTGCGCCATTTATGGACTGCCGGCGGTCGCTGCCGACAACGCAGACGCGGGCGCGTCGGATTCGGCCGCACAGAGCCAGTCTCAGGATTTCACCGACAAGCAGCTCAAGCAGTTTGTCGAGGCCCAGAACAATGTTCAGGCTGTGCTGAAAAAATGGGACAGCAAAGTCGCCGAGGCCGACGATAAGGAAGCGGCCCAGCGCAAGGAAAACAAGGCGATGCTCCAGGCGGTCAAGGATAGCGGGCTGTCGCCGAAGCAGTACAACAACATCGCTCGTGCGGCTCAGAACGACCCTAAGCTTACCAAGCGTATTCAGTCGTTCATGACCCCGGAATAGATCCAACCGCGGGTATGATGCACAAGCCGCGCCTTGTCAGGGCGCGGCTTTTTTTTAGGGGCTCGTGTGCGAACTGCTCGCCAGGTCGAAGCGCAAGATTTCATGATCGGCCACCCAGTATTGACTGGTCAGCGCCGACGGGGCCGGCCGAGCGCGCTGCGTTCGGTCGACCCGGGTTCAATCCTGGCAGCTGGGCCAGCCGGGCGTCCGTCTACCCTAACCCGGCTATCGATTGCGCGATTCGATTGGATGTCGCGTTAGCTCAAGAAACCGAGGCCCAAACTTCCTCGTAAAGCGCAATGATTTCGTCGACGTTCGGTTCGCGCGGGTTGTTGCCAGGTGAACCCGAGGCTAGAGCCTGCTCGGCCATAGTCGACAGACTTGCCTGCCAACGCGCGCGTTCGACGCCATAATCACTCGGCGTTGGCACTTCCAGTTCGGCATTGAGTGCGCTCAGCTCGCCGATCAGCAACCGAACCGCAGCCGCATCGCTATTCGCCTGGTTTGCGACCCCGATCGTGCGTGCGCAGGTGGCGTAGCGGGATCGGGCCGTATCGGCTGAAAACCGTGTGACCGCAGGTAAAAGCATGGCATTCGACATGCCATGCGGTACGTGAAAAGCCGCCCCGATCGGCCGGCTCATACCGTGCACGAGCGCTACCGAGGCGCTGGAGAATGCCAAACCGGCCAGGCTGGCCCCCAACATCATCGCCTCGCGCGCCGGTCGATCATCGGGTTTGTGGTAGACCGTGCGCAGATTCGGCCCGATCAGACGCATCGCCGCCAGTGCCTGTTGGTCGGAAAAGGGATTGGCCTTGCGGCTGACATAAGCCTCGATGGCATGCGTCAGCGCGTCGATACCGGTATCTGCGGTCACACGCGGCGGTACCGACAGGCTGAGCTCGTAGTCCACGATCGCCGCGGTCGGCATGAACCCCAAGCCAACGCAGAGCATTTTTTCATCGACCGTATCGTCGGTGATGATCGTGAAACGGGTGGCCTCGGAGCCGGTGCCGGCCGTGGTCGGTATCGCGACCACTGGAAGGCCCGGTTTTTCTGCCTGGTTAGGGAATTTGTAGTCCCGGATCTCACCGCCGAAATGCGCCAGCACCCCGATCGCCTTGGCCGAATCGATCGGACTGCCGCCGCCGAGCGCGATCAGGCCGTCGAATGGCTGGCCGGCTGCGGTACCGGCTTTGACCGTATCCACACCCTGCAGAATCGAGCGCTCGGTCGGTTCCGGAACGGTATCGGCGAATATGCCGTAGGACATTCCGGCGGCGTCCAGGCCGTCGGTGGCGCGATCGACATAACCCAATTCGATCATCATTCGATCGGTAATCAACAGCGGGCGCGCAATACCCAGCGCGTTCAAGACCTCGGGCAGGCGTGTGACCGAACCGCCACCGACTTCCATGATCCGGGGCATGAGAATGTTGTGAGACATGTTGAGCTCCTCCAATATGACGCCCCATGTCGACGAGCGTTCATTCGTTATCAGCCCCGGGCTTTCGATCCGGGTTCAGTCGCAGTGTGAACGCCTTACCCATTCCTGCAAAGACCGTTGCGGCTGGCCGCAACCCAGGAGACCCGTATGAGCTCGAAGCCCGGATTTATCGTGATCGCCGAATTTCAAGTCAAACCCGACGAACTCGATCGTTTTCTAGAGTTGGCCCACGAGGACGCCCGGCAATCGCTGACGCACGAAGCCGACTGCCACCAGTTCGATGTCCTGGCACCGATTGGCCAGGACAACACCGTGATTTTGCACGAGGCCTATACCGACCGTGGCGCCTTTGATACCCACACCCGCATGCCGCACTACCAACCGTTCAAGGACGGCACGACACCGCTGCTGGCCGCGGATCCCGTGGTGCGTTTTTTCGAGCCCGTATAGGTTCGTCTAGGCCAACTACAACGCGGCGGATTCGCCGTGGCCGAGCAGCCACGGCATCGCGATCGATACCGTCAGGATCAAGATGAAAAAGCCGGTCAGCAGCGCCACCGAGGGCCAATGCAGATCGAGTTGGAGCTTGGCTGTGGGCACGGCTCGCCGTTGGCGACGCATCGCTGTACTCACAAGCGCGGCCACCATCCAGGTCGCGAGCGCGCCGGTAACGTTCCACCAGAACCAGAATAAATGTGGGACGAAAAGCCATAACCCGAGGTTGAGCAACACGCCGCTCGCCAGTCCAGCATTGGCCCCTCGGGTTTCGATTCGCGGCATCATGATAGCGGCCACGAAGATCGCCAGAATCGGGCCGAAGAAGACCGAGCCGATCTTGTTGATCGCCTCGATCAGCGTCGGTGCGATATGCCCTGTAACAAACGCCAGGGCGAGACAGACTACGCCCCAGAACAAGGTGGCCAGATGCGAGGCCTGCATGTAGCGTCGATTCGACAACTCGCGCCCGCGTGCAATCAGATCCTCTACCGAGGCCGCCGATAAGGAATTGATCGCTGAACTGACCGACGACATCGCTGCCGAGAAGATCGCGACGATCAACAAACCGGTCAGGCCCGCCGGCAACTCGCTACGAATGAACATCGGCACCAGCAAATCCGGCTGTGTAGCCGGCACCTCGGAACCGAAAGCGCCGCCGCGCGCCGCCAGCGTTCCGAGAATCAGTCCCATCAGGCAATAACAGAGTGTGACCGGAGAGCGCAGCAGGCCGTTGGCCAACAAGGTTCGACGCACCGTGGGCAGATCGCGGGCCGACAACAGACGCTGCGCCTGCGACTGATCGGCGCCGTAATAGGAGACATACAGAAACAATCCGCCGACGAGCATCGGCCAGAAGCCGAAACCCGCCTCTTGGCCGATCCCCCAGTTCGTGAAATCCACCGCTGTCAACCGAGCCGGATCGACACCGGCAATGAATGCCTGCCAGCCCCCCAGCCGCATCAGACCAATCCACACACAGACGCCGATACCGATTGTAAGCAGCCCCATCTGGATCGCGTCGCCATAGACCACCGCCTTCATACCGCCCTGATAGCAATAGATCAGCGTGACGAGCCCGATCACTAGGATGGTCAGCCACAGTGGCATACCCATGGCATGGGTCAGAATCAGTGCGACGGCATAAATCATCACGCTGGTCGCAAAGGCACGCGAGAGCTGAAACACCAAACTCAGCAACAGTCGGGTACTGGGCCCGAAACGGCGCTCGAGAAAGCCGTAGATGCTGACAACCCCGGCGTTGTATAGCGTGGGAAAAAAGCAGACGATCAAAAATGCCATGGCCAGGGGCACGGCGAATTCGTAGGTCAACCAGATCAACCCGCCACCGGCCTTGGCTCCGGCAAAAGCCGGGGCTGAAATAAAACTTGCCGAAGACAATTGAGTGGCCGCCGCTGAAAGCGCCAATACGAACCAGCCGAAGGACCGGTCGCCGAGAAAATACTGGGCCCCAGAATCGTGGCTTCGTAGCCGATAGCCCAGCCATAGGAAACCGCCGAGATAGAGACCGATTACAGCGTAGTCGATAAGCGTCATTGCATTCCCCCTGCGCCTGTGACTATATCGCGCCCTTAGGTCGGCATGTCGCCCGCCGATATGAGTTGGTACCGATATTGCTGCCTGGCCCAACCATCGAAATAAAAACCACCCCTGGGAGAGCCATGACACGGCGCTTGATTCATACAATGGCGGCCGCCGGACTGGTCGCGTCATCGATCGCATCGGCAGCGGCGGCCGCGCCATCGGCTACGGTCGACGGCATCGGTAGTGGCGATCGCTATGCCGGCAAGCCCTGGGCTTCGAGAGCCCCGGTATTAGCCCAGCACGGTATGGCCGCGACCGAGCAGCCACTGGCCTCTGAAATCGCGGTCGATATACTCAAAAAAGGCGGTACCGCCGTAGATGCCGCGATTGCAGCAAATGCTGCACTCGGACTCATGGAACCCGTGCTCAACGGAATCGGCGGCGATTGTTTCGTGATCGTCTGGGATCCAAAAACACATAAATTATACGGCTATAACGGCTCCGGGCCGGCCGCGGCCGGCCGTAATCTGGCCGAAATGAAGGCCGAGGTCGCCTCGGCTTACCAGAAAGCCGGCATGGAGACGAAGGACGAGATCCCGCCGGTCGGCTCATTGCCCGTGACCGTACCCGGCACGGTGGACGCCTGGTTCGCCCTGCACGATCGTTTCGGCAAACTGTCGATGCGCCAGATCCTTGCCCCAGCGATTCACTATGCTCAGGATGGCTGGCCGGTTACCCAGCTGGTTGCCCAGTACTGGCAGCGCAACTGGGCTGCCTTCGATCGGCTGGACGGCCTGATCGAAGAACGCGACAACGCCCGCGATACCTATCTGATCGACGGGCACCCGCCGCGTCAGGGTGAGGTATTCAAAAATCCCGATCTTGCTCGGACACTTCAGACCCTCGCCAACGACGGGCGCAGCGCGTTCTATGAAGGCGAGATCGCCCATACTATGGCCGATTACTTCAAACGCATCGGCGGCGATCTGCGCTACTCGGATTTCGCCAGCTTCCACGGCGAATGGGTCACCCCGCGTTCGGTGAACTATCGCGGCTACCAAGTCTACGAACTACCGCCAAACGGCCAGGGGTTCGCCGTGTTGGAGATGCTCAACATCCTCAAAGGCTTCGACCTGAAGTCCATGGGTGTGGGCAGTGCCGATGCGCTGACCGCGATGATCGAGGCCAAACGCCTGGCCTATGCCGACCTGGCTCAGTACTACGCCGATCCCAAGTTCGTCGATTTCCCGACCCAAGGGTTATTGTCCCAGGGGTATGCCGATCAGCGGCGCGAGCACATCGATCTGTCGCATGCGAACGCGGATATCAAACCCGGAAATCCCCGGCTACAGCAGGGCGATACGACTTATTTCACTGTCGCCGACGATAGCGGCATGATGGTATCGATTATCCAATCGAATTATCGCGGCATGGGCTCGGGGTTGGTCGCCGACCATCTGGGTTTCATGTTCCAGGATCGTGGTCAGCTGTTCTCTCTGCACCAAGACGATGCGAATGTCTACGCGCCGGGCAAGCGGCCGTTTCATACCATCATCCCTGGCTTCGTCATGCACGACGACAAACCATTCATGGCCTTCGGCCTGATGGGCGGCGACATGCAGCCGCAAGGTCATGTCCAGGTGCTCACCGATATCATCGACTTCGGCATGAACGTGCAGGAAGCCGGCGATGCCGCGCGTTGGCGTCATGTCGGCAATGCTACCCCGACTGGGCAACCTGCCCAGGGTATCGGCAAGGTGCAGATGGAATCCGGTTTTTCCAAACAGGTCAAAGCTGAACTGGAAAAACGCGGCTACAAGGTCGTACCGGGCACCGGCGCTTTCGGTGGCTATCAAGCCATCCGCTTCGACCCAGAACAGCATGTCTACTGGGGGGCGACCGAGATGCGCAAGGACGGTGAAGTGATCGGCTACTAAGCCGGTCACTGCGATACCTACCCACAAAAAGAGGCGGCTTCCCGGGACAGGAAGCCGCAACACACGTCACAAACCGCTCGCCGGTAGCCGTCTTCGGCTCGCAAGCCGTCAACGCCGCACGCCACCAGCACACGTTGCAGCCTGGCTTTACGCAAATTGAATGCCAGGACCGATGACCATGCCGTTCATCACGATCATCGATGTCGAGTATTACTGGCTTTGTCGCAGACTGCAATCATTCTTATCGGTGATTTTTTCATCCGGCACAGTAACGTAGAGCCGTTCTACAGGTCCGAAACCGGAAATATTTATTAACAACAACCAACAGCCTTTATGCTGCAAAGGATTCACGTCAACGGTATTTATTATTACCGTTTGCACCAGGCATTTGGTTTGGTCGCATCACGACGCGATAAAGATATTTAAACCGATCCTGAGACGATCGGTACGCGCAACGGCATTTGATTTAAGTCAAATCCAACCAAAGTGGACATTGCCACTGACGTCGCCATTGGTAATCTCAAATCGAGGGAGCAATAAAATCTCATAAAATCGGAGGAGAAATCATGTCGGACACTGCTTCGCCGGCCGTGGCCAACCCTGGCCCGCTCGGATTGGTCGGTTTTGGCCTGACCACGGTGCTGCTAAGCCTGATCAATGCTCATCTTCTACCTGCAGGGGGCGCACCAGTCGTCATTCCACTGGCGCTGGCTTACGGTGGGTTAATTCAATTGATCGCCGGGCTGCTCGAATATCGGACCGGCAACACATTTGGCATGGTAGCTTTTCTCAGCTACGGGGCGTTCTGGTGGTGGTTCGCATTATTGCTTCTACTATCCGACAACGGCTTGCTCGATTTGTCCAACGCCGGCCCGACAGTCGGGGTCGCGTTGCTTCTATGGGGCGTATTCACTTTTTATATGTGGATCGCAACCTTTAAGCTGAACCGCGCCCTCTGGCTGGTATTCCTGACTCTGTGGATCACCTTCTTACTCCTGGGCGTCGGCGATGCAACCGGCTTCGGCGGTATTGCAACCCTAGGCGGCTATATCGGCATCCTGTGCGGCGGGCTGGCGATGTATACCAGTTTCGCGGAAGTCACCAATGCCACTTTTAAACGCGAAGTGGTACCTGTAGGCGCACGCAGCTGATGAGCCTCTAGGTGGCGTTGTCCTGGAACAGTCGGGACGACGCCACTTTCAGGCCTTGTCTGGCAAATTTTGAAAACCACACTGCGGCCGCAAGCCTCTAGAAGGCCCATCCCAAGTGCATCAGCTGAATCAAGAATCTACGATGCACCGTATCAGAGCATCACATGCCGGTGCGGCATATCTCCGATCGGGCTCGGCTATTGTCCGTATGTTGAGCAAGCCTGGCCGATCGGTTCTATTAATGATGTGGCTGCGGCGCACTTAACTGCGGCATCTGGATCCAGAACCCCAGCGCCTCCTGCTTAAACCGATCACAACGCCCCGTTACTTCAACGAGACGCCTTCCATAGCTGTGATTATTATCCGGGACGCCCATATGGCAGAACCGACGGGCGTGCGGCGGTGACGACATGGCACAATAGACTTCGATCGTACACAACCGAGGTTGCACGTCTATGCTGTCTGCCGACGAAGCTCTAGTTCGCTTGAAACAGGGCAATCACGATTTCGTAAACCATGTTGCCGATTCCAATACCTTGGCCGGGCTCGGTGCTTCAGCCGAACTGGTACAGGAACAACGACCGTTCGCTATCGTCCTTGGTTGTTCGGATGCCCGAGTGCCGGCCGAGATTGTGTTCAACCAAGGCTTAGGCGATCTGTTCGTAATCCGCGTGGCCGGCAACATCGTAGCCCCTTCGCAAATCGGCAGCATCGAGTTCGCCGCCGAAATGTTTGGCACTCGCCTGGTGGTCGTACTCGGCCACACCCAATGTGGCGCGATCAAGGCCACCCTCGACCAGCTCAGCCAACCCAGCGATCAGCAATCGCCCAATCTGCGCTCGATCGTCGATCGGGTGCGGCCTTCGGTAGATGCATTGATGCAGACCGAGTTGCGTCACAATCAGCCGGCCCTCGCCGCGGCTGCAGTCCGCGCCAACGTTGATAAGTCGGTCGATCAGCTGCAACACAGTTCATCGGTGCTGGAAAACCTGATCCAGAACGATGGTCTTAAGATCGTGGGCGCCGAATATTCGGTTGAAACCGGCGCTGTCGAGTTTTTCGACGCATGATCTTCGTCGGTTCGTCTGGTATTCGATCATCGTCATGACTCCATCGCATCACGATTCTATAGTCCATATCCGTCGTGTGTGTGCGGCCGATGGCCCGGCGTTGGCGCGCATTTATGCGCCCTTCGTCACCGACAACGCCGTATCGTTCGAATACGACGCGCCTGATGCCGAGACAATGAGCCATCGGGCGCTGACGACCGACGCTGAGTATGCCTGGTTGATCGCCGAAGACAGCGCGGGTCGATGTCTCGGCTATGCCTATGCAGGAGCGTTTCGTAGCCGCCCGGCTTACGACTGGACCGTGGAAACATCGGCTTATCTTGCGACCGACGCTCGCGGCCGTGGCGTAGGCGAGCGTCTGTATCGCCACCTGTTCGCGACTCTGGCCCAAACCGGCTATCAGATGGCAATTGCCGCTATTACCCTACCCAATTCCCCTAGCCTGAAGTTTCACGAGCGTTTCGGCTTTACGCGTATTGGCGTACTGGAAGCCGTCGGCTATAAATTCGAGCAATTTCACGATGTCGCCTATTATCAGCGGCCGATTGGAGCCGAGGACAGCCATCTCGTATGAATCTGCTAGCGCATCTGTGGCTGGCTGATCGCAGCGCTACGTCGCCGGCCGGCCAAATCCTCGGCGATATCGTCAAAGGGCGGCTGGCGGAGAATGAGACCCGATTTAGCGCGGCTATTGACCAGGGTATCCGCCTACACCGCCGAATCGATAGCCACTGCGACGATCATTGGATCCATCGCGACCTGCGGCGGCGTTTTGAGCCGCCATTACGTCGTTATGCGGGCATCATCGTAGATATTGGGCTCGACCATGCCCTGGCCCGTCGCTGGGCTGATTTCAGCGAGGAACCCCTATCGGCATTCGCACGTCGTGCTGGGAACCTCATCGAGGCTGAATGGCCTGAGAACGCCCCGGATAGCGCGCCGGATGCTGTAGGCCTCAGCCGCCTTATAACTGGCTATGCTGAGCCGGTCGGTATTGAACGCGCACTGCGTTCTGTGGGCCATCGCCTGCGTCGTCGCAACCCATTGGCCGATTCCCTGCCCGCGTTGCTGCGCGAATACCACGCGTTTGAACGAGGTTTGCCGACCTTGTTGGCCGCTTTAGAGCAAACCGTTGGGGTCCGTTCATAAAAAAGCCGGCCTTATAGGGCCGGCTTTTCGATACGATGCCGAGGCATCTACTTGGCAATGGCGTTATTTGCGTCAGTAAAGCCCGAGAGTGATACCT
The DNA here is from genome assembly GCF_049568105.1 of Salinisphaera sp. SPP-AMP-43. Lineage (GTDB taxonomy): Bacteria > Pseudomonadota > Gammaproteobacteria > Nevskiales > Salinisphaeraceae > Salinisphaera. The sequence continues at coordinate 2,122,018 of NZ_CP145335.1, forward strand.
TCAGATTGATCTGGTCGCCTTTCGGGCCGACGATCGTGATCGCTGCCGTGCGGCCGCCCTTGAGCTTGCTCAATAGCTGATTCTTGATCGGAAAGTCCGCACGACAGCCCTGCTGAAGACAAATCTGGAACGGGAAACGGCGTGCCTGATCGCCATCTACGCTGAGCTGGACGCCCGGGGCCAATCGTGTACCCAGTGGCAAAATAACGATCATGGCCGGTGTATTGATCTGCGGCGGATACCCCATCACGACACGCATGATCGGCTTGCCTGTATCCGGGCTCTTAACCAGCTGAGTCATCTCGCACTCGCTCTGGTTTCCGGACTTCGGGCAGCGGACTTCCCAATCTTCGTAGTGCGTGATCTTGACGTCGTCCTGGCTCTGTTGGCCAGGTGCGTTGTCCTGGGCGGCAGCGGTGCCGGTTAAACCCAATAGCGCGGCTGCGCACAGTAGAACAGCGGAAAACCGGAAAGCTCTGAACATGGTGAAAATTCCCCTTGGTTTTGATATCGGGCCTAGACGCGGTCATGCAGCGGCCCGGAAACATGACATCCCGATGGTTCGGCACGCCAATAAGCAAAATCGATGCCCCGCGATTCTCACCCGAGGAAGGTGCGGACCGCAATGATCTTGGCTATGACTGCACCGGCAATTCATCGATTTGCTAAATAAAATCAGGTGGTATTGATTGGGGTGCGATCTAGCTTGAACGCTGCATACACCGCAAACGACACTAACCTATCCTGGATGAGTAGCCTCTCTATAGTCGCGTGTACCCCCTTGGAGATCGCGTGGTGCGACCTGCTTCGTCGTTGCGCGGCGGTCATCGCTATTTTCGTACTTTGAGTCGTTGCTGAGCGTATGAGGCACTCGAGTGCGGTTTTGGTTTCTAATACAGTCCGAGCCGGCGTTCTGAAGACTTGTCTCTCCTTATAACGAAGTAGTAAAAGTTGGTTGCCAACGCGGGAATCGCATATATGATTTTTGAGCTGTAAGAGGATGGTATATTTTAGCCTCAGCAAACGCCTCGCCGAGGCCGTTGTTTTAAGAGGATGGTATAAATATCGAATGGCTGTCTCTGGGGTTTAGCCGCAACCTTTTTAATCCCTACGACGCAGAGTCTGTGGCCCCTAGTACGACTGCACACGAAGCACGCACTAGCCGAGCCGTACGCCTCCAAACAACAACACGAACCTCGGCCGCCAGTCCCCGATCGACAACACCTTCTGAATCACTACATCCGGTGTGGCTCGGCCAACGTGTCATACGGGCGCCGCATCGCTGATCCAACCCTGCCGCCGATCCCAAGGCAGCAGCCGTATGCCCTAGCCTGGTTCTTGATGCGACACAGGCGCGATCAACGACGCATCGTCAGTCTTCGGATCATTGACCCGAAGACTGACCGGCCAACTGCGCAACCCGGTTATGATGCCTCTATCGATCAGTTCACCCAACGATGTTACCGACGTGTCGCGGGCGAGCCAGCGCCGCGCTCCCGCTTCGGTTAATGCGACCGGCATACGCGAATGGATAGATGCGAGCTCGGGTACGGCCTCGCGGGTCACGATTGCACAGCCCGCCTGCCCCGCCGCGCGATGATTCCCGGGTAATGATTTCGGCCATGCCCATATCCCGGCAAAACAAAACGGCTCGCCGCTGCTGGGCTGAATGGCATAAGGCTGTTTACCGTGCTCTTGTGGCTGCCATTCGTACCACCAACTCGCCGGTATCAAGCAACGCCGACGAGCAAAGGCTTGGCGCCAGAAACGCCCCTCACATTTTTCACTGCGGGCGTTGATGACCGGTCGCTTACCAATATCGTCCCAGCTCGGAATGAATCCCCAGTACATGGCTTCGAGTTCAGGGGTATAGCCCTCGCCAGTACATCGTATTGATGGTATCGACTGCCCGGGAGCGATGTTGTAACGCGCCGTTAGCGTGCCCTCATCCTCAAGATCGAACAGGCTGAGTAGGGAGCGCGCATTGAGGCCGAGGCCGAAACGTCCGCACATCATCCATTCGTCGCATGACTACTCCCCTGATTCTACGCGATCACGCTTATACCGGCGGGTTAAGCCAACTTATCAGCAACCTACGCTGGCCGAATCCTGGCCGAACCGAGACGAACACCGGCATATTGCGTCGGTTATTTCTCTTCAGGTCACTTCATGATCTATACGCTCATCCTGATCGCGCTGATCGTGTTCATCGTGATCGCCACTTCGGGACTCAAGCTTCATCCGTTTCTCGTACTGTTGGCTGCGTCACTTGTCGGCGGGGTGGCCTACGGTCTGCCGCCGGATCAGGTGGTCGATGCGATCGGCAAAGGCTTCGGCAGCATTCTCGGCAGCATTGGCTTGGTCATCGTGTTCGGCACCATCATCGGGGTGATACTGGAAAAGTCCGGCGCCGCTCTCACCATGGCCGAAACGGTTATTCGTCGACTCGGCCGGCGCTTTCCAACCCTGACCATGTCGCTGATCGGCTATATGGTATCGATACCGGTATTCTGCGACTCCGGTTTTGTGATTCTCAACTCACTGAAAAACGCCGTTGCGGTGCGCATGCGGGTTTCGGTCACTGCCATGAGTGTTGCTCTGGCTACCGGTTTGTATGCCACTCATACTTTCGTGCCGCCCACACCGGGGCCGATCGCTGCGGCCGGCAACCTGGGTCTGGGCACCCATCTCGGCCTGGTGATCGGGCTGGGGGCGATCGTCGCGCTGATCACGGCCCTGGCCGGCATGTTCTGGGCCAATCGATTCATCGACCGCGATGACGCCGAGGCCGGCGTACTCACCGACACCGGCGAGGCATCGGAAGGCGATGTTTTCGAATCGTTTCGTCGCGAGCATGGAGACTTGCCGGGCACGCTGTCGTCGTTCGCGCCGATCGCCTTGCCGATCTTGCTGATCTGTCTGGGTTCGATCGCCTCGTTTCCAACCGAACCGCTCGGTAGCGGCCTCCTGCAGTCGGTTCTAACCTTTGTCGGCAGCCCGATCGTGGCCCTGGCGCTGGGCTTGGTGGCTGCCCTACCCCTACTGCCGCGCGGCGGACGCATCACCGCTTTGGAATCCCGGGTGGCCGACGGCATTACCGCAGCTGCACCGATTCTGGTGATCACCGGCGCAGGTGGGGCCTTTGGTGCGGTCCTCAAAGCAACCCCGCTGGCCGATTTCCTCGGTCAGACACTGTCGTCTCTGGGGTTGGGCATCTTCATGCCGTTTTTGGTCGCCGCCGCACTTAAAAGCGCCCAGGGGTCATCGACCGTGGCTCTGGTCACGACCTCGGCACTGGTCGCGCCGCTGTTGGGCGATATCGGCCTGGACAGTGATACCGGGCGAGCGCTATGCGTGCTGGCGATCGGCGCCGGCGCGATGACGGTATCGCACGCCAACGATAGTTTCTTTTGGGTGGTCTCGCGTTTTTCCGGCATGCCGGTAGGCTTGGCCTACCGCGCCCAGACGGTTGCTACCCTGATCCAGGGCATGGTCGGCATCCTGGTCGTCTGGCTGATGAGCCTGCTGCTGCTGTAACGAGGGCCCGCGGCGTCGACGCCATCGACCGTCGACGCCGCATCTACCGGGCTCAGCCGTCGCAGGCTGCGATCTGGCTATCTAACCGCTTGGCCGAGACCTTGATCGACGTACCCACTTGCTGAGCAAATACCTGCACTCGATATTCCTCGACCATCCAGCGCAGCAGCGTCAATTCATTCGACCAGCGGCCACGCCGGATCGCCTTCTCGGCGCGTTGTTTGTAGGCCTGCCAGTACGGTGTAATCTCACGCATCCGAGCCTTGTCTGCCCCGGCCCCCTCGGCTGCTAATTTATCAAGACGGATTGAGACCGCCTGCAGGTAGCGCGTCAGATCCTTGGCATGGGTCGCCGGCGCCGCCACAGACCCGATGAAGCCGATATGCAGCAGATGGGCCAGTTGCTCGTTGATGTCCTCGATCGAGGCCATCCAGTCTAGGCCGATATTCTTCGATAGGCGCTTGCGGATTTGAGCGGCTCGATCGAGGGCCGGTTCCAAGGACGACCACAGCGACACTGCATCCGCCATCAAATGCGAACGCACGCTCTCGGCCGCCTGCTGGAATTCGTCTTCGTGCACCGGCGTCGCGCCAAGCCGGGCATCGATCAGCGCAGTGAGCAGATCGGCGACCAATGGCGCTTCCGGATCGGCCTCGAACGCGCTCAGTCGCGCAGCGTCGATCCCGGCCGTATCCGGCGGCCGATCCCATTTGGCTACTGCATGGCGCTTCAGATTGCCGAGATCTCGCTTGACCAACCGGCAAGGCTTGGCCGCAGCCAATCTAAGCAGACGAATCACGCCGCGGCGATGGGCAATTTCCGCATCCGCCGGATCGTCCATCAATTCCAGATCTACATGGGTACCGCGGTCGACCAGTGCTGGCGTGGCTTCCAAACGCACCCCGGCGTGCTCAAGGGTTACCGGCGCATCGATCGCCACATTCGGCCATTCGGTGAGTTCTTGGCGTCGGATATCGTGTTCCACCGCCTGGGAAACCGCAGCCCGGGCACGCTCGCCGAGTTCGCCGCGTAGCGCGGCCAGATCGCGGCCGGTGGCGATGGTCTGCCCGTCGTCACCCACGATCTCGTAGCGCATCCGCAGATGATCGCTTGGCGTGAAGCCCTCCCAGGCATCGGGCGGGATTTCGACCCCGGTCATGGCCTGGATTGCCGAACGCAGGGCGTCGACCGGATCACCCTCGCCGAACTCGACCCGTTCCGCCGCGGCCCGGGCGAAATCCGGTACTGGCACCACCATCTTGCGCCATTTCTTGGGCAGGGCCTTGAGGTATTCACGGAATTTTTCTTCGATCAGGCCCGGGACCAACCAGGCCGCACGCTCGCCCGACATCTGGTTGAGCGCAGCGAGAGGAATACGCGCAGTCACGCCATCATCGGCGCGCCCCGGCTCGAAGGCATAGTCGAGCTTGACCGGCAAATCGCCAAGGGTTAGCGATTCTGGATAGGCGCCCTCTTCTAGATCGACCCCGGCCGAGCGCAGCAGTTCGTCTTCGTCGAAATGCAGCCCGTTGGCGTCGTTTTGCTTCAGCCACTGTTCCAGCGTCTTGCGATCGACCACCGAGGTCGGAAGACGTGCTTCGTAGAAGGCCGCCTGGGTGGTTTCGTCGACCAACAGATCGCGGCGCCGAAAACGCGCCTCGCGATCCTGGATCTCTTCGACCACGGCCTGGTTGTAGGCCAGAAACTCCGGCAACCGCCCGCGCCGGTCGGTGACGGCGAACGCCACCAGACCGTCGCGAATGAAGATCTCGCGCGCCACGGCCGGATCGATACGCCCAAAATCCACCTTGCGCCCGTCGGATAAGGTCAGGCCAAACAGCTTGACCCGCTCACGGGCGGCCACCTGGCCGCGGCGTTTCTCCCAGTGCGGGTCGTAGCGTTCGCGGGTCACCAGATGTGCGGCTGCGGCCTCGATCCACTTGGGGTCGACCCCAGCCACGGTATGGGCATAGAGGGCGCTGGTCTCGATCAACTCGCCGGCCACGAGCCATTTCGGCTGGCGTTTGGCCAGCCCCGAGCCGGGAAAGATCCGGAACTTGCGGCCACGAGCGCCAAGATATTCCGCGCCGCGCCGTTTCGGCTTGCTGCCACGGCCTTTAGCTTGACCGTTGTCCTCGGCTGGCTCGTCTAGGGCACCGATATGATCGAGCAGCCCCGGCAGCAACGCCTGGTGCAAGGCCACGGGGTCGGCCTCGGCCAGCCGTCCCCGGGCCGGATCGCTGGTCAATCCGATGTCGTGGCCGATCCGGCGCAGCTGACGGGCCAGATCCTCCCATTCGCGCATGCGCATGAAGTTGATGAAGCGCGTCTTGCACCAGGCCCGCAACTTGTTGCCCGACAATTCCTTGCGCGCCTCAGCGAAGCCATCCCAGAGGTTGAGCAGGCTAATGAAATCCGACCGGTTGTCGACGAACGGCTTATGCGCTTCATCGGCGGCCTGGCGCATTTCCGAAGGACGTTCGCGCGGATCCTGGATGGTCAGCCCGGCCGCAATCACACGTAGCGCGGCCGGCACGCCGAACTGGTGGCCGGCGATCAACATCCGCCCAACCCTGGGGTCCAGCGGCAGTCGGGCCAGCTGGCGACCGAGCTTGGTGATCCGGGCGTCCTTGAGCGCTTCGAGCTGGGTGAGCAGATTGCGGCCGTCGTTGATATAACGCCGCTCGGGCGGATCGATGAAGGGGAATTCCTCAATCGCGCCGAGCTTTAGATCGGCCATCGTGAGCAGCACGTTGGCTAGGTTGGTGCGCCGGATCTCCGGGTCGGTGAATTCCGGGCGCGTCTCGAAGTCTGCTTCGTCGAACAGCCGAATACAGATCCCCGGCGCGATCCGGCCGCAGCGCCCGGCGCGCTGGTTGCAGCTGGCCTGGGAGACCGGCTCGATCGGCAGGCGCTGGACCTTGGCAGAAGTCGAATAGCGGCTGATGCGCGCCAAGCCGGTATCGATCACGTAGCGGATCCCGGGTACGGTCAACGAGGTTTCGGCCACATTGGTCGACAGCACGATGCGCCGGCCGTTCGAAGCCGAAAATATCCGGTTCTGGGCCGACTTGGTCAGCCGGGCATACAGCGGCACGATCTCGGCGTTGAACTTGTCGCCGGCCAGAGCCTTCGACAGATGCCGTTCGGTATCACGGATATCGCGCTCGCCGGGCAAAAACACCAAGATATCGCCCGGACCTTCACGCCAGAGCTCGCGTACCCCGTCCTCGATCGCTTCGGGCCAGTCGCGGGCCTTGTCGGTCTCGGGCTCGACCGGCGGCCGATAGCGAACCTCGACCGGATAGCCGCGCCCTTCGACGTTAATGATCGGCGCGTCTTCGAAAAATTCGGCGAAACGCTCCGGATCGATGGTCGCCGAGGTCACGATCACTTTCAGATCGGGCCGTCGGGCCAGCAGTCGCTTGAGATAGCCAAGCAAGAAATCGACGTTGAGGGTGCGCTCATGGGCCTCGTCGATGACGATCGCTTCGTATCTGTTCAAAAACCGATCGCGTGCGGTCTCGGCCAACAGAATGCCGTCGGTCATCAGCTTGACCTGGGTAGCCTCCGAGAGCTTGTTCTCGAAGCGGGTCTGAAAACCCACCAGGTCACCGAACTCGGTGCCGGTTTCTTCGGCCACCCGCTGGCCCACGCTACGCGCCGCCAAACGCCGGGGCTGGGTATGCCCGATCAGTCCGCGCGCGCCGATCCCCGCCTGCATGAGGATTTTCGGCAGCTGGGTGGTCTTGCCGGACCCGGTCTCGCCACAGACGATAACCACTTGATGCGACTCGATCGCCTCACGGATTTCCTCGGCCCGCTCAGTGACCGGCAGCCCCTCGACCAGTTCGATCGCCGGCCGGGCCTCGCGTCGGGCCTCGGTGGTGGCAACACTGGTCTGGATGCGCTCAGCGGTCTTGGCACGCGCGGCTGCATCAGAAGCTTTTTTGAGCTGCTGGCCGAGCCGGTATCGATCGGCGGTCTGTACATCGGCCAGTAGGTTGTCGAGTTGTTGCTGTTCGTCGGCGGACAATCCGCACCTCGGTTGATTGTTCGGTCGGCATGCCTGCACGGGCTAGGCCGCTTGCCATAGACTGGGCGCTATTTATCAGCAGGAATCAGATCATGAATTTTCATACACGCAAATGGATCAAGCCGGAGGATCTGAATCCGAACGGCACCCTCTTCGGGGGCAGTCTACTGCGCTGGATCGACGAAGAAGCGGCGATCTACGCCATTATCCAGCTCGAGAATTCGCATATCGTCACCAAGTACATCTCCGAAATCAATTTCGTGTCGACCGCGGTACAGGCGGACGTCATCGAACTGGGGATTATGGCTACCAAGTTCGGCCGTACGTCGCTGACCATGTGCTGCGAAGTGCGCAATAAAATCACCGGCAACTCGATTCTGACCATCGACGAAATCGTGTTCGTATCGGTCGATGCACACGGCAAACCTCAACCCCACGGCAAAACCGAAATCAGCTATGCCCGCGATCGCCCGGATCATACGGGGTATTCGGTCAACTCGTGAGCCCTTTTTTTACTTTCGGCCGCGGCGCCGCAGCGCTCCTGTTCGTCATCGGCCTGGTCGGCTGCGGCGCTCCAGCCACACTCAAGCAACGCCTCGGCTATTGGGCCGATCAAAGTGTCTCAGCAACTGCCTATAACCATCGCGTTCGGTTTCTGGTGCTGCATTTCACCAGCGATCGGCCAGGCCGGGCGCTGCGGGTGCTTACCGGGCCACATGTCAGCGCGCACTACTTGATCGACCGCGATCCAGATACCCGTAGCCGGGCGCCGATCGTGCACCAGCTGGTCGCCGAGGACGAGCGCGCCTGGCATGCAGGCGTCAGCAGTTGGGCCGGCCGCCACCATATCAACGACAGTTCGATCGGTATCGAAATCGTTAATCTCGGTCCGCTGTCGCCGCCCGGCCCGAACCGCCGTTGGCAGCCTTATACCGAGGCCCAGATCCAGGCCGTGATCGCGCTGGCCCGCGATATCGTCACACGCTACGATATCAAGCCAGCCAACGTGGTCGGCCATTCCGATGTAGCCCCTGGACGCAAGATCGACCCCGGCCCGGCGTTTCCCTGGCAGCGTCTGCACGAAGCCGGCATCGGCGCCTGGCCCGATCCACAGCGGATAGCCTTCTACGCACGCCGCTTTGGTCATGCGCGGCCATCGATCGCCACGGTGCAACGACAACTCGCCGATTACGGCTACGATTTGCCCGTCACCGGCGAGTTGGATCAACGAACCCGGACCGTATTGCGGTCCTTTCAAATGCATTTCCGGCCCGCGAATACGACCGGTCTGGCGGATGTCGGCACGCTCGCCCGGCTTTGGGCCTTGAACGAGCGATACCGCTGAACACCGGGCTCGCTGTTACCCGAGGCACCATCGCCGACCCAACTACATCGGCGGTACAACCCCATTACGCCCGACGATCACGCGCGCAGCCTGGACCGTACCGTCGCTAGTCGGGCCGGCAACGAACACATGGGCGCCGGTCTTGATATCCGAACGCTGGCCCGGCTGTACCTTGACCGTCGGTACATCAGCCGGCACCACGATGGTCTTGGTGCCCTCGCCATAGTCGACCTGCAATGTTATCGACGAGGCCTTGGCACCGGACTGCTGTGTAACCGTGCCGTTGGTCATGCTCGATCCGTCGGCAGTCATGCTGGCCTTGTTTTTCGAACTGACCGTGCCATTGGTCATGCTGGAACCGGTGCCCATCGAGGAATCCGCACTCATCGATCCTTGCGATTGGGCCGTTACCGAACCATTGGTCATGCTAGACCCATCGGCCGTACGGCTGCCCGAACTCGACGCGCCCGCCATGGCCGGGGTCAGATCCCAGGCATAGTCGCCCAGCCCCGTGCCTTTCATCGATGGCGGGAAAATCACCATCTCCAAGGCCTTATGCTGGCCGTCGCTCTCGACATTGGCGGTACCGATAAAGGTGCCTTTGTCGATACTCGACAGATCGCCCTTGGTCACCGCGGCGATCTTGGTATCATCGGTGAGAGCGATTTGTCGCTTCTGCCCATCCCGGGTGGTTAGGGTAAAACCACTGCTGGCAGTCGCGGTGATCTGGCCACGCAAATGTTGGCTTTGTTGCTGAGCCAGGGCCGGTAGCGTTATCAGCGCGCTACCAAGCGCAATCGTGCCGGCCAGCATCATCCGTTTCCGGTTGATTCGATGAGCCCTCATGGGCGTCTCCGCATTCGGTTGTGGAAAACCGAATATAGCAGAGACCTGCACAGTCGCGGGTCCGAGCTATTTGAGTCGAATCGTAGCCAGTTCGAGCGCCATCTGGCGGGCCTGTTCGCTCAACCGCTGGGCCAGCCAGTAAGAGCCCTGCATGTCGTAGGCCAGTTCCGAGTCGGGCTTGGGCCCCGGCGTACGTGCCACTTCGTGGCGCGCCAGTACATGCAAACGACGCGTATCCCCAGAACGAAGCGCCCGGGCGCTGGCCAGCAGCATACGTCGCATCACCGAGCGGCGGGCCGTCAGCAGCTCGTGGGTCGCGCCCCATTGTGGTTCGACATCGCGCTGCGAAGCGGCCGTGGCCAGCATCTCCAAGCCACTCAACATCGAACGATGGAGACGCTGGATTTCTTCCAGACGACTGACCGGCACACCCAGTTCCTTGGCCACCGGATCGATCAGCGAGCGCAGCGCTACGAGCCGACGCGACAGCTGGGCGAACGTGGCCACCTGTTCGGAAGCACGCATCGGCGAGCCGATCATCAGGCGGGGATACAAACGGGCGCATTCACGCAGGTTCTCGGCCAGCCGAAAGCGCCAATCGTAGGTCGCATACAAAGGAAAAGCGAAAGAAAACAACAGCGCAACGGCCGTACCAATGCCGACGTTGGCCGCCCGCCAAAGGCCGATATCCAGGGCGTTGTCGCCGTGGCCACCGACGATCACCAAGGTGATGCCGGTCAACAACGCAATATAGCCGGCCTTGCCGACCGCAAAATAGGCACAGGCGCCAGCGAGCACCGAGGTGAGCGCATAGGTCAATGACATCAGACCGAACAGACTGTGCTGGGCAATCAGCAGCAGGCCGATGCCGGCACCAAGCGCGGTCGCTACCGCCCGCTCGAAGGCTTTCTTGCGGATATTGCCGTGGTGTTGGAGCCCGCCGATAACCACCAGTAGCGTAATCGACGCCCAGAAGCCGTACGGCAGACCGAGCCCCGTGGTCAGTCCAATCGAAGCCCCCATGGCGACCGCCACGCGCAGGGCATGCAGATAGCGCGCGTTGCGATAGCGAAAATACGGCGAGCCGAACAGATGCCCGAGATAGCCGGCCCAACTACGCCGGCCCAAACGCCGTATCCAACGTCGCGGTCGTCGTGTCATGACTCAGCCAACCCCGGGCCGTGCGCCGGCGGCGTACCGGCGGCGCCGCATGAGCCGACGGTCAGCCTTGCCCCGCCAGCCGATCTCGGGCAGCCACAGCCCGCCGAGCAGCATCTTCGCGATCGCTGCCGAACACGGTCATATGGCCCATTTTGCGTCCAGGACGGGCGTCGCCCTTGCCATAGAGGTGCAGCTTCAGGCCATCGTCGGATAGCGCGCGCATCCAGTCCGGCGTGCCGCGATCCCAGAGATCGCCCAGCAGGTTGACCATCGCCGAGGGCGCCAGCCGGGTGGTATCGCCTAGCGGCAAACCACAAACACTACGCAACTGCTGTTCGAACTGGCTGGTCGCACAGGCATCGAACGAGAAATGGCCGGAGTTGTGAGGGCGCGGCGCGAGCTCGTTGACCCGCAACGTGCCATCGCGCCCAAGGAAGAACTCGACACAGAGCACACCGACCACGTCGAGTGCTTCGAGCACACCACGGGCGATACGCACCGCCTCATCCGCCACGGCCGGGTCGAGTACGGCATCGGGGATGGAAACATCCAGGATATGATCGCGATGCCGGTTTTCGACCACACCGTAATGGGCGAACGCCCCATCGATGCCGCGGGCTGCGACCACCGAGACCTCGCTTTCGAAATCGACGAAGCCTTCCAGTACTGCTTCGCCGGCACCAATCGCCTGCCAGGCCGTATCTGCCTGGTCGGCGGATTTGATCACATACTGCCCCTTGCCGTCGTAGCCAAAACCGGCAGTCTTAAGCACGCAAGGTGTACCCAGCCGCTCGATCGCCGCGGTCAGCGTCGACCGGTCCGGCACATGCTCGAACGGCGCGGTCGGAAACCCCGCCTGATGCAGAAAATCTTTCTCGCGCTGGCGATGCTGGGCGATATGCAGCACCCGGCCGTCCGGGCGCACCGGTACATGTTCGGCAGCCGTGGCAGCCGCTTCGTACGGCACGTTCTCGAACTCGAAAGTCACCACATCCACCCGCGCGGCGAATTCGGCGACTGCATCCAGGTCCTGGTAATCACCGACTGCCTCACGATCGGCCACTTGGCCCATCGGCGTATCGTCACCCGGTGAGAAGGTATGCACCCGGTAGCCCATACGGCGCGCAGACAGCGCGAACATACGGCCGAGCTGGCCGCTGCCCAGCACACCTACGGTAGATCCCGGCAGAATCGTTCGACTCATGACAGCGACTCGTTTTTGACTTTATCGGCCTGGGCGGCCCGGTAATCGGCAAGCTGGCTGCGCAGTTCGGCGCGCGTGGTCGCCAGCTGGGCGATTGCGAACAGGGCGGCATTCTTCGCCCCGGAATTGCCGATCGCGAAAGTTGCCGTAGGCACACCGCCCGGCATCTGCACGATCGACAGCAACGAATCGATCCCCTGCAGCGCCCGGCTTTTGACTGGCACGCCCAGCACCGGCACCAGCGTCTGGGCCGCGACCATGCCCGGCAGATGGGCCGCGCCCCCGGCCCCAGCAATAATTGCTTCCAAACCACGGGATTCGGCCGTGGCCGCATAGTCGCGCATCAGATCGGGCGTGCGATGGGCCGATACCACGCGGCACTCATGCGCCACGCCGAATTGCTCGAGTATCTCGTGGGCATGACGCATCGTCTCCCAGTCCGAGGTACTGCCCATAATCACGCCGACGAGCGGTTTGTCTTCGGCCATCGTGCCCTCCCGCGGGTCCGCAGAAAAGCGAACTATTCTAGCAACAACCGAGGCTCTGGTCGTAATCTACGACCAATGAAGGAAAGCAGGCGGTACCTACTCCAGCACCACCAATCGATTAGAAAGCTCGTTACGCTCGTGGGTCGCCGGACAGACCACGGCCAACTTGGCCCCGCAGGACTCGATGCACTCCACGAATCCGGCCTCGGTATCGCCCGCGGCGACCCGCTCGGTGAAACGCTCGACGATGGCCGTCCATTCCGAATCCTCGACCCGACTGGCGATCCCGTGATCAGCGAGGATCTCGACATAGCGTTCTGCCTCGGAGACGAAAATCATCAGGCCGGTAGCCTCGGCGGTCCGATGCAGGTTCTGGGCCAGAAACTGACTTCGCGCCAGTGCCGCAGCCCGCGCATAACGCACCGACCGGGGCACCAGCCGCGGCGTGACCTGTGGCAGCTGAAAAACCAGACCGAGCACGACAAACACGCCCCACTGGAGCAAGAGCATCGTGCGTATATCGACCCAGGCCGGAAAGAACATCAATATTCCGGGTAGCAACAATGCAACCAATGCCGCCCAGAACAAACCGATCCACCGGTAATTTTCGGCCTGGGGTGCCAGTACGGTCACCACCTCGGCGTCGGTATCGCGCTCGATACGGGTGACCGCCTCGGCGATCGCATGTCGTGCCTGTTCAAAAAAGACCGTCATTGAATCCCCCCTTTTAGATTGCCCCGTAGAGTTACCAGCCGCCGGATGCGCCACCGCCGCCAAAGCTGCCACCGCCGCCGGAAAATCCACCGCCGAAGCCGCCACCGCCCAGACCACCAGCGCTACCGCCGAAACCGCCGCCGACCGGAATGAACCAAGGCATGCCGCGACGCCGACGGCGCCCGCCTCGGCCACCACCGCCGCCGCCGCCAAACAAGGCAATGATCGCGACCAACAGTACAAAGAACATCAGGGTATGACCGAGCGATGGTCGATTACTCTGATTATGCTGCATCGCCTCCGAAGCCTGGGCCGCAAGCTCTGACGGCGGCTTGCCGCCCAACACTTGGACGATGGCCGCAGTACCCTGCAGCACGCCGGCATCGAAATCACCTTTCTTGAATGCCGGCTCGATGATGCGATGAATGATCACCGAAGATTTGGCATCAGTGAGCTGGCCTTCCAGGCCATAACCTACCTCGATGCGGATGGCACGATCTTTTTTGGAGATGATCAGGAGCGCACCGTTGTCTTTGTGCTGGTCGCCGATCCCCCAGCTGCGCCCAAGCTGATAGCCATAGCTCTCGATCGAGTGGCCATCCAGATCCGGCAGCGTAACGACGACCACTTGATCGCCATTGCTCTGCTCCAGCCCGCTCAGAATACGCGTCAAACGCTGCTCGGTCGCCGGCGACAGCATGTCGGCGTTATCGACCACACGGCCAGTCAATTGCGGAAAGTCCGGAGTCGCTGCCAGGGCCAGTACCGGTAGCAAGGCCAGCCCCCAAAGCCAAACGAGCGCAATGCTGGCTCGGAGAATCGGCTTCCGCCCCATCAGAACTGCACCTCCGGAGCCTGTTCGGCATTGTCGGCGGTGGCTTCGAAGTTGGCGTGCGGCTTCATGTCGCTATACATCAGCCAATGCCAGATCCGACCCGGGAAGGTCACGAGATCCGTGTTGTATTTCTGTACCGCCTGGATATAGTCGCGCCGGGCCACGGCAATCCGGTTTTCGGTGCCTTCGAGCTGGGACTGTAACGCCAAAAAATTCTGGTTCGATTTCAAATCCGGATAGCGTTCCGAGACCGCCAACAGCCGGCTGAGCGCTCCCGAGAGCTTGTTCTGTGCCTGGATATAGCGTTGTAGCTTGTCCGGATTATCGATCGTGCTGGCATCAACCTGGATCGACGTGGCCTTGGAGCGCGCCTGGGTCACAGCCGTAAGTGTTTCGCGCTCCTGCTTGGCATAGCCTTTGACCGTGGCGACCAGATTCGGAATCAAATCCGCACGGCGCTGATACTCGTTCTGCACCTGGGCCCAGGCTGCTTTGACCGCCTGATTGTCGCGCGGAATCGTATTGATCCCACAGCCCGCCAACATGCCCACCAGCATGACGATCAAAAGCCAGCGCAGTCCCGCACGGCTCGACGTGATTCGGTTCATGGACCCTCGTTCGTGGTTGCCCTTTTGAGACCAAATATTAAATCTATTGAGCGGTGGGCGTAAGCCGAAAGCACGATATTTCGTACCCGATCTCGGCCTGCCCCGCCTGCCAGGCCATCGAAAATCGTGCATCGGCTCGCCTGGGCGGCCGCCAGTGCAGGCCCACACGTCGTTAAAACGACAGTTGCGTGGTTTCGGACTCGGCCCTAAAGGGCGTGGCCTTGGCCAGAGCCATCCAGTGCCGTGTCTCGAGGCTGTAATCGCCGATCGGCGCGGTACGCGCGATACGAAAGCCCGCAGTTTCCGAATACAACGCCACGCCGTAGTCGCTCGGAATTTCGTCTGGATCGGCGATGCCCTCGGCGAGCACCAGGTAAATCGAAGCCGCCAATTCACGATAACGTTCGATCTTGGCGCCTCTCAGCTCGCCCAGCAGATCCCCCCGCCCGACCTTGATTTCATGCACCTGTGGGGCCAGATGATCGGCTCGGAGACCGCGTACGATCGAGAACACATCCGGCTTACAAGACCGCCAGCGGCCCTCGTGCTCGGTGCGTACCGATAACTCGGTGAACACCAATCGCCCGCTTTCTGCCAGATGCGCGGCTACGGCCTGGGTGACCTGGCTATGCAGGTCACGCGCGCGCCGGTTGCGGCTCAGGCCAGCGCCAAGCGCAGTCCGCCCGGCATCGCTGAGCCGGAACACGCTGGCCGCGTCGCCCGGCTGCTCGACAACCAGCCCCCAGCGCAGCAGATCGATATCGATATTGTCGTGGCAGGCCCAGCCGAACGAGCGCCAGTAATGGCGCAGCCGGGTCGCATGGCGACGCGACAAGGGCACAGGCGGCTCATCCCGCTCGCTCATGTCGCGGGCTGCATCGCCTGGTCGATATCGGCCAGGCTCGAACGAAACACCAGCCAGGCCAGCGTACCGGCCAGGATATTGCCCGCCAGCGCGCCAAGCGCGATCGTGGTCATACTGCCGAACCACAAACCCAGCGCCACACAAGGCAAATAGCAGACGAACAGACGGGCAAAGGAAATCAGCATGGCCCGTACCGGCCAGCCGAGCGCGTTCGAGGCCGAGACCACGATCATGCAGATCCCTAGCAACGCATAGCTGGGCAGCATCGCACGAATCAGCTGGGTCAGCGCCGATGCAACCGCTGGCTCGCTGGCCAGTACGCCGGCCACCCACGGCGCGGCAGCCGCCATGACCAACCCGAACAACAGCTGCCAGATCATCACCGACTGGAACGCGATATACATGAGCGCCCGAATCCGGGGCCAGTTGTTGGCGCCGTAGCAATGGCCGAGCCATGGCGGCAACGACATGGTCAGCCCGAGCACGACCATCAGCGACATCGTTTCCAGCCGGCTCTGCAGCCCCCAGGCTGCGACCGCCGAATCACCCAGGCTGGCGACCAGTCCAGTGGCAATCATCGCCGCCAGCGGCGGCATCAGTTGGCTGACCATGGCCGGGCCGGCGATCACCGCGAAGGCGCCAGTCGAACGCTGAATTTCCCCGGTGAGATCGTCGATCGACAGCCAATCCTTACCCGCCAGCCGGCGCACCAGTATCAGCAACCCGATGGTGAACGAGATAATGGTCGCGAGCGCCGCACCGGGCAGCCCTAGCGCCGGAATCGGTCCCAGACCGAAAATCAAAACCGGATCGAGGGCCAGATTGCACAGGCTGGTCAGCACCATGAGCATGCCGGGCAGCCGGGTATTGTTGTGCGCTCGGAACAGCGTGTACCCAAAATACAACAGCGCCGATAGCCAGTTCGCGATCAGTTGCACGGCCCAGTACGGTGCGATTCGCTCGAGCATGTCGGCGCTTGCACCGAGCTGAGCAAAGATCAAGCCATGCGCGAACCACAGCATGATGGCCAATACGCCGATCGTGACACTGCCGCCGATCAGCACCAACGAACCCAGCCGGCGCGAACGTTCGATCTCGCCAGCGCCAATCGCCCGTGAGATGAGCGCGGCAATGGCGATGCCCAGGCCCACCTGGATACCGATGGTCAGAAAGGTCACAGGGAAAGTGAATGACTGGGCGGCCAATGGGGCCGTACCCAGATGGGCCACAAACGCGGCATCGACCAGCTGGAAACCCAGCAGCGAAAGTACCCCGATTGCCATCGGCCAGGTCTGGGAGAACAGCTGGCGCCGCAGCGACCACAGATTTGCGTTGGACGCGGATTCCGACACGCAACACCGAAGATAAAAATGAACGCCGCGATTCTACGCCATCGATGCGACTTCAGAGGCAGTTCGCTGCCATATCAGGCTGTGCTGGCCCGGCCGAATCCGTAAACTATCGGCGCGCGCCGGCAAGGTACCGGCCGATCACCGCCCCTTGGAGTTCACTATGTCCCAAGCCCTATCCGTGGCCCATGGCTGGCCGCGTGCGATCATTTTCGATCTGGACGGCACGCTCATCGACAGCGCGCCGGATATCGCAGCGGCGGTCAATCGTGCTTTGGCCGAATTCGAGTTCGAGATTACCGCCGAAGACGCCCGACGCTATCTTGGCAATGGGGCTCGCAAGCTCATCGCTCGCGTTGCCGAAGCCCACGGACACACGCTCGATGACCAGCGCCTCACCGAGCTGACCGAACGCTTCGGTGTCTGCTACCGGGAGCAGCCCTGCGTCGACAGCCAGCTATATCCGGGTACCGAAGCAGCCCTGGCACGGCTGAAAGCCGACGGTATGCTGCTCGCGATCTGCACCAACAAGCCGAAACCGATTGCCGACCAAGTGGTCGCGCATATGGGCCTCGATCGGTATATCGATGCCGTGGTCGGCGCCGGCCAGTATGCGCTCAAACCCGATCCGGCACCGTTGCAGGCCTGCCTGCGGCAACTGGTCTGCCAGTCCGGCGAAGCGCTGTATATCGGCGATATGGCGGTCGATCGTCAAGCCGGCCATGCGGCCGGACTGGCCGTATTGATCGCCGACTTTGGCTATTCCGCTACGCCGGCAGCCGAACTGGGAGCCGACGGCGTGCTCACCGACTGGTCGAAACTGGAGCCTACGATCGCCGGCCTGCTCGACAGGCATTGATTCGACCGGCTTCGGCCTGTACATACCATTGTGTTGTACAAACACTTGTCTGCCCTTCACAGTGTATTTGACCAATAATCCCCTAGCCCGGCACGACTGGCCGTTATGGCCGACCTATGGGCTGGAAGACGATATCCTGCCGACCCTGCAGGCCTGGGCGGCCACCCACCGCCATGCGGCATTGGCGACGCTGGTCCATATTAGTGGCTCTTCGCCGCGTCCGCTGGGTAGCGAAATGGCGATCGCGCCGGACGGCGCGGTGATCGGCTATGTCTCGGGCGGCTGCGTCGAAAGCACGGTCGCAGCGGAAGCCCAGTCGGTACTCGAAACCGGCGAGCCGAAAATGCTCGACTACGGCGCCGGCAGCCCAGTTCTGGATGTTCAGCTGACCTGTGGCGGCCGGATCGGCATCTTGGTCACGCGTATCGACGACCTGCACGACTGGGTGGCCACGCGCCAGGCGGCCCGTACCGAACGCCGCGAACTATTTTTCGATATCGATCTGGCCACCGGCCACCGGACCTGTCACGAGGCGTCAGAAACCGCGTTGCCCGCCGGTACGTTTCGCCAGCACTATCCGCCACCCGCTCGGCTGATGCTGGTTGGCGGTGATCCGGTCACCCTTGCGATCTGCGAACTGGCCGGCACGCTCGGGCTCGAGGTTGGCTTGATCCGTGCTTATGGCCCAACCACGCCTCCGCCGGGTCGACCACTGAACTACTACGACAATCGCCCGTTGACGCAGGCACTGCCCGACATGCCACTCGACGCCTGGAGTGCGGTCTATAGCCTGACCCATGACCTGGATGACGATCAGACCGTGCTCGAGCAGGGGCTGCGCTCACCGGCCTTTCGGGTCGGCGTACTCGGTAGCCGCCGCAAAGCCGATGAACGTCTGGCCAAGCTGCGCGCGATCGGCTTCGACGAGGCCGATATCGAGCGCCTGAACATGCCGGCCGGTTTACCCATCCATGCTGCCAACCCGCGCGAGATCGCGCTGTCCGTGCTGGCCGAGATCACCGCGCGCCGACCGCGCCCTGCCCCTCGCGTTGGCGCTTGACGACGGTCGTTCTGGCCGCGGGCCGCTCACGACGATTCGGCCCGGCCAACAAGCTCCTGGCCGAGGTCGACGGTGTACCGCTGATCGTACGCACCCTACGCCGGGTCATGGCAGCGACCGACGGGCCCGTGTGCCTGGTCATCGGGCATCAGGCGCATCGACTACGCCAGGCCCTGGCCCGTCACGGGCTGCGTTCGGCTCGGCTACACATCGTGCATAGCCGTTTTGCACGAGCCGGGATGAGTCATTCGCTAGCGCGGGGTCTATTCGCGGCTCCGCGTATCTCGACCGCGATCCAGGTTCATCTGGGCGACATGCCCGGCATCGACCGGCGAACAACCTCTGGCCTACGTCGGCGACTCAACCATGGCTACCGGGTCGCCCGACCACACCATCGAGGCCAGCCCGGGCACCCGGTTCGGCTGCGCCGCGCTATCCTGCCATCGGAGTCCGAGGTAGCACAGCACGGCCTCAGAGCCACGCTACGGCACATAGCGGCCGCCGAACGGGATCGATTCGAGGCCGGGCCGCACTGCGTCGCAGACTACGATCGCCGCCAGATGCTACGCGTTCTCATTCAGCCCCGTACGCACCGCCATACCCCATCGCCTGTTAGATGCACGTAACAACGGGCATTTCTGCGCAATAAGCCAAGGTATATAACGCTCAAATATTGACGCTTATCTCACATAGTCGCGAGGCTTAGCGTTGTGTCTCACACCTGCACGCAGCTATTCGACGCTGCGTAGACGGAGATCATTCATGAGCGATGACTACGACTCTGGCAGCGATCGCCGATCGTCGCCCGAAGACGTGGATAACCCGAATATCCCCTCGCCCTCACGCCGACGCTTCATGAAGAACGTCGGCCTGTCGGGGCTGGCCGCCGGCGCGGCGACCACCGGCATTGGCAGCGCCTTCGCCGATGAGCAAACCAGCGACGCATCGGAAGCCGGCCCAGCCGAGGGTCGACAGCGCGTAACGTTCAAGATCAATGGCGAGACGCGGCAAGCCGATGTCGCTGCCAATACCGTGCTGCTGGATGCGATCCGACAGGATCTAAAACTGCCCGGCACTAAGAAAGGCTGCGACCACGGCCAGTGCGGCGCCTGCAACGTGCACGTCAACGGCACCGTCATCAATTCCTGCCTGAGTCTGGCCGTCATGCACGACGGCGACGAGATCACCACCGTCGAGGGGCTCGGCAGCGAGGACGACCTCGGTCCGGTCCAACAGGCGTTTCTCGAACACGACGGCTATCAGTGCGGCTATTGCACCGCCGGCCAGATGATGACTGCCAGCTATGTGCTCAACGATGACCGCATCGGCAATTCCCAGGCGGAACTCAAGCAGGCCATGAGCGGCAATATCTGTCGCTGTGGCGCCTACAAGAACATCGTGGCGGCCATTCAGGACGCCCGCGGCAAGGTTTAAGGCGGCCCATCATGCGAGATTTCTCTTATCAGCAGGCCGACAGCGTCGGCGCCGCAATCAAAGCGCATGCCACCGATAAGGATTCGGCCTATATCGCCGGCGGTACCACACTGCTCGACCTGGCCAAGCTCGAGGTCATGCGCCCGGCCAAGCTCGTCGATGTCCGCAAGACCGGCTTCGACGAGATCGAGCGCCTGGACGACGGTCGCCTGCGCATCGGCACCAATGTGACCAATACCGACCTGGCCTATCACGAGGATGTCCAAAAGCACTACACCGTGCTCTCGGAAGCCCTGCTCTCAGGCGCCTCCACCTCGATCCGCAACAAGGCCACCACCGGCGGCAACGTGATGCAGCGGGTGCGTTGTTCGTATTTCCGCGATAACGTCTCGCCCTGTAACAAGCGTAACCCGGGCTCGGGCTGCTCGGCGATCGACGGTTTCAACCGCAGCGTGTATGCCGTACTCGGCACCTCCAAGCATTGTATCGTCGCGCATCCGTCGGACATGTGCGTGGCCATGGCGGCGATCGGGGCGACGATCAGCGTGCAGGGCCCGAACGGCCAGCGCGAAATCGATTTCCTGGACTTCCATCTCAAGCCGGGCAACACGCCGTGGAAGGAACACGCCCTCGACGCCGACGAGATGATCACCCACGTGACCCTCGACGCGCCGATTGAAGGCGCCAAGTCGCACTACTTGAAACTGCGTGACCGGGCGTCCTACCAGTTCGCCTTGGCCTCGTCGGGTGTGATCGTGGCGGTCGACGGCGGCGTAGTGAAACAGGCCCGTATCGCGCTCGGCGGGGTCGGCACCAAACCCTGGCGTGCGCATAACGCCGAACAGGCGCTAGTCGGCCAGCCGATCGATCAGGCGAACTTCGAGCAGGTTGCCAAGTTGGCCTTTCAAGACGCCCAGGCATATGAACACAACGCCTTCAAGATTCCGCTCGGTCAGCAGGCGATTGTGCGCAGCCTGACCACGGTTACGGCCTAGGAGCGATTCATGAGTAGCGATATTATCGGCGCGGCCAAGCCGCGCATCGACGGCCCCGCCAAACTCTCGGGCGCGGCCCCCTATGCCGCCGATCATTTCCCACCCAACCTGGCGTATGCCTACGGGGTGTTCTCGACCATCGCCTCTGGCGAAATCACCTCGATCGATGTCTCGCGTGCGAAGCGCATGCCGGGCGTGATCGAGGTCTATCACCACGAGAACTTCCCCGAGCTGCATCGTTCGCCGTCGAGCTTCGCCCAGCAGAACAAAGTTGATGAGACCCGACTGCCGTTCGAAGACCAACATATCTACTACGGCGGCCAATTCGTGGCCCTTGTGGTGGCGAATACCTTCGAAAACGCTCGCGACGCGGCTTATCACGTCGATGTCGAGTACAAGACCAGCCAACCGGTCACGAGTCTTTCGCAGGCACTCGAGCAAGGCCAAGCCAAGCCGGCAGACAACAAAAAACACGAACGCGGCCAGCCGGATTCGGCCTATGAGTCGGCAGCACATCGGTTCGAGGCGACCTACACCACGCCTATCGAAACCCATAATCCGATGGAAATGCATGCCACCACGGCGCATTGGCAGGACGGTCATCTGACTTTTTACGAGTCCAGCCAAGGGGTGGTGTTCGCCAAAAACACCATGGCGGCGATTTTCGACATCAATCCGGCGCGTATCGACGCACGCGCGCCCTATATCGGCTCCGGCTTCGGCAGCAAGCTCTGGATCTGGCCGCATGCGGTCGCCTGCGCTGCGGCATCCCGCGAGATCGGCCGCCCAGTGCAGCTGGTCGTGCCCCGGCACCAGATGTTCACCACCACCGGCCACCGCCCGGCCACATCGCAGAAAATCCGTCTGGCGACCGACAACGAAGGCAAGCTGATTTCAGTGAGCCACGACTCGGTGAACACGACTTCGTTCGTCAATCGCTATGTCGAAAGCTGCGGCGGCTGTACCAAAAGCCTCTACGATTGTGACAACCTGCGGGTGACCGAATCGACGATTCAGGTCAACCAGGGCACGCCAACGTCGATGCGCGCGCCGGGCGCCGCCCAGGGACTATTCGCTCTGGAATCGGCGATGGACGAAATGGCCGAAGAACTCGGCATGGACCCCCTGGAATTCAGGCGCAAGAACTATACGGACCGCGACGGCAGCAAAGACCTGCCGTTCTCCAGCGTGCATCTGCTCGATGCTTACGACCAGGCAGCGGACAAATTCGGCTGGTCGAAACGTAACCCGAAAGTCGGCTCGATGCGCGATGGCAACGAGATCCTCGGTTGGGGCATGGCCGCCTGTAACTGGGAAGCCATGAAAATGGACTGCGACGCGCGTGTGGCCCTACGCGCCGACGGCACCGCTTTCGCTTCCTGCGCCACTCAGGACATCGGCACCGGCACCTACACCATCGTGGCCCAGACGGTGGCCAGCCTCACCGGCTTGCCGCTCGACAAGATCGAAGTCGAACTCGGCGACAGTTCTTACCCGAGTGGGCCAATCTCGGGCGGCTCCTGGGCCTCTGCCACGGCGTTGCCGGCGATCCATAACGCCACCTCCCAGGCGATGGAGAACCTGAAAGGCTTTGCCTCCGAAGACGACGGCCCGATGGCTGGCACGGCCTCCGACCAAATCGAAGTACGCGACGGTCAGCTACACGGTGGCGGCCAGAGCATGAGCTTTGCGGATGTGCTCAAGGCCAAGAAACTGGGCCATGCCTCGGGCGAGGCGCATACCAACGCGGCCAGCGGCAAGGAGTACTCGTTCCGCTCCTTCGGCGCCCACTTCGTGGAAGTCGGCTGGGATCCGGGCATCTCGCGTCTACGGATCCACCGCGTGGTCAGCGCGATCGACGTCGGCCAGATCGTCAACGAAAAGACGGCACGGAATCAGGTCGAAGGCGCGATCGCGATGGCGACGGGCATGGCCATGTTCGAAGAGACCGAATACGATCAGCGCACTGGCATGCCGATCAACAACAACTACGCCGAATATCTCGTGCCCACCCATGCCGACGAACCGGAGTCGGTCGACGTGATCCTTCTGGATTACCCCGACTACAAGTTCAATGAGATGGGGGTACGCGGGATCGGCGAGATCGGTGTTACCGGCATGGCCGCGGCCATTGCCAATGCGGTCTATCATGCCACCGGCAAGCGCATTCGCGATTTGCCAATCCGGCTGGAACAGTTGATGACCGCCTGAAGCCTTGGCATTACAGGCCAGCCCGCCTAAGGCGACCCCAGAGGGGTCGCCTTTTTTTATACCGGATTAAACCTTCGAGCTAAATCATTGTCATATCGCCGGGGAGGAGCGTGGGAGCCGCCACCAACCAGAGAGCCCGGATATAGGCAATGCACGTACTGATCATCGAAGACGAAATCCCGCTCGCCACTCAGATCGGCGATACGATTGAAGCAGCCGGCGACGAACCGGACTTTGCGGACGAGGCTGCTCTGGCGCTTCGGCTGTGCCAGATGAACCGCTACGATGTGATTATCTTTAACAGCTCGCTACCGCGCTGCGGGCCGATTCCTTTCTGCCAGAAGCTCATCGCCGCGGCCGGCCGGCGCACACCGATTCTGGCCCTCGGCGAAACCTGGGATTCCCAACCAGAATCTCATGAAGACGGCCCCAAGGCCTGTCTGCCGCGACCAGTCGAGATGGCCGAACTACGAAACACGTTGAAGGCGCTGCTCGCCGAACGCAGCGACGGCATGTGTCAGCTCGTGGCCGGCGAACTGCATATGGACCTAGAGCATCATAGTGTCTACTGCGGGCAGGTCCCAGTTCAGCTCGCCCCGATCAGTTTTCGCATTCTCGAATTGCTCATCCGGGCATTCCCGGGCGTGGTCACCCGCGCTCAGATCGAGAAACAGATCTGGGACGGCAATCCTCCAGAATCCGATGCCGCTTTACGCGGGCATATCCATCGTCTGCGCCAGCTGCTCGAGCGACCGATGGCCCGCAAAATGATTCGCACTGTGCACGGCGTAGGCTACCAGCTCGAGGAGAATGCGAGATAATATTATTGAACAATAACTTATACCACTTTATTAGAATTTACTTTTAAAGCTATATCGAGAAATGGAGGACATTCCAAAACGTATTTGGCGGGCGGACGACGCCGTTATTGACTTCGACGGCCGCCCAGGAGGCCGAATCGATCGCCTCGATTGGCCCGGACATCACAATTCGACTAGGCTCGCTTCGACTGATCGGGTAGAATGCGCATCGCGCCGCCGTGGTGGAATTGGTAGACACGCTAGGTTTAGGTCCTAGTAGCCGTGAGGCTGTGGGGGTTCAAATCCCTCCGGCGGCACCACCCCTGATATTCGGTGTCTGGAGCCAGCAATTGGGGCTCCGGGCGACCTTCTGAGCCAACCGTTGCCACCCGGCAATTCGGGCAGGGCCTGCATCGGCACTGCTTGGCGAGCTTACCCTTGCATGGCGAGGTGCTCTAGCACTGGTGCCGATTCGTGAGCGGTTCGGAACGGGATCAAGACGAGTCCCGGTAACGCGCATGCCTTCCGATAAGGAACGAGCCAGCGTTGCGCTTTTTTTATCAGCGCCCCCTGCTCAAAAAACGTTGCCAGTGGCTGCAACGCTCTCACGGCACATGCAGGTGCATGACGGATGCGTTGCACCTAATCTAAATAAAACCATCTAAACCCCGAATAATTCGTCTGCAGTGCTTGACCGCATTTCGTTATTAGTTATAACTTTATTTGCAGGGGCAAGCGCAATACAAATAGTCGACCACTGGTTAGGTAGGAAACTATGACAGACGATGAAGCAGCGAGGGCACTTAGAAGCGTCGTTGAGGCGACCCCCTCATTGACCGACATGGGGCTGTGCGTCGAGGTCCACTGGGAACCACACGTTTCAATCAAGCATCAACGACAGATACTACAGGCGAGTCGTTCTTCGCTGTTATACAACGTACAGGGGTTCGTACGTTCCTGGCGCTGGCTTCGATCGATCCCGGCGGCCAAGGATATCAACCCTAGAAACACGAGCTATACGCTCGCCCAGCTGGCGGAACGCTCCCAGGGGTATTTGACCAACGGAGCCTTTATCGCTGCAGCGATGTATCTGGGCTTCGATTACCAAATGGTACCCAACACCCCAGATGTTTTGCTGAATATCTCTGACGAAGCGATTTACGAAAACACACTCGTTGTTCGACCGGCGCATGCGCCGTTTAGCCATTCTGCGATCGCCTGATCGGCTGCAGCATTGCTTCGATATACATCACATTTTTCACTAAGATCAAAAGCCCGGCCATTCGGCCGGGCTGGGCTCTGGTTATAGCAGCGCCTACGCCATATCTCTAGGTGGCCACCTCAGTGGATCAAAGCCGGCCGTCAAGACCGATTCTGGCGCGGCTCTCGGCTGTATACCTAGGCGTTTACCGACCTGTCGACCCCGCGAGCACCTCTTCGGGGACCTTATGAGCGTTATCCAGCTCGGCGTTCGCGGTGTAATCGATCGGGCAGTCCACCAGGACCACTCCGCCGATTTCGAATGCATGCTCGAGCACATCGGACAGCGTGTTTTCTTCGGTATGTCGCAACCCTCTGGCGCCATACGCCCGCGCATAATCGACAAAGTCGGGATTGCCGAACGACATACCGAAATCGGCGAAGCCATCGCCGGCCTGTTTCCAGCGGATAAAGCCGTAGCCATTATCACGTAGCAACAGAATCACTAGATCGAGGCCAAGCCGTACCGCGGTTTCCAGGTCCTGACTGTTCATCATGAACCCGCCATCACCACAAATCGCCATGACCCGGCGATCGCGATGCACCATTTTGGCGGCCATCGCCGCTGCCAAGCCGGCGCCCATGCTGGCCAGGGCATTGTCGAGCAGAACCGTATTATTGCTGTAGGCCGGATACATTCGTCCGAACCAGATCTTGTAGATCCCGTTATCCAGGCTGATGATGTCATCGCGCCCCATGACACTACGCACCTGCTGCACGATGCGCTGGGGCTTCGGCGGATAACTGTATTCGGATTCGCTAATATGCAGCTTTTCCGCGACATAGTCGTGCAGCCGAGACATGCGCGGGCTGTCGAACCGCACACCGGTCAGGCGGGCGGCAAGCGCTTTGAGCGTATTCGAAATGTCGCCGATCACTTCGTGGACCGGGCTGTAGTATTCATCCGGATCCGCTGGCACGAAATCGACGTGCAGAATGCGTTTTTCCTTGGTCTCGTTCCAGACGGCAGGTGGGTATTCGACCACGTCGTAACCCAGGGTGATCACCAGATCCGCTTCGTCGATCGCGGTATGCACGTAATCGTGCTTATGAATCCCCATGCCGAACAGACTCTGCGGATGGTCATCGGGCACGACGCCCTTGCCCATCTGGGTGCCGATCGCATACAGACCCGTCGCTTCACACAGGGCGGTGAGCTGTTCTGTGATCCGCTTGCGGTTAGCGCCGGCCGAATAGACGATGACCGGTTGCTCGGCTTCCTGGATCAGCTCGGCCGCCAGATCCAGCGCTTGTTCGTCGGCATTGGGCCGTCGCAAAGTCACCCGGCGCTGGGGCCGCGTCGGCTCGATCGACTCGCCGGCGATATCTTCCGGTAGTTCCAGATGCACGGCCCCGGGCCGCTCGGCTTCGGCGGTCTTGAAGGCATGACGAATACTGCGCGGAATCACCCCGCTATCGGTGAGCGAGCTGTTCCATTTGGTGACCGGTCGAAACGTATCGACCACGTCGATGAGCTGGAACTTGCCCTGGCGGTTATCGCGAATCGCCTTCTGGCCGGTGATCGCCAATAGCGGCATGCCACCGAGCTGGGCATAGGCGATGCCGGTCAACAGATTGGTCGCCCCCGGACCAAGCGTAGACAGGCAAACCCCAGCTCGGCCGGTCAGTCGGCCATAGGTGGCTGCCATGAACGCCGCATGTTGTTCATGGCGGGTGACCACCAGCTCGATAGGGCTGTCGCGCAGCGACTCGAGAAGGTCAAGATTTTCTTCGCCTGGGACGCCGAAGACGTACTCGACGCCTTCTTCTTCCAGACACTGAACGAATAGATCGGACGCTTTCAACGGCGTTTCCTTTGGTCGCTGTCAATCGTTGCTCCGATTAGAACACAGCCCCGCTCCAAACTAAGACGCGGGCTGCGATTTTGTCGACTGCGCGCGCTGTTGCATAGTATGCGCACCATCCAAACCACATTGACGTCTATGG
Organism: Salinisphaera sp. SPP-AMP-43; assembly: GCF_049568105.1. Classification (GTDB taxonomy): domain Bacteria; phylum Pseudomonadota; class Gammaproteobacteria; order Nevskiales; family Salinisphaeraceae; genus Salinisphaera. The sequence continues at coordinate 2,149,572 of NZ_CP145335.1, forward strand.
CATTCAACACCGAACAAGGCCCCGGCGTGAATGAACACGTTCCGTCCGAAACCCAGGGTTTCGTTTTCAACCACACCATGATTCGCGTGGTCGATCCCCAGGCTTCGCTGGATTTCTATACGCGGGTTTTTGGCATGCGTCTGCTACGGCAGAAGGAAAACCCGAACGGCGAATTCACGCTTTACTTCCTAGCCACCACCGAAGGTGACGACGTCCCCGAAGACGAGTCCGAGCGGGCGAAGTATGTCGGCCGTCGTGAAGGCGTACTTGAGCTGACCCACAACTGGGGTACGGAAAACGATCCCAACGCCAGCTATCACGACGGTAATGCAGAGCCGCAGGGCTTTGGCCATATCTGTTTCACCGTGCCGGACCTGCAGGCTGCCTGTGACTGGATGGATCAAAACGACGTGACCTTCAAAAAACGCCCCGAAGACGGGCGGATGAGTAATATCGCGTTCGTCAAGGATCCGGATGGCTACTGGATCGAGCTGGTCGAGCACGGCTGAGCTCTTGCGGCTGTACCGCAGCCGTATTGGCGGGCCCTCGGGCCCGCCTTTCTCATAATGCGCTTGTGAGTACGGTGCGGATTCGCCCCGGAATCCGACACGAGTGCGGTAACCTATGCGCCGGCCGTTCCCGGCCTTGGCATTGCAACGACGAAACGTATGAAAGTACTGGTCTGTATCAAGCGTGCGATCGACTACAACGTGCACATCCGCATCGCCGACGACGGCTCGGGTGTGGTCACTGATGGCGTCAAGCACAGCGTAAACCCGTTCGACGAGATCGCCCTCGAGCAGGCAATCCGCTGGAAAGAGGACGGCTCGGTCGACGAAGTCGTGGCCATGAGCATCGGCAGCGATGCCGTCACCGAACAGCTGCGTACGGCGCTGGCTTTTGGCTGCGACCGCGCTCTCCATATCGCGACCGATCAGCCGATCGACCCGCTGACCGCAGCCCGCACGATCAAGGCCGTCGCCGAAAACGAATCCCCCGACGTGATTCTACTGGGCAAACAGGCGATCGACGACGACAACGCCCAGACCGGGCAAATGGCCGCCACCCTGCTCGGCTGGCCGCAGGCGACCTTTGCCTCGGCTATTGAGCTACAGCAAGCCTCAGCGCGGGTGACCCGAGAGATCGATGCCGGCCTGGAAACGCTGGACATTGACCTGCCAGGCGTGATTACCGCCGATCTGCGGCTCAATGAACCACGCTATCTCAAGTTGCCCAACATCATGAAGGCCAAGAAAAAACCGATCGATTCGTCGGATCTCGAAACACTTGGCGTCGAGAGGGCGCCGGCGCTGACCGTGGAAAAGACCTCGGCCCCGGCCCAGCGTCCGGCGGGCACGATGGTCGACTCCCCCAAGGCACTGGTCTCCGAGCTCAAGAACAAGGGGTTGTTATGAGCGCGACAATACTCGTCATCGCCGATCATGGGCATGGCGCCCTGTCCGCGGGCACCGGAAAGACGGTGCGCTGCGCCGCCGATTTCGGCGCGAACGCGATCGATATATTGGTGCTGGCCGAAGACGGCGCCGACATCGCAGCCCAAGCAGCCGGTTTGAGTGCTGTACGCCGTGTGCTGCATATCGATGCCCCGGCCAATGCCCACCCGATGGCCGCGATCGCAGCGCCGCAGGTTGTGGCTGCGGCCCAACAAGGCGGCTACAGCCATGTGCTCGGCCCGAACACGACCTTCGGTAAGGACCTCATGCCCCGGGTCGCAGCCTTGCTCGGGGTGAACATGGTCACCGATCTGATGCGCGTGCTCGGCCCCTACCGCTTCGAGCGCCCCATCTATGCCGGTAACGCCGTCCATACCGTGGCCGCGCCCGAAAACCAGGTCGTTGTCGCCTCGGTACGCGGTGCCTCCTTCGATCCCGCCGGGACAGACGGAAACGCCAAAGTCGAGGCCTTGTCGGTCGATGCCGAGTTGCCCGGCCATACGCGGTTTGTCGGTCTGGAAGAACATGGCGGGAACCGCCCTGACCTGCAGACCGCTCAACGCGTGGTCACTGGCGGGCGCGGTGTCGGCAGCGAAGACAACTTCCGGGTCGTATTCGAGTTCGCCGAGCGTATCGGGGCAGCGGTGGGTGCCTCGCGCGCAGCGGTCGACGCCGGCTATGTGCCCAACGACATGCAGGTCGGTCAGACCGGCAAGATCATCGCCCCCGAGCTATATATCTGCTTCGGCATCTCAGGGGCGATCCAGCATCTGGCCGGCATCAAAGACGCCGGCACGATCGTGGCGGTCAACAACGATCCGGACGCCCCGATCTTCGATATTGCCGATTACGGACTGGTCGGCGACCTGTTCGAGGTTATCCCCGAACTGACCCAGGCACTCGGCTAAGGATAGAACGCGCTAAGCGCCAACCGTTGTGCAGATGCAGCGGGCGGCGTTCAGCGCGGATCGAAGCCTCGTCCGAGCGTATCCACGGCGACGACTTCAGCGTTTTCCAAGCGCACCTCGCGCAGCAGGTACCGAGCGCCGAAGTTGTAGATCCAGCGTTCTCGATAAACGGGTTGGACTGCGTGGTGCAGAAAATACGCCTGGCCGCCCTCGCGAATGATCGTCGAACCGATATACCAGCCGGTCTGCTGCACCGGGTGCCCACAGCTGAGCAATAGCTGGAGCTTCGTCATGCCCGGCTGAATCGTCGAGGGATTACAGCTGCCGCTCGGCGGTATCCCGTTATTGATAAAACCATAGCCAGCCGAGCGAATGGCGACGACACGGCCATTGCGAAACACAACCTGCTCGAGCAGCCGTTGTGGCCCGTGGTTATAGGTCCATTCCATCATCGGCGGATTCTGCGCCGGTGCATTGCCCCACCATGGGTCTCGAAAGCTGGGTTCGCCGCAGGCATGCCACACGCTGACCGCGGGATCGCCCTCGGTAACCAACTGCCCACTGCAGCGCATAGAGTCCGCCAGAGCCGTCCCTGGCCAGGCGATTAGCACCGTTGCCGCCCATACCAGCCCGGCCGCAATCAACGCCCGAGGCGAATCAGCCCGGGCCAGCCACATGGTAGCGCTCACCCTTGTAGATCAGCGTCGCCCCGTTCGGACCGATACTCTCGACAGCCGGCCCGGCGGCCAGGCGTTCGCCCTCGTGATAGCGCCGACCGCGCACCAGGATGAAGCTGCGCCCCGGCACGGTGCTATAAAGCTGCCCGTTGATCGTTACCGATGGGGCCTCGCCCACGCGGCTTTGGTCGGGCAACTCGCTGCGGGCAGCCGTGGTCGCGCTTGCAGCTGCAGGAGCGGTCGCGGACGCCCCGTCGGTCAACGGCGTCTTCGAATAGGTCACTGAACCGCCGCTATCGGCAGATTTGTCGCTGCCTTGCGAGGGGGCTGTTTGCGATCGGTCGGCGCGCGCGTTGCGCGTTGTAGTTCGGTCGACGATTCGGGACAAAGCCGCCGCCTGCCCCCTTTCCGACGCGCCCGGCTGCGCCCCCGACACCTGTGCCGGCTGCACCATCCGGCTCGGCTTGGAATCGCCGGCGCCAGGTGTGGTCGTCTCGGCCCTGCTGCTGCCCGTCGTAGCTGGCGCATCGACCCTGGCGGTAGATACCGCCGGCACAGACGAAGGCGGGTTCGCTCGCGGACGCCAAACATAGACCGCCAGCGCCACATTGCTGGCCACCAGAATCGCGACCAGCCACAACCATGGCCCGGCGCGCGAGCCGCCCATAGTATGGGCAGTGCCGGTAGACGCCGCGTACAGATCGCTGTCTTGGCGCGCATGACGCTCGCGTTCCGCTTTTCTCAGTGCGTCGACAAGGTAAGACACTTATTTTTCCGAGGTTTGGGCGTCGGACCGTAGAGACGGCGACCCGGGCGACAAGACCGCGCCATTGAGCATCATCTGGGTACGCGGCCCGGCCAGCCCATCTGCCTCCAGGCCGTGCGATTTCTGGAAGGCCCTAAGTCGCTCGCCCAGCGCATTATCATAAACCGGCGACAGCTTGCCGAGTTGGCTATGTGGATTCTGGCCATCGATCTGGAGCAGCCGTTTGCGCAACCATACGACCGCGTTGCCGACCGAGCCGGGCTGGATCAAGCGAACTCCGGAATCCGATCGCCAGACCACTTCGAAGCGGCCGGTCCAGGACTTAAGTAGCCGAGAGCGGGCCACGTCGCGCGTGCCCTGGCTGCCGACCAACGTGACTGTTTTATCGTTCACGGCACTCAGCAGCACGGTCTGGGACTGCCCGTCCCGGTCGAGCATCAACAGCGCCGGCCGGTTATAACGCTCCAGCACTTTCAGATCGCCGTGGTCGGCGAGACAGCGCAGATCGCCGACATGCAGTTCGCCGCAGCCGGCACGGACCTGGGCCCCGAACACGCCCCATAGCCGCAGCAACTGATTGATATCGGCATCGCCCACGGGCAAGTCCTGGGGGCTTCGCTGCGGTTTCGGGGCCGACGAGCGATCCCGCGACGCCTTGGCCTGCGTCTTGTTCGACGCCTCGCTTTCTGGCTTTGCCTTGTCGGGTTGTGCCGCCTGCGTACGGGTCTGCTGGCCTTTCGGGCTATCGGGCTGGCCGGCGTCTTTGCCGGCGTCTTTGGCGGTGTTTTCGGCGTCGGCCTCATCGCTGGCTTTGTCACTGGCCTTGCCAGCAGCCGATTGCGGCGCTGCTGCATCCTCTGCGTCGCGTGCGGTCTGGGCATCCGCTGACGTCGTCGGCGATTGGTTTTGTTCGCTGGCACTGTGACCGGTTGGAGCCGTTTCGGTGCCGCGATCCGACGTATCCTCAGCAGCGTTGGTGGGCGGTATTTCCGGCAACCAAATCAGCCCGGCGCCGAGCACACTCGCTGCGACGGCGCCGGTGGGCACTAACAAGCGCCACCGGCGCCCCGGCCGGCCCATACGAGGCCGGGCGGGCAAAGTCTCGGCGGCCGCCCGGGCGACCGTCCACGGGCCGATATGGGAGCGGCCATGCGCATAGGCGCCCATCAAGGCTCGCTCGCAGACCATGTTGATCAGCCGTGGGACGCCTCGGGTCAGTGCCCGCAGCATGAACATAGCCGGTCGCGAAAACAGATGCTGGGGCCCATTGGCTCGTTCTAGCCGATGCTGCACATAAGCACGGGTCTCGGCCAGCCCCAGGGGGCGCAGCGTGAAGCGCGCCGTGATGCGCTGGGCGAGTTGGCGCAGATCGTGGCGCATCAGCAGATCGCCCAGTTCCGGCTGTCCGACCAAAATCACCCGCAGCAGTTTTTCCTTGTGCGTCTCCAGATTGGTCAACAGCCGCAGTTGCTCAAGCACGTCGCGCGAGAGATTCTGGGCTTCATCGATGATCAGCACAGTGCGCCGATTGGCGGCATGGGCTTGTAGCAGGTGGGCGTTGAGACGATCTACCAAAGCCTTGAGCGTGGTGTCGCGTTCCGGATCGTAGTCCACGCCCAGTTCGTCGCAGATCGTGCCCAGGAATTCAGTGGTGCCGAGATGGGGGTTCCAGCACAGCGCGATATCCAGATCGGACGTATCGTTGTCCACCACGGCCCGGATCAGGGTGGTCTTGCCGGTGCCGACCTCACCAGTTAATGCCACGAACCCGCCGTGTTCGCCCGCCCCATATAACAGGTGCGCCAGAGCCTCGCGATGGCTCTCGCTGAGATACAGAAACGCCGGGTCAGGAGTGACCGCAAACGGATAGCTGTCGAAGCCGAAATACCGAAGATACATCTAAGGAACCCCAGGTCCGGCTCGAAATGCGTCGTGTTTGCTTTCCGGACCACCAATTCGCAAGATACGCTGCGGCATACGGTAGCAGCTACCCCGTAGCAGCGCAGTGACACCCCGGGGTGCGTACCAGGACAAGCTCGGCGGGCGCATCATCGGCCCAACCTCTACGGTATGGCTGTAGCGGCGCGCACCACCGCCCCAGGGTATGCGCGCGCCCCATACAGCGCTGCGTGGCATTGCTAGACGCTGTGGCCGGGCATGCGCCGGTCGATTCCTGCATCGATCTGCGACGGTCACCACTAATTTATATGTAACGCAGACTTCATACACTTCGGTAGACTCCCGGCCATGGCTATGGAACTCTCGCAGGACGCCCAGCGTTGGCTGGCGCGTGCACCGGAAATCGTCAATCTGATCCTGGTGGCCCTGATCGCGCTCGCCGCGGCCCGCCTATTTTGGCTGGTCTGGCCGGAACCACCGGCGCAGGTCGTAGCGCCGAGCGATTCGGACGCCACCAGTCGGGCGGCCAGCGCCAATAATCTCGACATCGACGCGATCGCCAGCGCCCATTTGTTTGGCGAATATATCGCCGAGAAAGACAAACCGGACGAGAACAAGCAGATCGAGGCGCCAGAAACGCATCTGAACTTGGTCCTGACCGGTATCGTATCCGATCAGCGCGGCGAGCGCTCGCGGGCTCTGATCAAGAATCCACAGGGCAAGCAGGACAGCTACAAGGCCGGCCAATCCATCGTTTCCGGTGTCAAGCTCCAAGCGATCTATACCAACCGGGTGATTCTGGATCGCAACGGGCGTTATGAAACATTGACCCTGGAAAGCGTGAAAAAAGCGCGTTCGATGACCGGCATCAAACGCATGCGCTCCGAACCCGATCAGGCCGAACGAACGGTTTCGGGCCAACTCGCCGACCAGATCGGCGATGTTCGACAAAAAATCCTTGCCGATCCGTCGAGCGCGCAACGCTATATTCGCTTGCGACCGGCCCGGCAAGACGGCAATCTCGTGGGCTACCGGATCTATCCCGGGGCAGATAAGGCCTTGTTCAAGAAAGCAGGCCTCAAAAGTGGGGAACTAGTGACAGCGATCAACGGCAAGCCGCTGGACAACCCGGCGGCCTCTTTGAAGATGCTTGGCAATCTCGCGCGTGCCGACAGCGCGACCGTCACGCTCGAAAACGAAGGTCAGAGCCGAACGGTCCGGATTGATTTCAAATGAATTGGACGGGTCATTTCGCACGGATCAGCCTTTGTATCGCAGCCGCCTGCGCACCGATGGTGCTGCATGCCCAGACCGACCGCACCGGGGTTAATCCGGTCGCCGGCAGTGACGATTCGTTTACGCTCAATCTCAAAAACGCCGACATCACGACCCTGATCGCGACCGTCAGCGAGGTCACGGGCCGCAACTTCGTAGTCGATCCACGCGTCAAAGGCGACGTGACGGTGTTGTCGAATCAGCCGATGACGCCCCAGGAGCTGTACCAGACTTTCCTGTCGGTGCTCGACGTCCATGGCTTTGCTGCCGTGCCCTCTGGTGAAGTCACCAAGATCATTCCACAGATCAACGCCAAGCAGGACGGCGGTTTCGGTGGTTCCAGCGCCGGTACCAACGAAGACATCGTCACCAAGGTGATCCATGTCGACAATGTGCCGGCCGACCAGCTGGTGCCGATCCTGCGGCCGCTGGTGCCCCAGTACGGCCACCTGGCCGCCTATTCGGCCTCCAATTCACTGGTGATTTCTGACCGAGAAGCCAACGTCGGCCGGCTGACCAATATCGTCCAGCGTATCGACAAGAACGGCACCTCCAGTATCCAGAGCGTGCATCTCGAAAACGCCAATGCCGCGGATGTGGCCGAAGCGATCAACAAGCTGCAAGGCAACGGCAAGAACGACGCCGGCGGCAACGTGGTGCCCGACGAACGCACCAACAGCGTGATCATCAGTGGCAGCCGCCGGGATCGTTCCAAGCTGCGCTCGATCATCTCCAATATGGATACCAAGGCCGACAATTCAGGCGGCACCCAGGTCATTTATCTCAACTATGCCGATGCCGAAACCCTGGCGCCGGTCCTGCAAGCCTATGCGACCGGCCAGAGTTACTCGGCGGGCAGCCAGCGTTCCAACCGGCTTTCGGGCTTTGGCAACAGCAGCGGCTTCGGCAGCAGTAACAATAGCGGTTTCGGCAGCAGCAGTAACGACAACCAGTCGAATCTGCGGCGCTCGTCGTCTTCGGGTGGATCGAGCCAGTCGATTTCCGGTTCGAACGACAACGGCATCAGCGTGATCGCCGAGGCAGGCGCCAACGCGCTGATCATCCATGCCCCGGCGGACAAGATGGGCGAGATCAAGGACGTGATCTCGAAGCTCGATATCCGCCGCGGCCAGGTGCTGGTCGAAGCCATCATCGCCGAAATCGGCCTGTCGCGGTCGCGTCAGCTGGGGGTGAACATTGGCGCGCTTAGCGACGACGGCCCGGCCGCAGCGAGTATCCTGGATTCCAACACCTTGCAGTCGATTCCCTCGCTGGCCGACAGCGGCACCCCGCTCAACCTGATCCAGCAGGGGCTGAACGTGGCGCTCGGCGATATCTCCGACGGGGGCACTAGCTTCGCGCTGCTGGTCAACGCCCTGTCAGGCAACTCGGATACCAACGTGTTGTCGACGCCGTCGCTGATCACCCGCGACAACGAAGAGGCCCAGATCAAGGTGGGCCGCAAGGTGCCGTTCCAGACCGGCAGCTATACCAATGGCAACTCGAGTGTCAGCAACGGCACCGTCAACCCCTTCACGACCATCGAACGTGAAGACGTTGGTCTGCAGCTCGGGTTCATTCCCCAGATCAGCGCTGGCGACACCATCCAGCTGACCATCGAGCAGGAAGTCTCGAGCATCGCCCCGGATTCGGCCCAGACCGGGGCGGTCGACCTGGTCACCAACAATCGCTCGCTCCGAACGGCGGTCGAGGTCAAAAACGGCCAGATCCTGGTGCTCGGCGGCCTGATCGACAACAACGTCACGGTCAATCATCAGTCGGTGCCGGTACTCGGTAAAATCCCAATTCTGGGTGCCCTGTTCCGGTACAATTCGGTGAATAAAAGCAAGCGCAACCTGCTGAACTTTATCCGGCCGACCATCCTGAGAGGCGATGGCGAAGCCAACTACTACACGCGCAAGAAGTACGACTACATCCGCTCGCTGCAGCAACAGCAGAGCAACAAGCGAATTCCGCTGATGGGCAACGAGCGCCGCCCGCAGCTTCCGGAAATGGACGACTTCAGCGGCGGCACCAACGCCTCGGCCTCCTACAACGACGTAGGCAGCCCGGATCTGGGCCAGCCGTCGGGCTCCGGCAAGCGTCGCGGCGATCAGTTCTCGGACTAGAGGAGCGCGACATGAGCGACAGTAGCGCCGAATCGCTGAGTCTGGAGCCGGTCGAGCCGGTCACCGGGATCACGCCAGCCCCAAGCCAGGCCGGCGTCAACGACGAGGCGCGTCTCGAGCGGCTGTCGTTCGCCTTTGCCAGGCGCTACGGCATCATGCTCGGTGATCAAAACGACACCACGATACGGGTGATCGCTCGCGAACCGGTCAACGCCGGGGCGCTGCTTGAGGTTCGCCGGCACACACGGCGTCGACTGGCTGTGGAAACGGTGCCTGGCGATGCCTTCGAGGCGATGCTCCAAAACGACTACGAAAATCGCGACAACGAATCCAGCCAGATCGTCGAGGGCATGGACGACGATCTGGATCTGTCGGATGCCGCCCGGGCCCTGGCCGAACCGGCGGATCTGCTGGAATCGTCCGACGATGCGCCGATCATCCGGCTGATCAACGCCCTGCTGACAGAAGCGATCAAGGAAAACGCCTCGGATATTCATATCGAGCCGTTCGAGGCGCGACTGACCGTGCGCTTCCGAGTCGACGGCGTGCTACGGGAAGTGCTCAACCCGCCGCGCCAGCTCGCCCCGCGCCTGATCTCGCGCGTCAAGGTGATGGCCAAGCTCGATATCGCCGAAAAACGCGTTCCACAGGATGGTCGGATTTCGGTACGCATTGCCGGGCGGCCCGTGGACGTACGTGTCTCGACCATCCCCTCGGGCACCGGCGAGCGCGTGGTCATGCGTCTACTCGACAAGCAGGCCGGCCGGCTCGACCTACCCCAGCTCGGCATGCCCAAGGATACGCTGAGCGCCATTGACGAGCTGGTGCACAAGCCACACGGCATTATCCTGGTCACCGGCCCAACCGGTTCCGGCAAGACCACTACGCTGTATGCCGGTATCACCCGCATCAACGATCGCACTCGCAACATCATGACCGTCGAGGATCCGATCGAGTACTACCTCGACGGCATCGGCCAGACCCAGGTCAACTCCAAAGTCGACATGAGCTTTGCGCGCGGCCTGCGGGCGATCCTGCGCCAGGACCCGGACGTGGTCATGATCGGCGAAATCCGTGATCTGGAGACGGCCGAGATCGCGGTCCAGGCTTCGCTGACCGGTCATCTCGTGTTATCGACCCTGCATACCAACACGGCCGTTGGTGCGATCGCCCGGCTGCGCGACATGGGCGTCGAGCCATTCCTGCTGTCGTCGTCGCTGATCGGCATCATGGCCCAGCGCCTGGTCCGTACCTTATGCCCGGACTGCAAGCAGCCGTATACCGCGGACGGCCGCGAATGCGAACTGCTCAAGGCCGACCCGACGGCGCCGCCGACGCTGTATAAGCCGAATGGCTGCGAACAATGCAACCAAAGCGGCTTTCGCGGCCGTACCGGGATCTACGAACTGGTCGTCATCGACGACGAACTGCGACAGATGATCCACGAACAGGCCGCCGAATATGCCCTCGAGGCCCAGGCGCGCAAGACCACGCCGAGCATTCGGGCCGACGGCCGGGCCAACGTGCTGGGCGGACGCACCACGCTTGAGGAAGTCCTGCGCGTGACCCGCGAAGGCTGACCCAACAGACGCCGGGGCATACATGGGGGCATTCGAATACACCGCACTCGACGCCAGAGGCCGACGCAAGAAAGGCGTTCTGGAAGGCGATGCCGCACGCGCCATCCGAACCCAGCTGCGCGACCGCGGGCTAACGCCGATCGAAGTCAACGAAGTCGCCGAAAACCGCGCGGCCCACGGCGGCCGTTCCGTACTCGGTTTCTCGCGTGGCATGAACGTCACCGAGCTGGCCCTGTTTACCCGCCAGCTCGCCACGCTTGCCCATGCCGGCCTGCCCATGGAAGAAGCCCTCAAGGCAGTAGCCGAGCAGACCGAGAACGAACGGGTGCAGAAGATCATCGTCGGGGTCCGCGCAGAAGTCGTCGAAGGCAACACCTTCGCCGCTGCCCTGGCCGACTTTCCCAAGAGTTTCAGCCCGCTCTATCAGGCCACAGCCGCTGCCGGCGAGCAGTCGGGCCACATCGACGAAGTGCTCAACGGCTTGGCCGACTATGTCGAGGAACAACAGGCGCTACGCCAGAAAATCCTGGCCGCGCTGATCTATCCGGCGTTTCTGGTGGTGGTTTCGATCGGCATCGTGATTGCACTGCTATCCACCGTCGTACCCAAGCTGGTGCATGTCTTCAACAGCGTGCACGCCGATCTGCCGGCGCTCACGGTGTTCCTGATCGCCACCAGCGATTTCCTACGCGATTGGGGCTGGCTGCTGGCGATCGTGGTCGCGGCACTGATCGGCGGATTTATCTATGGCCTGCGCTATCCGGGCTTCAGGCGCGGCTTTCATACCACAGTGCTGCGTATCCCGTTGCTGGGCCGCTTCGTGCGCGGCGTCAATACCGCGCGCTTTACCCGCACTCTGGCGATCCTGACCCGCAGCGGCGTACCCGCGCTGGATGCCATGACGATCGGGGCGGATGTCGTAACCAACGTACCGATGCACGAGGCGATCAAACGCGCCGCGACCCGGGTGCGCGAAGGCGATGCCATCCATCGTGCCCTACAGCGCGAAAACCTGTTTCCGGCGATCACCCTGCATATGATTGCCAACGGCGAAATGTCCGGCGAGCTCGATGCCATGTTGGGTCGAGCGGCCGATCACCAGGACCGCGAAGTCGAAACCATGCGCGAAGGCGTGATGGGTATTCTCGGCCCGGCCGTGATCCTGTCGATGGGCGGCATCGTGCTGATGATCGTGCTGGCCGTGCTGCTGCCCGTGTTCCATCTCAACCAGCTGGTCCAGTGACCGGACGCCTTCAAAACTGCTGCTGCGAGGATTTTCTTATGCCAACAATCGCCCATCGCCGATTGCCGCCTACCCGCCGCCAGGGCGGTTTCACGCTGATCGAGATCATGGTCGTGGTCGTCATCCTCGGTATTCTCGCAGCGATCGTGGTGCCCAATATCATCGACCGGCCAGACGCGGCTCGCGAAGCCAAGGCCCGCCAAGACATCAAGGCGATCGATTCGGCGCTCAAGTTGTACCGGCTCGACAACTATCGCTATCCGACCACCGAGCAGGGCCTGGCCGCGCTGGTCGACAAACCCTCCAGCCAGCCGGTGCCACGCAACTGGAAATCGGGTGGCTACCTGGATCAGTTGCCGACCGACCCCTGGGGCCACGTCTATCATTACCGCAATCCCGGCCAACACGGCCCGATCGATATCTACACCCTCGGCCGCGATAACCAGGATGGCGGCGACGGCCCGGATTCGGATATCGGCAATTGGACGCTCAACGACAACGGCGGCTCCTAGGACCGGTTGATGTTTCGTCCGAGCGCCGCGTTGAAGACCGCCCATCGTATCCGGCCAAGGCGCGAGTCGCTGATCGTGGCGTGCCACGATCAAGGCTCGTAACGCTGCAGGGCGCGATGGGCGGCCCACACCAAAGGGACAAGCACCGTTTTGCGCGGGCTCGTACGACGCATCTACAAGTCCTGGGCCATGCCGCGGCCATCGTGTGCCATCCCGGCGTCCGGCTAGGCGCCGCCCCGCACCCCGTGCCATCGTGTCGAACCCGCCAACGCGGCTTCACGCTGATCGAGATCCTGGTGGTGCTCGTGATCGTCGGCGTGGTGTTGACGTTCGCGACCCTATCGGTGAATCCGAGCGGGCCGGGTGACCGTCTGGATACCGAGTCGCAGCGGCTATTCGCTCTGGCCCAGACCGCCGCCGATCAGGCGATCCTATCCGGACACACAGTCGGGCTGGAGGTCACCGAACATGGCTATCGCTTCATCGTGCTGCACCAAAGCGGCTGGAAACCGATCACGGCCGGGGATTCGCCCTTGCGGCCGCGCCGGCTCGACGATGATCTGTATATCGACCGACTGAATGCCCAGGGTAGCCATGATGCGAACAACGAACAGGCCGCCACGCTGAGCCTGCCGGTCTCGCCGATCGCCGGGCCCAATCCAGCCGATGCTGCGGAAGCCGCAGCGGCCAACAGCGACCCAAACGACGACGATCGCGATCAGGCTCTGGCCATGCCTGCGGCGCTGTTTCTGTCTAGCGGCGAACTGTTGCCGTTCACGCTTGAGATGTCGGCCAAGGATGTGGATCACCGTTTCCAGATCGTGGGCGCGCCCAATGGCGATATCCAGCGTAGGCGAATCGACCGATGAGTACGCGGCAGGCTGGCTTCACCCTGATCGAGGTGCTGATCGCACTCGCGGTATTGGCGATCGCCCTGGTGGCGTTCGTCTCCACGGGTGCCCAGAACGCCGATTATGCGACCTATATCCGACAGCGCACGGTCGCCGAATGGGTGGCCCGTAACCAGCTGGTGGCCTACCAGCTTGCTCCGAACTGGCCGGATACCGGCAGCCACGACGGCAATACCCAGATGGGCGGCAGCCGCTGGCACTGGGAGGCCGAGGTCAAGAGTTCGCCCGATCCCAATGTCCGGCGCGTCAACGTTCGGGTCTATGCCAAGGATCCGGATCGCCAACAACCGAGCAACGACTCGATCGTACTCATGAGCGGTTTTCTGAGCCAGCACGAACAACCCCGGGATAATCCGAACGGCGCCGACGACACGAATGACAGCAACAGCGACGACGAGGACGATTCGTGAAGCGCCGCGCCGATCAGAGCGGGTTCACGCTGATCGAACTGTTGATCGCGATGGCCGTGTTCGCAGTGATGGCAGCAATCGCCTACGGCGGTCTGTCGTCGGTGATCAACACGCGCGATTCCATCGATACGGCCCTAGATCGCAGCAAGGAACTGCAGATGGCGCTATGGCGGCTGCAGCAAGACATCGAGCAGACCGTCGATCGGCCCGTCCGGGATCGCTTCGGCGATCCCGAGCCGCCTCTGATCGGCAGCCCTGACCGTGGCTTGAACCTGACCCGCGATGGCTGGGCCAATCCGCTGTCGGAGCCGCGCAGCACTCTGCAGCGTGTGCATTATGAGTTGTCGGGCGATCATCATCTGATACGCGGCTACTATCGCGTACTCGATCAAGCCCAGGACAGCGAGCCCGTGCGGTCGGACCTGTTGTCCGGGGTCGACAACATCGAGTGGCGGTTCCTGGATACCAACGGCAACTGGCAAGACCGCTGGCCGCCCGATAACGGCGGCTCGCTCGCCCCGACCACCGAAAACGCCAATCGGCCGCCGCCGGTGGCCGTGGAGCTGCGACTGGCGACCGAGCAATGGGGGCGGCTGCGACTGCTGTTCGCCTTGCCGGGTGCCCGCCTATGATCGAACCGACCCGGCAACGCGGCGTCGCCCTTTTGACCGCCATGCTGATCATGGCCCTGGCCGCGATCATCAGTACCGCCATGATCGCGAGCATGACGCTGGCCATGCATCGCTCCGGCAATATCTGGAACGCCCAACAGGCCTGGTGGTATGGCATCGGTATCGAGAACTGGCTCGGCACCCAGCTGCGCGAAGACGCCCGGCATTCGAAAATCGATACCTTGAAAGAAGCCTGGGCCCAGCCGGTCGACTACTTACCCATCGACGGCGGCTCGATCAGCGGTCAGATCGTCGATCTCCAGGGGCGTTTCAATCTCAACAATCTGGCACTTGGTAACGCCGAGTCCAGCACCGCGCAGTTCGTTCGCTTGATCGAAGCCGTCTCCGATACCGACGAAATCACTGCCCGAACCATCGCCCAGGCCACCCGCGACTGGATCGACGACGATATCCAGCCGGCCCGGCCCTATGGGGCGGAAGACGACTACTATCTCGGTCTTAGCCCTGCCTATCGCACTGGCAACACCCTGATGGTCAGCCCCAGCGAACTGCGCGCCGTGCGCGGCATGACGCCCCAGCTCTATCGGCGCCTTGCGCCCTATATCTGTGCGCTGCCCACCGCGACTGCGATCAACGTCGATACGGCCGGCGCGCCGGTGCTGCAGTCGCTGTTGCCCGACTTGCCCGACAACAGCGGCCAGCAGCTCGCAGCGGCACGCCAGGATTCGCCCTGGGAATCGACACAGGCGTTTCTTCAGGCCGACGCCGTGGCCGGCCAACCGGCCAAGGGCATATCGATCGCGGTTTCTACCGACTATTTTCTGGTCAGCGGGCGCATCAGTGTCGGCAACAGCGCCACCCAGTTCTATGCCGTGTTGCATCGCAGCGGCAACGGCGCAGTCGAGGTCGTCCGCCATGCCACCCAGGCGTACTGACGATGCACTGGCCCAGGTTTGATACCTCGACAGCCCCGGCGTCTGCGTTAGACTGCCGGATCGGATCGGCGCGCCCGGGGGCCGGCGCGCGTCTCATCACTTTTTCAGGGAGCTGACGTGGCCCGACGGCTTGCGTTGTATTTCGACGGACATCAGGCAGCTTGGTTGGATGAGGCCGGCCAGCCGGTACGCGGCGAACTGGCGGAGTTCGCAAGCTCGGCCGGTGCCGACGCCGAGGTTTCGGTGATTATCCCCGGCGAGGATGTGCTGCTGACCCGTGCGACCTTGCCGCCGATCCGCTCGGCATCGCGGCGCCTTCAGGCCGCGCGCTATGCCCTCGAGGACCGGCTGGCCGGTCGGGTGGAAGAACTGCATTTCGCCCTGGCCGGCGCCCCGGACCGACACGGCGAAACGCCGGTCGCAGTCATCGACCTGGCGCGCATGAGCGCCTTGGTCGACACGCTCGCAGATGCGGGGATCGACGCAGTACGCATTCTGCCGGAGGCGATGGCCCTGCCCCGACCGGAACCCGGCGCCTGGCAGATCGCGGTCGTCGACGAGCGCGTCGTGGCGCGAACCGGTCCCGAAGCCGGCCTAGCTACCGATATCGAGCTCTGGCCGCTGGTGGCCGGCGCCCTGGATACGCCTGGCGCCGTGACCGTGCATGCAACCTCTGCAACCACAGCACGGTCGCTCGTGGCGATCGACTGGTCCGGCGACACCGAACCAGCCGTCCATGAGTCGCTGCACCACAGCGACGACGGCATACTCGCCACGCTTCTGGCCGGCGCCGACATCGGCCGCGGCGGGCTCAATCTTCGGCAGGGCGCGTTCGCACGTCGCTCCCAGTTCCAGTCGCAATGGCGGCCGTTGATCTGGACCGCGGCGCTGGCCGCGACTTGGCTGGTGATCGCCATCGCCGGGCGCGCCATCGAAACCTGGCAGCTCAACAACCGGATCGAGCATCTGCACGATCAGACCTTGTCGGCTTTTCACGAAGCCTTTCCGAACGTTCAGAACATCAATGATCTGCGCGTACAAGCCGAGGAAGGGATTCGCCAGCTGCGCGGCGCCGGGGGCGCCGGCGGCCTGTTCCCGCTCGTACAGGCGGTCGCGGCGGTCGCTGGCCAGACCGATGCGCTGGAAGTTCAGTCTATGCAATACCGCAACGGCCAGCTCAGCCTGAGCATCAACGGCGAAAACGTCCAATCCGTGGAGACCCTGCGCGCTGGCTTCGCCCAGCAGGATCGGATCCGGTTATCGGTCGACAGTGCTGATGCCAGCGCAGCCGGCGTTCAGATCCGGGCCACGGTCAGCCAGGGGGCGAACTCATGAACGCCCTGAAGGAATGGTTCCACACCCTGGCCCCGCGCGAGCGCGTGATGGTCTCGATCGCGGCGGTGATGGTCGTGATCGCGCTGTTCTACTATGCCCTTTGGCAGCCTCTGAACAATGCCCTCACCGATGCCCAGGCGCAGGTCACCGCCGAGTCGAACCAGGCCCGCTGGATGCTCGGCATCCGCAACGAAGCCCAGCTGCTGCGCTCCTCCTCGCAACATCGCGCGCCTACCGGTAGCAATCGTTCGCTGCTGAGCATCGTCGATGAGAGCAGCCGGGCCAATCAGCTCGGCAAAGCCGTGACCCATATCCAGCCACGGAACAACGACCAGGCCTCGGTAACCCTCGACGAGGCCAACTTCAACCGCATGCTGTATTGGCTGCAGACGCTACAGAGCCAGTACGGCGTAGTTGCGACCGAAGCCACGATCTCGCGCGAAGAAGACACCGCCGGCCTGGTCGAAGCCCGCCTGACGCTGAGCCGGGAGGCCTCATGAAGTGGCGCCGGTTCCGGTTCGCGATCGCCGGCGGGATCGCTTTTGTGATCGGCTTGGTGGTGTATCTGCCGGCTTCCTTGGTGGCCCATTGGACGACCGACGGTACGCCGGTGCAGTTGCAAGGTGTCAGCGGCACCCTGCTCGACGGCCAGGCGGCCTACGTATCGCTGCCCGACGGTGCGCTCGACAATCTACAATGGCAGCTGGCCCCAGCCGCGCTATTGCTCGGGCGGTTGTCGGTCTCCGTTCGGACCGATACCGATCTCGGTCATCTGTCGGGCAATGTCGATCGCAGTCTGTTCGGTGGCAATACGATTCGCCACCTCCACGGCGAAGCCACGATTGGTTGGGCCGCGGATCTGGCCGGCTATACGTTCGTGCCGTTGTCCGGCCGTATCGGGCTCGACTTGAGCCAGGTCAGCTTCGACGACCAGCTCAAGGTCAGTGCTCTGGACGGCCAGGTACAGTTGACCAACAGCCGTTGGGAACTGCTCAATCCGCCGCTGACGCTAGGCCGCTTTCAAGCGCAAGTCACCCATACCGACGACGGCTTGGCCGCCGAGATCGTCGATAGCCACGGGCCGCTCGCGCTGACCGGTCAAGTGCGTCTGGTCGGCCAACGACGCTACGATCTCAACGTTCGACTGCGGGCTCGGGCCGGGGCCGACGAGCGGCTCAAGAAGATCCTGGGCCAACTCGGCCGGCCGGACAATGAGGGCTGGTATCGGGTTCGAGAACAAGGCCGGCTTTAATACCACTCCGGTTCGCAACGACGGCCGGCGCGCAGTACCGAGCTCGGGCGCAGGGTCGTCGAGCCATGCTTTACCTGCAATAGCTTTCGAAATCGTTCCGAAGGCCTGCCGGGGGCGACGTGACGTCGATGCTGGCGGGTGCGCCCCAACCTATCGGCGCCAGCCGATCCGGACCGGGGCTTGAATATCGGCCTTAGTCGACGCCGGCCAAAGCTTTAAAGCCCGCTTCATCGACAAGCTCGGCATTCCACGATAACCGACCGAGGCCGTCGCGCCATCGGTCGCTGTGATCGGTGGCCCGCGGCTGCCCGCTCGGCGCGCGGTCGCAGTGCCGGTTTTAGCCCGCCTGGCTCATTGATTGCGCCGGGGGCACAACCATGCCCTCGTCGTGCTCGTCATACAGATAGTCGCGGGTCAGCGGTACCACGTCGTTGCTATGCGCCAATTGGACGTGATAGACGACCAGGTCGCCATAGCGGAAGATCGCCTCGCAGCCCAGCAGGTAGAACTCCCACATCCGACAGAATCGTTCGCCCAGCCGCTCGCGAAAAACGTCGCGGCGTTGTTGGAAACGCTCGTTCCAGGCCGCCAGTGTGCGGGCATAGTGGATACGCCAGACTTCCAGATCCGACAGATCCATGCCGGTGTTTTCGACACACGGGGCGATATCGGACAGCGACGGGATATAGCCACCCGGGAAGATGTACTTGGTGATCCAGTTACGGCTATCGCGCGGCGGCACGCCGTTGCGAGCGATGGTATGGATCAGGCTGCGCCCGTCCGGCTTGAGCAGCCGTGCGACCTGATCGAAAAACGTCTGGTATTGCGGCCGGCCGACGTGCTCGAACATGCCCACCGACACGATGGCGTCGTAGGCGCCCTGATGCTCGCGATAATCTTCCTTGAGAAAGGTCACGCGGTGGCTTAGGCCCTTAGCTTCGGCGCGTTTCTTGGCGTGGCTGAATTGATCATTCGACAGCGTCAGCCCAACCACCTCGACGTCATAGGTCTCGGCCAGATACAACGCCATCCCGCCCCAGCCGCAGCCGATGTCGAGCACCTTGTCGCCCGGCTTGAGCAGCAGCTTGCGACCGATATGTGCCAGTTTAGCGCGCTGGGCCTCGTCGAGCGTCATATCGTCACGCTCGAAATAGGCACAGGAATACTGCATGTCCTCGTCGAGGAAATGCTGGAACAGCTCGTTGTCGATGTCGTAGTGGTGCTGGACGTTGCGCTCGGATTTAATCCGACTGTTCATTTCCGAAACGCCGCGAAAAGCCCGCCGCGCCAGATCGACGAAGCGGTTGCCGTCGCCGAAATTGTCGCCATTGGCGAAATACAGCCGAAATACCGCTAGCAGGCCGCCATCGCCCGGCCACCAGTCGCCTTTCATATAGGTTTCGCCAAAAGCCATTTCGGGATCGGCCAGCAGCCGACGCAGCACTTTGGGATTGCGCAGATGCACATGTGCGACCGGTGCACCGGAACCGTAACGTTCTTCCCCGCCGCTATCAGCGAAATGAAGAACCAACGTGCCTTGGGTGACGAAACGTTCGAACAGATTCTTCTTCACAACCCAATCCCTTTGGCCGATTCTTGCGGCCGAACCCCGTCAGTGAATGGTGTATAAAATACTACGATCGCGGCATAAGTGCATAGTGAAGACATCCGTGCTGCCATAGTCACGACCTCCCACAGCGCTTAGGCTTGGCCCGATATCCGAACGGCCGGTTGAACCGTCATGTCAGCAATGACCGCTCGCGCGTTATGGCTTACGCCACCACACGGCGCGTGTCTGCGTACCGAAACGCTGCCCTTCCCCGGCGAAAACGATTTGGTCATACGCACGCGCTTTTCAGCCATAAGCCGCGGCACCGAGATGCTAGTTTATGACGGGGCCGTACCGGAAAGCGAATACACACGTATGCGCGCGCCATTCCAGGCCGGCGAACTGCCCGGCCCGGTCAAGCACGGCTACGCGAATGTCGGCGTTGTCGAATCCGGCCCGGCAGGTTGGATCGGGCAGACCGTATTCTGCCTGTACCCGCACCAGAGCCGCTATGTCGTGTCGCCCGAGGCAGTCGTCACCGTACCCGACTCCGTGCCGGCCGGGCGCGCGGTACTGGCGGCCAATATGGAAACCGCCGTGAACGCGCTATGGGACGCCGGGCCGCGAGTCGGCGACCGGATCGCTGTGGTCGGCGCCGGCGTGATCGGCTGCCTGACCGCCGCGCTGTGCGCGCGTATTCCCGGCGTTACAGTACAACTGATCGATATCGATCCGAGCCGTGCCGATACGGCCCAAGCCTTGGATGTCGGGTTCGCCGCGCCGGAGACCGCCTGTGGCGGCTGCGATCTGGTGTTCCATGCCAGCGCCACCTCCGCCGGCCTGGATACCGCGCTCAGCTTGGCCGGCGACGAGGCCGAGATCATCGAGATGAGCTGGTTCGGCACTCGCCCGACGACCGCACCACTGGGCGGCGCTTTTCATTCGCGGCGGCTGACACTGCGCGCGACCCAGGTCGGCACCGTCGCCCCGGCGCGCGCCGCGCGCTGGGATCATAGCCAGCGTCTGGCGTTAGCCGTATCGCTCTGCGCGGATTCGCGTCTGGATGCCCTGATCGATGAAGACGCCGTCTTCGATATGCTGCCCGAGGTCATGGCACGTTTAGCCGATCCGGCCGATCGTACGCTGTGCCAACGGATCGTCTATCCCGACCCACCGGATGAGCCATGTATCAACTGACCGTGCGCGATCACATGATGATCGCCCACAGCTTTCAAAGCCCGACCTTTGGTCCGGCCCAGAATCTGCACGGCGCGACCTATGTCGTGGACGTGACTTTCTATCGCCCGACGCTCGACGGCGACGATCTGGTGGTCGATATCGGCGCAGCCTCCGAGGTCCTGGCTGAGATCGTCGCCGAATTCAATCTCAGCAATCTAGACGAGCACCCGGATCTGGCCGGCCACAACACCACGACCGAGTTCATGGCCGGCGTCGTTCATCAGCGTATGGCCGCGGCAATCGCAACGGGTCGGCTTGGCGACTCGGGTTCGGGCATCGCCCGAATCGGCGTGCAGCTGTCGGAATCGCATATCGCCTGGGCCGGCTACGAGGCCGATCTATGAGTCAGGCGTTGCCCATGATCGTCGCTGGCGATCCCGAACAGTACACCGGTGGCTATATCTACGATGCCCGGATCGCGGCAGCGCTGACCGAAGCCGGCTGCCCAGTAGAGCGCATCGGATTGGCTGGCCGTTTCCCCGAGGCCGACCCCACCGCGGCATCGGCCATGCACGACGCGCTGGCCGATCTTGCCGATGGCACCACCGTGATCATTGACGGCCTGGCGCTCGGTGGCTTGCCGAACGTCATTGCCGAACATGCCGGGCGGCTAATACTGGTCGCGCTGATCCACCATCCGCTGGCCGACGAATCGGGCATCGACGAGGTCCTCGCCGCACGGCTCTACGACAGCGAGCGACAGGCTCTGGCCCAGGTCGCCCATGTCGTGGTCACCAGCCGTTTCATCGCACAACGCCTGATCGATGGCTACGGCGTGGCCAAGCAACGACTGGATATCGTCGAGCCCGGCCTCGACAAGCCGAGCACGGCGCGCCGCCCGGATGCAGCGGTACCGCGGCTGCTGTGTGTTGCTAGCCTCATTCCGCGTAAGGGCCACACGATCCTGATCGACGCGCTGGCCCGGATCGCCAAGCAGCACTGGCATTGCGACTGCATCGGCGATCTCGACCGCGATCCCGACTGCGTGGCCGAAGCCCGTCGGGCAATCGCAGCGCATCAACTCAACGAGCGCATCGAACTGCTTGGCAGCCGGCCGCCCGCAAGTCTATCGGCGGCCTATCAGAGCGCGCATCTATTCGTGTTGCCGTCCTACTACGAAGGCTACGGCATGGTGATTACCGAGGCTCTGGCCCATGGTCTGCCCGTGGTTACCACGACCGGCGGCGCCCTGGCCGATACCTTGCCCAACGATGCCGGAATCGCGGTG
This sequence comes from Salinisphaera sp. SPP-AMP-43, assembly GCF_049568105.1. GTDB lineage: Bacteria > Pseudomonadota > Gammaproteobacteria > Nevskiales > Salinisphaeraceae > Salinisphaera. Next base: position 2,171,506 of record NZ_CP145335.1, read on the forward strand.
CCGCCCGGCGATGCCCAAGCACTGGCCGATGCGCTGCAGTACCTGCTATCCGACGCCGCGGCCTACGCCGAACTCGCGGCCGGGGCACGCCGGGCCGGCCAGACGCTGCCAGGCTGGTCGGATGCCGGACAACGCTTCGCGGCCGTGCTCAACCGCATGGCGACGACATGAGCACGCCGGCCGCCGGCTCGGTATTTGAAAGCGACTGGCTCGCCGAGCGCGAAGCCATCGATCACAGAAGCCGTTCCGCCGGGCTCTGTGCAGCAGTCTGCTGCCATTTGAGCCGGCGCTCTAGCCCAACCGTCACGATCGTTGACCTAGGCGCCGGCCGTGGCTCGAATTTTCGTTATCTGGCGCCCAGGCTGCCCGGGCCGCAGCATTGGCGGCTACTGGATCACGATGCCGGCCTGCTCGATACGATCGAGGCCCAGAGCGCCGGACTGGCCCCCGCCGATACCCTGGAAACCCAGGCCATCGACCTCGGGGCCGACCTCGGCACGGCCATCGATGGCGCCGATCTGGTCACGGCCTCAGCGTTGCTCGATCTGGTTTCACCAGCCTGGATGGATGCCCTAGCCGCCCGCTGTGCGGCCCAGGGCAGCGCGCTGCTGATGGCCCTGAGCATCGACGGCCATATCGATTTTGACGGCCCGGCCGATCCACTCGATGGCCTGGTGCGCGCCGAGCTGGCCAAAGATCAGCAGCGCGACAAGGGCCTGGGCCCCGCACTTGGCGGCCGCGCCCCGGCCCAGCTGATCAATACGCTGTCGGCCCATGGCTTTGCGGTCACGGCCATGCCCAGTCCCTGGCGCCTGGGCCCGGCTGACGCGGACCTCGTGGCGTCGTTGATCGACGGCTGGCGCGGCGCTGTCGCCACTCGGCGGCCGGATCTGGCCTCGACGCTTGCGAACTGGGCCGAACGGCGTACCCACGCGGTCATTGACAGCGAACATGCTCTGAGCGTCGGCCATGTCGACGTGCTGGGAGTGCTGGGCGCCGGCTGAGAACTCGTCTAAGCCATACATCGGGCGCAGCCCGTGAGGCGGCACTAGAGCGTGTTGCGGTTCCTGCGGGTCCGCGCCGAAGGCTCTGTCGGGCGGCAAACCGAGGCCCCGCGAGTGCGGCGTCGTGGCGCTACCTCAGTGAGCAGGAACACGGGACAGCGGGCCCACAGCCGTTGCCCCGAAGTGTTGCGCCGCGAATCGCGCCGGCCTGCCTTGCGCGCCTTGATCGGGACACGCCCGTAACTGGTGGCTCACGCCTCGTCCGCTACGATGTAAGCCGGCAACGCAGCGCACGGAGAAACCGCAACCTGCCTAGGCCAACCCGGCATCGGGCGCGACCGATCGCGCGTGTCGTTGCACTGCCCCAGGTCTCGGCCCACGCAGAGCATCACGAAAGCCTGCCCTCGGCCGCGCTAACACACCCGCGATGCGCAACGCCGCGGTTCGCTGCGCGATAGCGCTCGCCAGGGCGGGTACGCCATCCAACCGACCGGCAACTGCGCTCAGGCCCGCGGATTCAGCTCCAGGTCGTAAAGCCGGTCGTCGCCCAGGACGAACGAGCGCGTTTTCGGCCGCCGGGCCTGATCGAGGGTTTCGATTTCGTCGAGCAGCAGCCCAGGCCGGCCAGAGCCGATCAGCATCGGCGCGACCACCGTATGCAGGCGATCGACGCGATTGGCATTGATGAAATGCGAAATGGTCACGCCGCCGCCCTCAATCAGTACTCGCTGTAAACCGCGCTCGGCCAACAGCGCCAGCAACGTACTCGGCAGTGCGGCCGCCGAGACGTCCGGCAGCACCAGCGGGGTTGCGCCCGGCGCAGCTCGGCCGGCCTCGCGTACGCCGTGCAACGTTTCTGGTCCGGAATCCGAAAACAGCCCACAGTCGGCCGGCACTCGGGCATTCGGATCGAGCACTACGCGTTTGGGCTGGGTACCGTCGACATGGCGCACGGTCAGCTGCGGATCGTCGGCCGCGACCGTACCGGCGCCGACCACAACCGCATCGACGAGCGCACGCAGCCGATGCAGGTGGATACGACTGGCTTCTCCGGTGACGTAGTAGGAATGGCCGCTGGCCGTCGCGATCCGGCCGTCGAGGCTCTGGCCGAGCTGGGCGACCACCAGCCGCGGCGCGCTGAACGCGATCGGCAACAACATATCGAACAGGTCGGCGGCCTCGTCATCAACCGCGATTTCGGCCAACCAGGCCCCGCCGGGCTGAATCACCAAGCCTTCGCAGGGGTGCCACGGGGCATCGGTGGGCTGTTCACGTGCATCCCGAATCAAACGCCAAGCGTAGTCGGCATCGATAACTGGCATCATATGCGCCCTTTTTCACGAAACTGCCGGGACCGTGTCGCCGCCGACAGTTCCAGCCTAAGGCACGGTTGCATGACTGCCCAGCCATTGGAATCGATACAGGATCACTTCATGCAGCACGTTGAGCGCGCGATCTTCGATCTTCGCCGTGGCCTGCCCGTGGTGATCAATAGCCCAGCCGGGGACCATTTAGTCGCGCCGATCGAAGCGCTCGACGCCAGCCTGCTGACGGATATGCGCGCAGGCGCCGCCGATCCGGCACGTCTGGTGCTGACCGGACACCGGCTGAGTCATATCGGGCTGGATAGCGATCTTGCCCTGGCCGGATTGCCATTGGCTGCCGAAGACAGCCGCGCGGACGTGATTGGCTGGGCCTGCGATCCAAATGCGAGTTGGCCGCGGCCACGGGCGGCAATCGAAACCGACCAGGTCGACGAGGCCGCGATCGCGCTGATGCGCCGCGGCCGGCTGATACCGGCAGCGGTGGTCGCCCGGGTCGAAGGCATACTGGCCGAGACCCTGGACCAGCGCGTAGCGCGCGGCGACCTGCTGTCGGTCAATGCCGCGGATATATTCGCCCACGAACGCGCCGCGCCCAGCCTGCTGCGTTGGATCAGCGCGGCCGATGTGCCGCTGGAGGCCGCACCGCGCTCGCGGTTCGTCGTGTTTCGCGAAGCCGACGGGCTGCGCGAGCATGTGGCGGTCCTGATCGACGACGAGGCAAACTGGCCCGATCCGGTGCCGGTGCGTCTGCATTCGGCCTGCCTGACCGGCGATCTGTTCGGCAGCCTGCGCTGCGACTGCGGCCCGCAGCTCAAGGCCAGCCTGGCCGCGATCCAGCAACGCGGCGGCGGTGTGCTGCTCTATCTCGCCCAGGAAGGCCGCGGGATCGGGCTGGCCAACAAGATGCGCGCCTACCAGATGCAGGACGAAGGCCTGGATACGGTCGATGCCGACCGCGTACTCGGCTTCGGCCAAGACGAGCGCGACTATTCGATCGCCCGCGAGATGCTGGCACAGCTCAGCGTCAGCCATATCGACCTGCTGACCAACAATCCGGCCAAACTCGCCGCCATGAACCACGATGCGATCCAGGTCGCCGGACGCAGCAGCGTCTATGGCCGTCTGACTCGAGAAAATCGTCGCTATCTCACTACCAAGGCCCAGCGCGCCGGCCACTGGCTCGATGCACTGCTGGCCGAACCAAGCGATCGCGACGAACAGCTTTAACAGGCGTCGCTACGCGATTCGGAGCTATCCCTCGCCTTGACCAGCCCCATCGCGGCTCCGGGCGCCTCAAGTTACCGACGGCTTTCAGGAGGTCGCGCCGAAAACGCACCAGTGCTGTCGACGACAGCGCCGAGTTGGACGACCGCGCGACGGGCGACGCCTTGCAATTCCGGCCGATCGGCATGTCCGGCCGGCCCGTAACCAGCACTCGGTTACGGAAGAAACCGAAGCGCTGCCGCGCGAGCCCGCCCTGGCGCCGATAACGCCCACGGCTAGCGCGCTTCGAACACCGATAGATCGAAGCTCGCGGTCTCGCGCACGATCTCGCTTAGGCGTGCTGCAAAGCCTTCGACCAAGCGATGGCCGATCTCGGCATCGGCCAGCATCGCGTTGCCGGTCACCCCGGCCGGATGCAGATCTTCGGCACGCCAGGCAAAGCCGGCATCGCCTTCAGGGCCGAGCGTCAGGCCGGCGGCGGCTCGGTTCGCGCCCAACGACTTGTAATTGGCAAGCGCGTCGCGCCGCACGGCTTCGGAATCGAGATAGAGCATCATCGCGGTTTCCAGAGCGCCGCCATGCAGGCCATGGGCCAGTTCGTCGGCCGGCAGATCGACGCTCGGGCGGGCGAATCTGAAATAGTTGGCCTTGGTGACCAGCAGCTCGTAGTCGTGACGCAGCTGCAGCGCTGCGATATCGAGTTCGGCCTTGTTACCGCCGTGACTGTTGAACAGCAGCAGCCGGCGGATACCGGCCCGGGCCACGCCGGCGCCGACGGCCCGAATCTGGGCGATCATCTGCTCGGCCGACAGGCTGAGGGTGCCGGCAAAGCCGGTATGCTCAAGGCTGGAACCCAGCGCCAGCGTCGGCAGGATCACGGCCGCCAGCTCAGAGCCGTCATCAGCCAGACGGTCGGCCGCCGCCTGCAAAAGGCCGTGGCCGATGACTACGTCGGTATCCAGCGGCAGATGCGGGCCGTGCTGCTCGATCGCTGCCACGGGCAGAATCGCGACCGGGTCACGTTCGACCAGGGTTGTCAGTTCGGGGCCGGTCAGCCGGGCCCAGTGCTCGATGGTGGCCATGGCCATGCCTAAGACAGGGATTTCCCCCGGTCATGATGCGCCTGTACTGGGTCCCATGGGAAATGCCTCTGGCCTAGAATAGGCGCCCAGTTCCCGCGCTCAAGGCCGTCGTCCCCGCGATGTCGATTGTTTTCACCACGCTCATTCTATTACTCACCGTTGCTGCTTCCGGTGTGATGATGGGGGTACTGCCGGTTCGGCTGCCCCGCCCCCTGGTCCAGATCGCGCTGGGCGCGGCACTGGCGGTGCCCAGCTTCGGCCTGCATGTGCGGCTCGATCCAGAACTATTCTTCCTGCTGTTCATACCGCCGCTGCTGTTCGCCGATGCCTGGCGCATGCCGCGCCGCGAATTCCGACGCCTGCTGGTACCGATCACCGCCCTGGCCCTGGGGCTGGTGATGGTGACCGTGCTCTGCGTGGGTTTTTTCGTGCACTGGCTGATTCCCGAGGTTCCGCTAGCGGCCGGTTTTGCGCTCGGCGCCGTATTGTCGCCCACCGACGCAGTGGCGGTATCGGCGATCACCGGCAATGCGCAGATTCCGCCGCGGTTGCTACACATCCTCCAGGGCGAAGCGTTGATGAACGATGCCTCCGGTCTGGTCGCCCTGCGTTTCGGGGTCGCGGCCACCCTGACCGGTGCCTTTTCTCTGACGGATGCCACGCTCAGTTTCCTGGTCATTGCCGCGGGTGGTCTGGCGGTGGGCTGGGCATTGGCCTGGCTGTTCGCCCAGGTACGCTATTTCTTGACTCAGTGGCGGGCCGACGACCCCTCTAGCCATGTCGCGCTGCTGCTGTTGTTGCCGTTCGGCGCTTATCTGGTCGGCGAGCATCTGGGCGTCTCTGGGATTCTTTCGGCCGTTGCCGCCGGCATGACGCTCAACAATATCGATACCCTCAAAGGCGAATTGACCACCCGGATGCAGAACCGTGGCATGTGGGCGATGCTCGAATTCGTATTCAACGGCGTGATCTTCGTGCTGCTCGGCCAGCAAATCCCAGTCATCCTGGCGCATGCCGGCGAAGCCAAGAGCGCGATCGGGGTGGACTGGTTGCATATGGCGGCCTATCCATTCGCCGTCATGGGGTTGCTTTACCTGGCCCGCTTTATCTGGGTCTGGATCATGCTCAAGCTGGTGATCATGCGTGCCCGCAGTCGCGGCGAGCGGGTCCAGCGGTTGACCACGCGCATCATCGCCGCCACCACGCTGGCCGGCGTACGCGGGGCGATCACGCTGGCGGCGGTATTGTCGCTGCCGCTGGTCAAACCCGATGGCACCCCCTTTCCCGGCCGCGGCGTATTCGTGTTCATCGCAGCCGGGGTAATCCTGCTATCTCTGGTTATGGCCACGCTGACCCTGCCGCCGCTGCTGCGCCGGATCAAACTGCCGCAGGACGATCCGCGGGCCACCGAAGAACGCGATGCCCGTGCCGCCTCGGCCAAGGCGGCTATTCAAGCCCTCGGCCGGATGCGCGAACAGCGCAAGGAAGAAGCCGACGATGCCGACGATGCCTCGCTCTATGCCGAAGTCGCCGCTCGGGTCATGGCCGCCTATCAACCCTGGCTGGATCCGGATTCGGATGCCGAGGACAAACAGCGCGCCCGGCGCGGCTTCGCCATGGAACGCACCCTACGCCTGGCCGCGCTCAATGCCGAACGCGACGAACTGTACCGACTGCGCGGCAAGGCCCAGATCAACGACGTGACGATGCGCCGGGTGATGGCCGATATCGATCTGACCGAAGCCTCGTTACGCAGTCGTCGGGAACGCTAGGGCCAGTCAATGGGCTCTACGAGCCCACGCCAGGCGCAACGAGCATCGCGGTGTGGCCCAACGCCAGCCAACCACAATGCGGGATGGCTGCCCATCCCGAATAAACCCTGGGCGCCCCGTGGCGAGGCCGAGGCGTGGCCACTCGCGCCTGGCCGAATACGATGGGCGAACACCAGTGCGGCCCTGGTACCAACCATCGCAAGACCCCGGGCCGCATCGAGCGTGTTTTTTTGGCCAAGCATTGGAACCCAATCGAGCATCGCGTCGTTAGTGAGGTGACGGGCTTTGATTACGCCCGTCGACCATACTCAAACAAGGATGCATTCATGCGTACATTCCTCGGAATCAGCGCAGGCGCCCTCATCGCAGTCAGCCTGGCCGGCCCCGCCTTCGCACAAGGCAATAGCGGTCAGCAGCAGGGTTTTTCCAGCCAGAACAGTGGCCAGCACGCGGATTTTTCGAAATCCCAGATCCAAAGCTTCGCCGAAGCACAGCAGGATCTGCAGTCGGTGGTTTCGGACTGGCAGAGCAAGATCAACAACGCCGACAGCAAAAAACAGGCTCGCCAGTACCATAAACAGATGAACTCGAAGATCATATCGACCATCAAGAACGACGGTCTATCGGTCCAGCAGTACAATCAGATCGCCCAGGCATCGAGCAACGATCCCAAGCTGGCCCAGCGTATCCAGCAAGCCGGCTCGTAGCCGCTACACAAGGCAAGCCAGTATCGGCTCCGCTGGATAGTAGGACGGCGAACGGCTCGCAGCAGAGCCGTTCGCCGTTAGGGCGACACGATTGCCAGCTGTTCTACACACCGTCCGGCCGTACCGATTTCCGCTAAGCTCTGTTGACATAAATGCCGTTGCAGATGCCCGAACCCACGAGTCAGGTCGTCGCCGGCTGAGGCTTGCCTGAGCATGGCGTTCCCGCGCTCACTTTTGAAGCCCCGCGGCTGACTGGCGAATGCGGCGTTTGCCCATCCGACGGCGCCCCAGCCGCCCCGAGCTTAGTCTGGCCGGGGCTCCGGACATGGCCCGCAACACCGCACTCGCACTCAGCCGAAACAGGCTCTAGGCTGTGCGCCTGTCTCCATAAACCGAAACGCAATCCAATGGCGATGCATTTCTACGAGCCGTCGAAAGGCCACGGCCTGCCCCACGATCCATTCAAATCGATCATCGCGCCGCGGCCGATTGGCTGGGTATCGACCGTGAGCGAAGGCGGGCACCGCAATCTCGCGCCCTATAGTTTTTTCAATGCGCTCAGTGCCGCCCCGCCGATGATCGCGTTTTCCAGCTACGGCCATAAGGATAGCGTGACCAACGTCGAAGCCACTGGCGAATTCGCCTGGAATCTGGCTACCCGCGACTTGGCCGAGGCGATGAATCAGTCCTCGGCCAGCGTCGATCCCGAGGTGGATGAATTCGAACTGGCCGGTCTGACCCCGGCCGATTGTCGAATCATCAGTGCACCACGGGTCGCCGAGGCCTCAGTGGCCTTCGAATGCCGTGCCTGCGATATCATACGGCTGCGCAATGCGGCCGGCGAGAGCACCCACAACTGGCTGGTGATCGGCGAGGTGGTCGGCGTACATATCGCCCAGAACCTGCTGGTCGATGGCATCTACGACACCATAGCCGGCCAACCGATCATGCGCGCCGGCGGCCCGGCCGATTATTTCGGAATCAGCCACGATAATCTTTTCAAGATGAGCCGCCCGGGCTAAAGCCTGCAGAGGTCCCATGCGAGCACTGCGCCGATGTCGGCCAATAGCGCCCGGCAAAGCGTGGCGCGCGCTTGGGGCGTCGTCCGCGGTTGACCGAAGCCGAAAAAGATCGGCACTGCGGGTGCGCGATCATCCTATGTTATCGCGGGCTGACGTTCGCCGACCACGCGGATCTTCGCTCTCCCGTCTAGCCAGCCATCGTCAAGTGTGTCGGCAGCTTGGCGCAGGCTGGTACGAGCCATCCACAGAACCGGCCATGCTCTGTAGCATCAGCGCCTGCCACAGCCCGGGGCTCGAGCGTACCCGCCTATATCATCGGCTGCCGAACGGCCGTTACCCTTGTGGGTAGGCCTTGCTCTACAGCTGGGCCACACATCCTGGGCCGCACTACTCGCGGTTTTGGGGCCAACTGTGCCAAGCTATTGGCATCATACAGACAGTTTCTGCCTATGCGTGTCCGTTCCTCCCTGATCGTTCTGACCGGCATACTGGCCAGCGCCGGCCTGGTCGCCTGCGCCCCCGATACGCTGCCCCCGCCCGAAGGCTCGGCTGCCTCGGCCTCACCGACCGCCGGCGGCCCGATCGAAGAATCAGCCAAGCCCAACGACCCATACAGCGAAGCGGCATCCTCCGATCGCCCGGTCGTGCACTATGACTGCGACGACGGTGAGGCCATTACCGTTCAGTATCCCGGCGCCGATCACGCCCAGGTCAGCTACCAGGGCACGACCTATGCGATGCATATCGCGATGTCGGCCGACGGCGCTCGCTATATCGGCGACGAGTACGAATGGTGGACACGCGGCACGGGCAAAGGCGCCGACGCTACCCTGTTCGACCATCAGGACGATGGCTTGACCGGCGACGTCATCACGACCTGCCACGAAAGCTGATTCCCGCGACTCGGGCGCGAGCGCCCGAGGGCCCACGCCAGGGCCGAACCATAGTCGCCTAGTTTTTTGCATGCGGTCCCAGTAGGAGTTCCCATGGCCGAATCAACATCCATCCTCAATACAGCGTCGCTCGAGTTCCTCGAACGGTATCTCAACAATGCCTCGCCGACCGGCTACGAATCCGGCGGTCAAAAGCTCTGGATGGAGTACCTCAAGCCCTACGTCGACGATTTCATCACCGATGCCTACGGCACGGCGGTCGGTGTGATCAACCCGGATGCCGACTATAAGGTCGTCATCGAAGGCCACGCCGACGAGATCGGCTGGTACGTCAATCACATCACCGAAAAAGGCCTGATCTACGTCCTGCGCAACGGCGGCTCCGACCACCAGATTGCGACTTCCAAGCGGGTGCACATCCATACGGTCAAGGGCGTCGTCGAAGGTGTTTTCGGCTGGCCGGCGATCCATACCCGCACGCCGAACAACGAAAAAGCGCCGACCAAAGACAACATCTTCGTCGACATCGGCGCCGATTCGAAAGAAGAAGTCGAGGCCATGGGCGTGCACCCGGGCTGTGTGTTGACCTACCCGGACGAGTTTTCTGTTCTCAACGAGAACAAATTCGTCTGCCGTGCGATCGATAATCGTATCGGCGGCTTCATGATCGCCGAGGTGGCCCGTCTACTGCACGAGCGCGACGAACGACCGGATTTCGGCCTTTATATCGTCAACTCCGTGCAGGAAGAAGTCGGCCTCAAGGGTGCGTCGATGATTGCCGAGCGACTGGCTCCGGATGTGGCGATCGTGACCGACGTCACCCACGACACGAGCACGCCGATGATCGAACAGACTACCCACGGTTCGATCAAGATCGGCGATGGCCCGGTCATCGCCTATGCGCCGGCGGTTCAGAACCGGCTCCGCGAACATCTGGTCAGTGCCGCCCAGAACGCGGAAATTCCTTTCCAGCGCCAGGCCCGGGCGCCGGCCACGGGCACCGATACGGATGCCTTTGCCTACAGTAACCAGGGCGTGCCCTCGGCGCTGATCGCGCTGGCCCTACGCTATATGCACACCACCGTTGAAATGGTGCACCGCGACGATGTCGAAAACGTCATCCGGCTGATGTACGAAGGCGTCAAGCGCATCCCGAACGGCGAGCGTTTCAGCTACTTCGATTAAGCGCTCAGCGCCCGGATACGACACTATCCAGGCGCCCTGCGGCACCGGCGGGTCAGTGGGCCCGCCGGTGCCCGGTCGATGCGCGACCGGATTTCAGGTGGCGCCTGCAACACGGCCCGTTCCTGCCCCAAGCGATACTGCATCGCTATCTGTCTGATAACACGATTCCACCGCCATGATCGGATCGATCGCCGCCCTGCTCGTGCTGCAACTTGTCGGCACTATCCTCATTCGTCTGACCGGCCTGCCCCTGCCCGGACCGGTCGTCGGCATGCTGATCCTATTCGCCTATCTTCTGTGGCGCGGCGCGACGCCACATCCTTTCGAGCGTACCGCGCAAGGGCTGCTGCAGAATCTGGCCCTGCTGTTCGTACCCGCTGGAGTAGGCGTGATAACCCACTTACAGTCTGTGGCCAATCAGTGGCTTGCCTTATCACTCACGCTGATCGCCAGCGCTGCAATCACGCTGGTGGTCACTGCCCTCACCCTGCACTGGCTGATGCGCGCTCGTACCCATCGAGCCGAGACCGATTAACATGTCGCTGACCGAAATCTGGGTATATCTGGCCGAACAGCCGCTACTGTGGCTGGCGCTGACGGTCGGCATCTACTGGCTGGCCCAGCAGCTCTATCGCGCCTGCCGACGTTTTCCGCTGCTCAACCCCGTATTGATCGCAGTGACTGCCATTGTGCTGCTGCTGACTGCGACCGGTACGCCGTACCACGAATATTTCGACGGCGCCCAGTTCATCAGCTTTCTGCTGGGCCCGGCTACGGTCGCGCTGGCGGTACCACTGGCCAGTCAGCTCGACACGCTCAAGCGAGCTTGGCTGCCCATTTCGGTCGCTCTGGCCGTGGGCTCGACGGTCGGGATCCTGTCGACGCTCGCCATCGGTTGGTCGCTAGGGCTGGATAGCCAGATGCTGCTGTCCTTGCTGCCACGATCGGTTACTACGCCGATCGCGATGGGGGTTTCCGATCAAATCGGGGGCAGCCCATCGTTGACCGCAGTATTCGTGATCCTGACCGGCATTCTGGGCGCCGCTTTCGGTCTGCCATTGCTGGCCGCGATTGGCCTGCGCGATACCGTCGCGAGCGGATTCGCCCTGGGGGTCTCCTCGCATGGCATCGGCACCGCCCGCGCGTTCGAATACGACCAACGGGCCGGGGCCTTCTCGGGTCTGGCGATGGGGTTGAACGGTACCCTCACCGCCATACTGGTACCGGTGATCGTGTGGCTTTTCGGCCTTTAAACGGTTGCGTCGGCGCCGTCCACGCGAGTCCCTAACCCCCGAAAATACGTCAATTTTTTGAGCACGAAATTAATCAAATCTGGTTAAAAATAACCGCGTTCTGCCGTTAATGAGATAGACGGTTTTCGCACAGAGCGCGGCACGATGCGGATACAACAATTGACGATTGTCCCAGCGTCGCTTTATCCCTTTGCCCAATCGGGATGCCGGCGCCGCCAGATCCTGTTGACGCATTATCTGGCGCTGTTCGGCGCCTGCGCCACCGTGCCGTATCAGCTGTTTTATCTGCTTTCCGAGCCGCTCTATTACGCGCCGATCCTCGGCTTCAATATCGCCGCAATGGCCGGGTATATCGCTGCGTTGTATTGCAACATCAAGGCCAGGACGGAGCTTGCAAGCCGGCTGGTGCTGATCGTATCGGTATGCCACATAATTGGGGTCAACCTGCTCATCGGCGCTAGCGCAGGCGTTTATCTGTTCTTTTTTTCGGTCAGCATCGTCGTACCGTTCTTGCGCCCTGCCGCGTCTCTCGGGTCGCTGGTCGTATTCGAAATATTCATCGGGGCCCTACTGCTGGCCTGTCATCTACTGTGCCGTGGCAGCGGGGTGATCTCGCCCGTGCCGTCTCCATTCGTGGAATGGATTTTTGCCGGCAGCACCGTCGGTGCGCTAGGGATCACGCTGATCATCGCCACGCTGTTTCGCAACGATATCGTCACCGCCGAGACTCGCCTCATGTCAGCCAACGACGAACTCTATAAGCTCAGCGCGACCGACGAACTGACCAAGACACTCAACCGACGCGGGCTCGAGGATTATCTAGGCCGTTTGCGTTCGTCTCATGCGCGCCCGCGGCCGAGGCTCGGCGTCGCAATGTGCGATGTCGATTACTTCAAATCGTTCAACGACCATTTCGGCCATGCCGCGGGCGATACGGTGCTGGCTCAGGTCGCAGACACGCTCAAAGCTTCAATCCGAAACCCTGGCGACTGTATAGCGCGCTATGGAGGCGAAGAATTCGTTATCGTCATGCCGGGTGCCACCCCGGACACCCTCATGCAGGCCGCCGAACGCGCGCGCCAGGCGATCGAGAGTCTTGCCATTCCTCATCCCTGTCAGGAACGCCCCCGCGTGCTGACCATCAGCGCCGGTGTCGCTGTCGTCGAATTGGATGGCCCGGCATCGCTTGGGTTGTTGCTTCGCGATGCCGATAAAGCGCTGTATCGGGCCAAGCATGAGGGCCGAAATCGCTGCGTGGCCTGGGCCCGACAAACGGCCGCGTAACGGCCCGACGATGGTGAGCGTCGTCCAAGGCAAGCGAAGCCGTCCGTCAAGCCACCATCTTGTCCTCATAGAATCCGACCCCTATCTTGAAAACAACCATGAACCGAGCGAAGCGATGGTTGTAGACGATTTCGAAAGCTGGATGTGGGCCGAGGCGATGCGTCGCCAGGATCGTGCCGACCGTATCCAGCGCCAGTTCTTTCGCCGAGTGGACACGCACCCTCGCCGACAGTGGGAGCCACCGGTCGATGTGTTCGAGACCGCGGAGGCGGTCTACGTGATCGTGGCCCTACCGGGGGTCTCCGACGCTAACCTGACGGATCTCGAAGTCGCCGGCGACGTGCTCTATGTCGCCGGGCAACGACGGGTGCCCACGCCGACCAGCGATGCGTTGTTGCATCGGCTGGAAATCCCGCACGGCCACTTCGAGCGCCGCGTGACCCTGCCGCGGCCGCGGTTGGCGATCGCCAACCACGAACTCGTCGACGGCTGTCTGTATCTCACGCTTGCCAAACGCTGAGTTATGAGCGAAACGGATAATCAACAAACCCCGGAGACCATCGAGGGTCCGAGTACCACGCTGGTCTATAACCGCAACGAGCCGCCACGCCCGGAAGTGCTGACGGTTCTGCCGATGAGCGAGACCGTGCTCTTTCCCGAGCTGGTCATGCCGATCGTGCTCGATCGCCAGCCGGTGATCGACGCCGCCCAGCGCGCCATGCGCAACGACCAGCCAGTCGGGCTGATACTGGGCGAGCCGAACGATAACCACGAGGATATTCGCGACAGCCTGCACAAGGTCGGCACCGCGGCCAATATTCTGCGCTATGTCACGGCCAATAACGGCCAACACCACTTGGTCTGCCAGGGCATCTCGCGGTTCCGCGTACGCGAATTCTTCGAAGACGAGCACGGCGGGCTGGCGGCCAAGGTCAGCTGGATCGACGAACCGGAGGCCGAAGGCGACAAACACGTCGATGCGCGGATGGCCAACCTGCGCAATCGGGCGCTGGAGGCCATCCAGCTTATGGACCAGCCTTCACAGGAACTGGCTAACGCAATCCGCTCGATCGAATCCGCGGCGCTGCTGGCCGATGCCACGGCCGGCTATCTGGGCCTCAAGCCCAAGGAAAAACAGCGCATCCTCGAGACGATCGAACTCGAACCGCGGCTCGAGCTCGTGCAGTCGTTCATGGACTACCGGCTCGAAGTGATGCGCCTGAGCCAAGACATCAATAAGCAAACTCAGGAGCGGATGTCTGAGTATCAGCGCAAGGCGATGCTCCGCGAACAAATGCGCTCGATCCAGCGCGAGTTGGGCGAAGACGACAACGTCACCGAAGAAGTCGAGCGCCTGCGCGAAGCACTCGACAAGGCGGACCTGACCGAAGAAGCCGCCGAACAGACCGACCGCGAGTTGAAGCGGCTGGAGAAAATGTCCGAATCCTCGGCCGAATACTCGATGGTTCGGACCTATCTCGAACTGATAGCCGAGCTGCCCTGGGGCAAACTCTCCAAGGACGCGATCGAGATCCAGCGCGCTCGCGAGATCCTCGACGAGGATCACTACGGCCTGGACAAGATCAAGCGCCGGATCCTCGAGCATCTGGCGGTACACAAGCTCAACCCCGAGGGCAAGGCACCGATCCTGTGCTTCGTCGGCCCGCCGGGCGTCGGCAAGACCTCGCTCGGCCGCTCCATCGCCCGAGCCATGAATCGCGAGTTCGTCCGCAGCGCGCTGGGTGGCGTGCACGACGAATCCGAGATCCGCGGCCATCGCCGGACCTACGTCGGCGCGATGCCGGGCACCATCATCAGCCAGATCCGCAAGGCCGGCACCCGCAATCCGGTGTTCATGCTGGATGAAATGGACAAGCTCGGCGTATCCGCCCACGGTGATCCGGCCTCGGCACTGCTGGAAGTGCTCGATCCGTCGCAGAACGATTCCTTCAACGACCATTACCTCGGCGTGCCCTTCGATCTGTCGAAGGTGATGTTCATTGCCACCGCCAACGTGATGGACACCATCCCCGGACCACTGCGCGATCGCATGGAAGTGATCGAGGTACCGGGCTATACCCGCGAGGAAAAGAAACAGATCGCCAAGCGCTATCTGATCGATCGCCAGCTCGACCAGGCCGGTGTGACCCGCGCACAGTGCGATATTTCCGACGACGCACTGGATGCGCTGATTTCCGGCTATACCCGTGAGGCGGGGCTACGCAATCTAGAGCGCGAGATCGGCGCGATCGTACGCCATGCTGCAGTCCAGGTGGCCGAAGGCAAGCCCGGGCCCGGCGTGATCGGTCCGGAGGATCTGCACGACATCATCGGCGCGCGGCGGGTGGACGACGAAGTCGCCCTGCGTACAGGCGTCGCCGGGGTTGCGACCGGCCTGGCCTGGACGCCCGCCGGCGGCGATATCCTGTTCGTCGAAGCCTCACGGGCGCCCGGCAATGGCAAGCTGACCATCACCGGCCAGCTCGGCGATGTCATGCGCGAATCGGCCCAGGCCGCACTGTCGCTGGTCAAGGCCCAGGCGGACGCACTCGGCATCGATCAGGAACGCCTGGATAAGTCGGATCTCCATATCCACGTACCGGCGGGCGCGATCAAAAAAGACGGGCCCAGCGCAGGTGTGGCGCTATACACCGCCCTGGTCTCGCTGCTGACCGATCGCCAGGTACGGGCGGATGTCGCCATGACCGGCGAAATCAGCCTACGCGGCCAGGTACTGCCGATCGGCGGGGTCAAGGAGAAGACGCTGGCCGCCCACCAGGCTGGCATCCGAACCGTCATGCTGCCCGAGCGCAATCGCAAAGACGAGGACGATATTCCCGACAACGTCCGCGAAGCCCTGGATATTCGCTATGTATCCAAGGTCGAGGATGCGATCCAGATCGCGCTGGAGGCCGAAGCCGAAACGGCTTGAGCCGCGCAGAGGCTCAATATAGCGGCCGGCCAGCCTACGGGCTGCCGGTCCGCTATTGCTCTGGCAACAGGCACCGGCTAGCCCTGTATGGCCGGACAAGCCTCGAACCGCGCCGGCGGCATAGTAAGCACGAGGCCAATACAGGCCAGTACAGGCCAGCGCCCAGCCGCGGCGGTCTGCCGATCATCTATTCGACGGCAATCAGCTCTCGTAGACGCTCGGCGACGGCAAATACATGGTCATCCTGCGCATCCAGAACAGCCAGCGCATCGGCCAGATTCAACGCATAGTCGCGGTTCGGCCCGCTTGGACCGTGCGACTGCTGGATATGACGGGCGATGGCATCGATGGATGTCTCGCCTAGCCAGGCTTCGTTGCTCGGCGTCGCGATATACACCAGGCCGTCTTCGATGCGGCCGTCGGCAAAGCGCATTGGTTTAGCAAAACGCAGATAGCCGTTTTTTTCCCGATGGTCGAGATAATCGAACACCGCCGGTGTCACCCGATAGGCCATGCCGGTGCACAACTCGCCGGGCGCCTCGACCAGGGTCACGACCCGGCCGGGCGCCTCGGGGGTGCCGCGGTGATCATGCGAGCCCTGCCAGAACCGGCGCTGCCAGCCCTCGATGGTCGCCGCACACCGTTGCTCGAACTCAAAGCCGGCCTTATAGATCAACGAGCCGTAGCCGAACAGCCACAGCTCGTCGTGATCTTCAAACGCACCGCCGCGGCGGTTGGCCTCAGTAGTATCGAACGACACGATTGCCTCGGGCTCGCTTTCAGGCGGCTTCGGCAGCCTCACCGACCACGCCGAAATGCGTGTACAGCCGATCAAGAATGCCGCGCAGCGCCTCACCCTGAAGCGCGATCCGGGCCGTGAGCTCGGCGACCGGGTCGTCGGCGTCGACCGAATCCAGATCGTCCTGAATCAGGTCCAGGGCTCGGATACGCTTGAGATCGAGATGCTCGTCGAGATCGAACTCGATCGCATCGTCGATGGCCACGTTGAGCTTGGTTGCCTGCATGCCGGCTGCCAAATGGGCCCGGACCTCGTCCTGCTGCAGATCCATGGCATTGATGCGCACGCTGGATTTGACCTCGTCGGTCGACTCTAGCAGGCAGCGATCGCCGCATTCGAAGCCGTTGGGCAGGGTCGTATCGTCGGCCACCCAACGCGACAGTTCTTCGGCCGGATTCATGCGTGGCTCGGGCCGCGTGACCGGCAGGCTGCCCAGCGCTTCGCGCAGCGCGGTGATCACCGTTTCGGCCCGGCTCTCCGAGCTAACGTCGACCCAGACCCGGCTGGCCCGCAGGTCGACGACGAACGGCGTGCGCTTGGAACGGGTGAAGGCCCGCGGCAGCAATTCGAAATGCGCTTGGTCGCGGATATCGGCTTTTTCCTTGCGGCCGACCGTACGGCCTTCATTGGCCTGGATCCGCTCGATGCGTTCTTCGACTTCTTCGGACAGCACCGGGCCGGGCAGTACCCGGCTGATTTCCTGATACGTACCGACGGCCAGGCCATCGACCACGTGGGTCATGGCATGTTCGCCCTTGATCGGCGGAACGAAGCCACCAACCGATACGTTCTGATCGCCGCATTCCGGGCACAACGCCTCGGCCAGAGCCGATTCCAGTTCGGCCGGCGTCCACTCAAACGATTCGGTGCCCAGGAATACGCACAGATTACGTAGCCACATTAACTTGCCCCCTCGGTTATCAGGAGTCGTATCGCCCTGCTCTTAGGCTTTGGGTACGACACGCGATCGACGCGCACCATACGCCGCCGGCGTCCCGGCCTCAAGCGCGTGGTGCGCGCCCGGCCAACATCGGGACAAGCCACCCACCTGCCTGACATTGCTGTTTTTTCAATACGGCTCAAGGCCGCTGGCCACCGCACGCATGCGGGCGTCGGACCACGAACGGGCGAGGTCGCAGACCATACGATTAATAATCCAACGCGCCTGTGGCAATATCGCGCCCTGTTCCGCGCAGCCGTCTAGACCGATGGCTGCGCGCGCCACGTTTACCAACCGCCGACCACGATGTTCCAACGTATCTCGTCGTTCGTATTTATCCGGGGGCTGATCGCCCTGTGCGTATTAGGCGTACTGACCGGCTGCGGTCAGTCATCGTCTTCATCTTCAGAGAGCGGCGAATCGGACGATGCCGCGTCGCAGGTTGCGGCCCAGATCGGCTATATGCCGATCCTGCCGGACGCCCAGCTGTTCGTGAATCTGGAAAGCGGCGCGATCGCGGATGCCGGTATCGACCCGGATCTGGTGTCGTTCCAGAACGGGCCGGCCATGGTGCAGGCGCTATCGTCCGGCCAGCTCGATATCGCCTATTTCGGCATCGGCCCGACCATGGTGGCCCGCGCCAAGGGCGCCGATATCCGCGTAGTGGCCTCGAATATCATCCAGCAGATCAGCATGGTCGCGTTGGCCGATCTGGCCCCCTATTTCGACAACGGCGACCCGGCCACGGCCTTTGCCCGGTTCCGTCAGGACAAGGGCCGCAAAGCCAAGATCTCGACCTTCCCGGTCGGCTCGGTGCCCCAGACCGTATTCGCCTACTGGCTGGACAACAAACTCGCCGCCGATGCGAACGATGTAGAAATGGTCTACCAGGGCGCCTCCCAGGTACAGCAGTCGCTGCTGACCGGTGCCGTGGACGGCGCCGCGATTCTCGAGCCGGTGGTCTCGATCGTCGAAAAACGTCAGCCCGATGCCAAAGTCGTCGCCAGCGGGGCCGAGATGTTCGACAACCAGCCGGGCGCGGTTATGGCGGTGCGTGAGTCCTTTATCAAGGCGCATCCCAAGGTCGTGGCCCGGCTGGTGGCGGCCCATGTGCGCGCTACTCAGGCGCTGGCCAACGGCGACGACAGCGCCATCGACGCGGTCGCCCAGCACGTCGGCGGCGGCCGACTGCCGCGCGACGTGATCGCGACCGCGGTTGCGCATTCGGCCGACAACTTCGTGGCCGATCCGCATCGCATCATCGAGGCCACGAAACGTATGTATCGCTTCCAGCGCGATCAAGGCACGCTCTCGGCCGAGATCGATATCGATGCCCTGTTCGACACCGATTTCTACGACCAGGCGGTCGATAACGCGAGCGCGCAAGACAGCGCCGAGGACTAACCGTGGCCGGCTCGCGACAACTCGCTCGACCAGGCCAGGGCAGATTGCGCCGACTCTTGCTCGGCCTGGCCGGTGTGATCAGCTTCATCGCGCTGTGGAAGGCCGCCTATACCTGGAACTGGGCGCCCCGCGGCACCCTGCCCGATCCGTTCGTCATTCCGATCGCCGTAGTCGGTGAATGGCAGAGCGGCCATCTGCTACCGGCGGTCGGCTCGAGTCTGATCCACTACGTCTGGGGCTTGGGCGCGGGTACGGCAGCCGGCTTTCTAGTCGGTCTGATGGCCGCCAGCTCGCGCTGGTTCGACGATTTTCATTTCATGCTGGCCCGTATCCTGCGGCCGATTCCGCCGCTGGCCTGGGTGGTGTTCGCGATCGCCTGGTTCCAGGTCAGCCATGCCGGCGCGGCCTTCGTGATTTCGATTGGCGTGTTCTGGGTCAATTACTTCGCCACCGCCGCCGGTGTGGCCAATGTCGACCCGCGCTACTATGAGCTGGCTCGGGCTTTCGGCCACGGCGGCTTCGTCTCGCGGGTGCTGACCATCACTTTGCCGGGTGCGGCCCCGGGGATTCTGTCGGGCATGCGTACCGGGGTCGGCCAGGCCTGGATGACGCTGATCGCGGCCGAACTGCTCGGCGTGCCCGGTATGGGCCAGCAGATGAACTCGGCCGCTGGCGTCGGCGCCTACGATGCAGTCGTGGTCTATATGCTGGCGATCTCGCTGATCTACTCGATCTCCGACGGACTGTTCGCGCTGATCCAAAACCGGCTGCTGCGGTGGCGCCCATGAGCGATGCGCTGCTCACGGCTCGCGGGCTGACCTATCACTATCCGGGCAGCGATACGCCGGTGTTCGACCGTCTGAATCTAGACGTGGCCGACGGCGAATTCGTGGCCCTGGTCGGTGGCTCGGGCGTCGGCAAATCCACCTTGCTGCGCAACATCGCTGGCCTGATCGAACCGAGCGCGGGCGAAATATCGTTGTCGCGAGCCACAGCCCGCGGCAGCCGCGATCGTGGTTTCGTGTTCCAGGACACCCGTCTGCTGCCCTGGCGCCGGATCGCGGCCAATATCGACTACGGCCTGGCCGGGCTGAATCTGTCGCGGGCCGAACGCCGGGCCCGCGTCGACGAAGTCCTGGCGCTGACCGCGATGACGGCCTATCGCGATCGCTGGCCGCATTCGATTTCGGGCGGTCAGGCCCAGCGCATCGGCTTGGCTCGCGCGCTGGCCGTGCATCCGCGCCTGCTGCTGATGGACGAGCCGTTTTCGGCGGTCGATGCCCTGACCCGGCGGCGTCTGCAGGATGAACTGCTGTCGATCTGGCGACGACTGGGCATGGCGGTTCTGTTCGTCACCCACGATATCGATGAGGCCGTCTATCTGGCCGATCGCGTCCAGATTCTGCGCGGCAGCCCCGCGACAATCGTGCGCGACGCAGTCATCGACCTAAAGCGCCCGCGCGAGCGCGACGATCCGAAACTGCGCACCCTGACCCAAGACATTGCCGAGACCCTGTAAGTGAGTCGTTCATGACCGATACCCACCAGCCGCTGTGCCTGCTGATCCATGCTGCCGACGAGGCCTCGCTGGCCCGAGCCCGCAACAACGCCCGCAATCTGCTCACCGCAGAGCCGAGTGCAGCGGTCGAGATCGTAGTCAATGGCCCGGCCGTAGCGGCTGCACTGGCCGTACCGGATGAGACCGATCCGCTGCTGCGTGTTTGTGCCAATACCCTAGCCGCTCAGGATCTGGAGGCGCCGGAGGAGATCGCGCGCGTCAAGGCGGCGGTGTTGTATATCGCCGAGCGCCAGCAGAAAACCGGCTGGTCGTATATGCGCGCCTAGCCAACGCCGGCTCGGCCCGAAGCCGGCCTCTGCCCCTCGCCAACCTAGCCAGCGTTTCGGTAACGACCGCTGAAAACGGCGGTCTCGACCGTGGTCGGCCAAAGACACCCGACCCGAACGGCCGGTTCCAGGTCCGGTTCAGGACTGCCGTAGTCCAACCGGCCTGTTCGACTCGGCGATCCTCTGCCGATCCGGGAACAGGCGAGTACGACGACTGATTCATCCCGGCCAAGCCGCCTATCGAGACGGGCCATGCGCGAATGCCTAGCGGCAGCCTTCCGAGTTGCGTGCCCCCTCGACCACGGCATGCATCAATGCACTGTCGACCCCGGGTAATGCCTCGATAGCCGGGCGCGCATATAGATACCCCTGATGGCGGGTTATGCCCCGGCTATACAGCCAGATTGCCTCCTCAAGGGTTTCCACGCCTTCGGCCACAAGGCCGATGCCCAAACGGTTCGCCACCCCGATTACCGCATTGACCACCGTTTGGCGGCGCGGCTGTTCGGGGATATCGCGAATCAAGGCACGATCGATCTTGACCACATCAGGCTGCAGATCGACCAGCAGATCGAGATTGGCATAGCCGGTGCCAAAGTCGTCTAACGCGGTCTTGAACCCCATCTCCCGGTAGGTATTGATGATGTTCTGTAGATGCGCGCGATTGCGGACCTGCTCGGTCTCGGTAATCTCGAAATTGATCCGATCAGCCGGCCAACCCAGCTGATAAGAGACTTCCAGCGTCGCTTGGATACAGGACGCTGGCGCGTAGACCGCGTTCGGCAGAAAATTGATCGACAGCGTCGAACGGCCGCCGAGGGCATGCGCTAGTTTCAAAGCCTTGACCCGGCAGGCTTGGTCGAAGCGATACACGGTAGCCGGCGTCAGCCGAGACAGAACCTCGCCGGCGCCCTCACCGTTCGTGCCCCGGACCAGCGCTTCATGGCCATAAACTTGGCCAGCCGCCAGATCGACCAGCGGTTGAAACGCCATCGTGAAATCGAAATCCAGATCAGGCCCACAGATGCGGCAGGTGCGGCGCTCGGGCGCCGCCATGATCGAATCGGCAGTCATCAGTATCGAACGGTTTATTTCCTTATAACTAATATCGCATAGCATTGCAGCCAAGGGCAGCGGAAACCGCGCGATAATGCGATTTGGGGTGGGCCGGGGCCGGTCTTGGCGTCACGCCTTCGACACCGGTAGCACAGCCACTGGATCCCCCGTGGCTACAGGCCCGGACGAAAGGATTCGGGCACGTACGCCACCCAGCCCGTGTAGCGCGGCGCGCATATCGTCACCCAGCAGGCGCGACAAATAGCCGCAGGGTGGGCAGCGCCCGAGCACTTCGATCGTCGCGCTGCCCAGGCGCAGCTGTTGGCCGCGCAGGTCGAGTAAATCCAGGCCGTCAACGAGCATATTACGGCGTAGCGCAGCGGCCGATATCTCCCACCCTAAACGCTGGCGACAGACGGCCAACGTTGGGCAGTCGATCAACGACAGCGCACGGCCGCCAGCGACGACCGGCGAACGCCCGGAGAATGTCCCGAACCCCTCGTGGTAGCGATCGCCGCGCAACCCTCGGCCGGCCACGGCCTCGACCGAGGTCCGGCACTGCATCGGCGCGCCACGGCTGGCGGCGGTGTAGATCGCAAGTACCCGTGCTCGCTGTTGTTCGGGCGATTGTTCGGGCACTACGACTTCTCCATCTGGCGCTCGGTGAAACCAGAGCAACTTGAGCCAGCGCGTCGCGGCTGGTGTGATACAACACGACAAAGACAAGACTCGGGCGCGCTGCGAAACGGCCAGGCCAGCGCGGCATATGACAAAGCGCAGCGCTCGAATCGGGGGCCTCATGCACGACACACAACGTTCTGAATCAGAGCATAAACGGCCCAGCTCACCTCAGGCCATCAGCTGCGATACGCCGACCGGCTCGGGGCGCGCCTGCGGCTCCGGATGGCCGCGCCGTCGCTGATCGCGCCAGCCAACGGATCGCATACCCATGACGCTTCGTAACATCGACGCGCTGTTTTCGAGCCAGACGGTCTGTGCCTTCGGCGAAGCCGAGACGCCGGCCCAACAACAACTGCTGGCCAATCTGAGCGAAAGTGCCGGCAACGGCCTAACACATATCACTCGTCATGCTCGCCGTTCGCGCCTGCCGGATACGGTCGCGCCTTGTGCCGTGATCTTCGAGGCCGAATGGGGCCGGGCCGAGATTATCTCCGCGCTCGCCGAGGCCGGCTGTCGTGCGGTGGTGTGGGCTGCGCCCTCACGTATCGGCGACGATGTCCTGCGTGCGGCTCGCCCAACCAATATGCGTCTACTAGGCGGGCGCAGCGCCGGCGTCGTCAATACCAAGCGCGGTCTGAACATGACCTCCCTGGCATCGCAGCCGCGAGCCGGCCAGGTCGCCTTGATCAGTCAATCGCAGTCTCTGACCGCGGCTGCGCTCGACTGGGCGCTCGGGCGCAACATCGGTTTTTCCTGGCTGGCCTGTACCGGCGCAGAAGCCGATATCGATGCCGCTGATCTGCTCGATCACGCAGCGCTCGACCCTCAGACCCGGGCCGTAGTGTTACAGGTCGGAGAAATCGCCGAACCACGCAAGTTCATGTCCGCAGCCCGTGCCGCAGCGCGGGTCAAACCGGTCCTGGTCTTACAGACCCGGGCCGACCGGCCCGGCCTGGAAGGCGGCCCCGATCCAGCACGTTCGGCGGCATTCGCACGAGCCGGACTGGTCGAATGCGAAAACCTCGGTGGCCTGTTCGACGGCTTGGCGGCGTTAGAGTTGCTCCCGGGGGTACGCCAGGACCGCGTGATGGTCTTGGGCAACGGCGCCGGCGTCTGTGCGCTGGGTACCGATGCCCTGCGCCGGGCGTCGCTCAAGCCGGCATCCGCAGCCAAGGAAACCATCGACACGCTGGCAGAGGCCGCGCCCCAAGCGCACAACACCGGCGCTGGAATCGACTTGGCCTCGTCGGATACCGAACAGACCGTGGCGGCCCTGCGCGCTGTGCTGGCCGACCCGGCCGCGGATGCGGTGTTGCTGGTCCACAGCCCGGTTGCCGGCCAACCGCATGAGCCGATGGTCAACGCCGTGGCCGAGGCCGATCTGAATTCGCGCCTGATGACGGTCTGGCTGGGCTTGCATACCGCTTTGCCAGCCCGGGCCGCCAGCGCCCAAGCGCGTCTGGCCACGTTTGCCTCGGTCGACGAAGCGGCGCGCGCAATCCTGTATCGCCGCCGCTACCACGAAACCCGGGAACTGCTGACCGCGACCCCGCCGCCGGACCCGACCGTAACCGCCAACGTCGAGGCTTTGCGCCATCGGCTGCAGACTCTGGCGGCCGACGGCGTGGAATGGTTATCAGCCGAAGATACCCAGGAAACACTGGCCGAGTACGGCATCATCGGGGCGCCAAGCGGGCGCGACGATGCCGATGCCTCGATCCAGGTGCGCATCGAAGCCATCGATCATCCGGAACTGGGCATGATCATGCGGGTGACCGACGAAACGCTCGGCATCCAGCCGGCCTACGGCTTCGCTCCGCTGGATGCCCTGCTGGCGCGTCGCATGCTCGAACACGCCAGCGCCGGACGTCTATCGGCCACCACTGAGGCGGTCGAAGCCCTGGCCCTGGCGCTGGTACGGCTCTCCAAGCTAATCGTGGATCTGGCTGAAATCGTCGGCCTCGACCTGCATCTGGCAATCGGCCCACACGGGCGCCTACATACCCCGACCGATACGCTGATCGAAATCACAGCGACACCGCGACCGGCGCGCTGGCGGCTGGCTATGTCGCCCTACCCGGCCCGCATGCGCCACCGGGTGACGCTGGCCGGTGAACGCAGCTACGTCGTACGCGCGATCCGGCCCTCGGACGAACCGCTGGTGCTGGAACTGCTCGGCAGCCTAAGCCCGGAAGAAATCCGGCTGAGATTCTTCTCGTATATCCGCCACTTCAGCCATGACATGGCAGCACGCATGACCCAGGTGGATTACGACCGCGAAGTCTCGCTGGTCATCAGCCCTGCCGATCGACCGGAAGAACTGGCCGGCATGGGCACGATCATCGCCGATCCGGACGGCCACGAAGCCGAATTCGCGGTGCTCGTACATCGATCGCATACCAGCATCGGGCTCGGACGGCATCTGCTCGACTGCCTATTACGCCAGGCCCATGCCCGTGGCATTACCGTCGTCTATGGCGATATCCTGGCCCATAACCGTCCAATGCTGGAACTGGCCCGGAGCCTGGGCTTCACGGTGCACCGTTCGCTCGAAGAACCGACTAGCGTACGCGCCGAGATCGATGTCGTACGCTATCGAGAAGGCGGAGCCCGCCATCCGATCGACGAAGCGCCGGCTTGACCCCCGGTAACAGCCTGTCGGAGCACGGTTTGAGCGTAGCCCCTCGCAATCGATGGCGCGCAGATCGCTGCCGGGCACGCACCGGACGCGCTGTGCGGCAACAGCTGGCGTAGCGAGCCGTGACGCAGGCCTCGGCATGTCGCAACGCACTCGATTAAACGCACGTATTCGATCCCGGCAGTCGATTCTGCTCGCTCGCCTCTGTCGTGCATCTTTGGAGTGCTCTTTCACACCCCGCTCGAGCATGTAGGGCGACACAACAACTCGACGGCCAGCCCAATGATCCGTAACTTGCGTGGCCTGTCTCCGGATTCGCCGGCGCGCAACGGTTTCGTATGACACCTCAGGATATTCATCAC
The DNA here is from genome assembly GCF_049568105.1 of Salinisphaera sp. SPP-AMP-43. Lineage (GTDB taxonomy): Bacteria > Pseudomonadota > Gammaproteobacteria > Nevskiales > Salinisphaeraceae > Salinisphaera. The sequence continues at coordinate 2,196,914 of NZ_CP145335.1, forward strand.
TTTTGGTTCGAGACTCTCTCACCGGAAGATTGGTTTGCCCAAAACCCCAAGCTCGACCGCCGGATCGCGGCTTCGTTCGGACCACTAGTGCTGGCCGCTCCAAGCGGTATGCTCGCAGCCTGGCGCACGAGTGCGGTCGGCCGACTGGCCGAAATTTTGGTGCTCGACCAATTCCCGCGCAACATCTATCGCGATCGGGCCGAGGCGTATCACGGCGATGCGCTGGCACTGCAGATGGCTAAACAAGCGATCGCGGCCGATGCGCCCCGCGAGCTACCGGCCGTCGAGCGCGCGTTCGTCTATATGCCGTTCATGCACAGCGAATCGCTGGCCGAGCACGAACGCGCGCTCGAACTGTTCTCCGAACCCGGGCTGGAAAACCAGCTCAAGCATGAGCGACGGCATCGGGCGATTCTCGAGCGTTTTGGCCGCTATCCACAAAGAAACGCCGCCCTCGGCCGCGAGAGCACGGCCGAGGAAGCGGCGTTTTTAGCCGAGCCGGGCTCGGGGTTCTAGGGTTGAAGCCTAGAAACGAACATACATGCCGGCGAACACGCTGAACGGATCGGCATACTGCTTACGCGGATCGTCCGGGCCTTCCGAGGCATCTACCACGTACTGTTCGTCGGTCAGGTTTTCTAGATTGACCGAGAACGACATCTTCTTGACCCCCATGTTCTTGGCCATGGCATCCGGGAAGTCGTACTTGGCATACGCGTTGGTGTTCACGCGGTCGTCGACCTTGTAGAACTCGCCGTCGTACAGCCCGACGTAGTAGGCCGAGCTGTAATCGGCCGAGATACCGCCCGACCAGCCCTTGTACTTGACCCGCAGCCCAAGTGAATCGGTGTTGCGCGGCGACTGTTCCGGCGGCTGGCCATGATCGCTGTAATAGGCGTTTAAATAACCCACGTTGGCAAACCCGGACAGCCAGCTGTTGAAGGCATAGCTGTTCTCGAATTCGACGCCCTGGTTGACCCGGCCGCCGGCATTGACCAGTTGGGAGAAAGTCCCCGAACCATCCGGCTCGCGGAACGACTGCGACTGGATATAACTCAAGTAATGGGTTTCGAACAGCGTCAGGCGACCGCTCCAGGCGCCCTTGTCCCAGATCGTGCCCACCTCGTAGCTATCGGCTTCTTCCGGATCGAGGCTGGTATTGAACCGACCGGTATAGAACTGGTTATAGCTCGGCGGCTTGAACGAACGGGTGTAGTTCGCATACAGATTCCAGCCGTCGAGCAGCTGATAGTTCATCCCGAGTGACGGCAGCAGCTTGTTGTAGGAAATCGAGTTATGCTCGCCGTACGTATTATTGTAGAAGTCTCGATCGATCCAGGCGTACTTGATTCCCGGGGTGATGGTGAAGTTCTTGAACGGCCGGATCTCGACTTCGACGTAGGGCTGCTCGGTGCTGTTCTTGACCGTTTCGTCGTAGACCGGGCCGATATCCGGCGCCCCGCCCATCGGCACCTGGTCGTTCAGATGCAGCGTATCCTGATAGCTCCAGTACACACCGGTTCGAAACGTCGCATACTCGGTATCGTAGGCAAACCGGAAGATATTGCCGATACGGTGTTCGTGGTGTCGGCTCTTGCGCTGGTAGAGGCTGCCGTCGTTCTCGGAAGCCGACGCCCCGTAGCCTTTGGCGTGATAGTAATAAAACTGGTTCGAAACCTTGAAGTTATCGCGGTTGATCTCGTACTTGACGTAGCTTCGGTTGTTATAAAACTTGTTGTAGTTGTAGTCGTAGTAGTAGATCGAGTCCGGATCTTCGTTATAGCCGTTATAGCGCTTGCCGAATTCGTCTTTTTCGGCATCCGTGATACCGCGATAATAATTGTAACTCTGATCGGTGCTGTGGAAATACAGCGTCAACTTGCCCAACGGCAGCAGGCTGACCGTCTTCAGCGTGACGTCGTTACGATATTTGGTGTTGGTGTGATCGTAGTAGCCATCGCCATCGCGCGCCGACAGACTCAGAATCGCCGAGGTCGAATCGTTGAGGAACGAGCCAGTATTAACCTGGGCGCCGTATTGCTTGGCATGGAACGAACCCGCGCCGACGTAGGGCTGGACATAAAAATCCGGCTGCGGGTCCTTGGTATGGATGTCGATCGAGCCGCCGAAATTACTCAGCCCCGGCGTCGATGCCGAACCGGCACCGGGCATGACATCGATGCTGCTGATCGCGTAGTTGTTGGTGATGTCGTTGGTATAGACCGATCCATCGTCCGATGAATTGACCGGAATACCGTCGATCAACAGCCCCAGATGGTCCTGATTAAACCCGCGCAGCCGGAACGAACTGCCACTGTCATTGGATCCAGCATGGGCACGGAAGAAGTTCGGCTGGTTCGTCAGAGCTGCCGCGAAATCCTGTACCGGAGATGTCGCATCCTGAATCTGGGCCTGCGTGACCGTGGTCATCGTGCGTGTTGATTCGGGAATCTGCGCCTGGCCGGTCAACAGCTTCATCAAATCGGCCTGACCGGTCACCGTCACGTCGTCCAAAGTGGTGGTGCTGACCGTCATACTGTCCGACGCCGGCGCTGCGGCAGCCGGCTCAGCAGGTTCTGCCGGTGCCGGGGCGGCCGGTGCTACAGCATTGTTATCGTTGGTCGTGGTGGCGGTTTCGGTATCCGCTGCCATAGCCGCCGGCGCCAGAACGACACCACAGGCCAGTAACAGCGACGCACCGAGTACCGGTCGTGCTTGGTCCCTGAGTAACATGAAAACCCCAAAGCCTCCCTTGGCTAATCATTGCGGAAGCCTATCCCCCGCTCGATTCGAAATGGTCCCGAAGCCCCCCAAGGGCCCCAGAATGCGTCGATACGCTAGCCGGGCTTTGTTGCAGCAGCGTGTCACAGATACCCGGCCCTGTATCGATAGTTGGCTTACGCAAGAAACGCGCCGACAATCCAATTTGCACCTCCAATTGGATACAAATCCGAATTTTCTACCTCGCGGCTGAGGATCGGGCCGTTTTAGATGTGTCCGGGAGCGCCGTCGCCGGGCACACGGGCCCCGTCGGCGATCGTCGCCGAGGCCATAATCAAGCCTGGGGAAGAAATCGACGCAGGCGCGGGCTGCTCCTGCGCAGGACCGACTACAGACCTTCGCTCAGGGCCTTGGCCAATAGCTGGGTCCAGCGCTCACTGATGCGCTCATAGGCCGAGGTATCAACCACTTCGGAGTCGACTCGCTGGGCGATGACACCACAGAGACAGCCGGCCTCCAGGCCCATAACACTGCACTGGGTGAGCAGCGTGGCTGCCTCCATTTCGAAATTGGCGACCTTCAGCGCACGCCATTCCGCCAGGCTGCCCTGGAAATCGCGGCGTACATAGCCAGAGTAGCTGTCGTAGCGCTCCTGACCCGGCCAGAAAGTATCGCTCGAGGCCGTGATGCCCAGATGCCACGGCACTTGCGTGGCACGCGCGGCGGCGACCAGCCGCTCGGTGGTATCGAAACCAGCCACCGCCGGATAGGCCGCCGGCGCGTAATGGTGCGATGCCCCCTCCAGGCGCACCGCCGCCCTGGAGATCACCAGGTCGCCGATCTCGATATGCGGCTGAATCGCCCCGGTAGTGCCGACGCGCAGAAATCGCGTGATGCCGAGCCGCGCCAGTTCCTCGGTCGCGATCGCGGTCGACGGCCCGCCAATACCGGTGGAGCAGATTACGACACAGCCCTGGGCCCACTGCAGCCGACAACTCGTGAACTCCCGATGCCGCGCCAGGGGCTCCAGCGTGCCGCCTACGGCCTGGGCCAGCCTGCGGGCCAGCGGTTCGACCCGGTCCGGATCGCCCGGCAACAGTGCAGTCGTTGCACTGCCGAGATCCGCCGCACGCAGAGCGATATGGTATTGACAGTCGTCGGGCAGCACCATTATTGGCTCTCGAACTCCGTGAATCCAAACGGCAAAAGATCGGCCAGTGCCCGCTCTTGTTCGGCTCCGTCAGCACTGATCGCCAGCACGCTGCATTCCGGGGCAGCCAGCTCGACCAGTTTTTGCCGGCAGTTGCCACAGGGCCAGACCAGGGTCTCGCCCGGGCCTCGCACGGCAACGGCCACGATCGAGCGCGCCCCGACATTCGTCACCATATTGCCGATCGCCGTCGCCTCGGCGCATTGGCCGGAGGGAAAAGCCACGTTCTCGACGTTGACCCCGGCAAATACCTCGCCTTCGGCAGTCAGCACCGCCGCCGCGACATTGAACCCCGAATACGGCGCATAGCTCCGGGTCGCGACTTCCGCCGTTGCCCGGCGCAGCCGTTGTCGCCCGTCGGATCGATCGTCGTTCATGCGGTTTGTTGACTCTGTTGCCGGGCGGCCTCGAAACGCAGCAAGACAGCATACAAAGCACAGGCCAGTAGCGACGCCACGACCGACCAGGGCAGCCAGGCGGTGACCCACGCCGGAATCCAGCCCAACGGATCGAGGCTCGACACCAGAATGCCAAAAATCAGCGCCGTCAAGGCGCGCACGCGAAACAGATCGGCCAAGCCGTCAGCCGGCGCAAAAAACTCGGCCACCGACGTCCGACGTTTCTGCACGACCACCCAGTCGAAGGCCATGAGAAAAGAAAACGGAAACAGGAAGCTGCCGATGAACAACAGAAACGGCTCGACATAGGACAGGATGTTGCTCACGGCCAGGATGGTCGCGGTCAAACCCAGCGCCAGCGCGGCGACCGGCTGATCAAAACGGCGCGGCTGGCGCACGGTTTCGCCGGCGGCCAGCAACTTCAACACCGCGGGATACAAATTCATGGCGTTGGTGTGTGCAATCGCCAGGATCACGCCGAGCGCTGCCAAGGCGCCGGTTAGCGGCAGATCTTTGGCGATCAGCGCGATATTCCACTCGCCGGTCGAGGCCTTGGCCACCAGACCCAGTAGCCCCATGACCAAAACCGGCGCCATGACGCCGAGGGTGGCCGCCGCGAAATAACTCACGCGCGAGCTTCGCGACTCGTTCGCGGTCGCCGGCCGACAAAACCGGGAAACGGTCGAAAATTCATAGGCCCAGGCCAGAAGCGAAAAACTCAAGATCAGATCGATGGTGGTGCCCCAGGCCACCGGGCCATCACCGCTCGGCAGGCTGAAGTCGTAGCGGCTGACCATGTAATAGGTCAGCACGACATAGCAGACGATGAAGATCAGCGCGGTGTACTTGTAAAACCACTCCAGCCATTTCATGCCGGCAAACACCAGCAGGGTCTGGCCGATACCGAGCAACCAATACCAGAGGCTGCCGTAGCCGGGGTAAAGCGTCGACAGGATCTGGCCGCCCACGTCGGTATTCAGCCCGAACCAGCCGGCCCCGGTCAGTGTATAGATGAACGCCAGCACGAAGGCCCCGCCTCGACCGAAGGTCGCACGCGCGGTAATCATCGAGATCAAGGGCACTTCGCGACCCTGTTCGGAGAGGATTGCTGCCGGCACGATGCCCACCAGGGTCGCGAGGACCACGGCGATACAGAAATTGAGCACGCCCAGGTCGTAGAGCAATAAGCCTATGACCGGGGTGGTTGCCGAGGCCGAGGCCAACCCCCAGATCGTGAACAGCGTGGCCGGGGGCATGCTGCGCTGGGCCTCGGGTATGGCGGACACACCAATTGTTTCGACCGAAGCCGACGCCATGGGGTTTGTTTGTGTATTGGAATCCATAACCGGCGAACAAGAAGACAAAAGTGATGGCGCAGCGGTACGGATCGCGGACCCCGTGCACCCCCGATGTCCGCGGCCTGCAGTTTCCATGCCAGAGCGCGGCCTGTGTCTCGGCAAGGTTCGTGCTACAAAATCCGCCGACCTGCTCCATCACACTATGCAATGAAACCAACCCAGCTCTCGATCGTCCGGCCACTACTGGGGGCCGTCGTCGGCCTCACGATGTCGCTACCGGCCCTGGCCTGGGGGCCGCAGGGACATGCTTTGGTCGCCGACATTGCGGCCGCCCATCTTGAGCCCCAGGCCCAGGCCGCGGTAACCCGGCTGCTGGCCAACGAAGGCCACAATCATCTCGATGAAATCGCGTCCTGGCCGGATGCGATCCGATCGGAACGCACCGAAACCGGCCCTTGGCACTACGTCGATATCCCATTGGACAAGTCCCACTACCAAGACCGGCGAGACTGTCCCGACCGCGATTGCGTCGTGGCCAGAATTTCCTACTTCGCCGATATTCTCGGTAACGCCTCGGCCTCCCAGAACGAGCGCGTCGAAGCATTGAAGTTTCTAGTGCATTTCGTCGGCGACGTACAGCAGCCTCTGCACGCCGAGGACGACGACGACAAGGGCGGCAACGAGGTCGAACTGAGTTACTTCGGCCACCCCACAAACCTGCACGCGATCTGGGATAGCGGTATCGTCGACCGGGCGCTCGATCTGCACGTCGCCCCGGACTATTCAATCGACTATGCGCCGACCCGGCGGGCCGCACGCCAACTCGATCGGCAGATCGGCCAACTCGAGCGCCGTGCCTGGAGTCGCGATATCGCACGCGATCAACTACAGGCCGCAGCGATCCGCTGGGCCGAGCAAGCCCACGAATTGGCGCAAGACGTCGCCTATGCGGATCTGCCGCCGGCGCCGCGACAACAGTGGTCAAGCGCTTATCAACGCCAGGCCTGGCCGGTGGCCCGGCGCCAGATCCAGCGCGGCGGCATCCGGCTCGCTGCGGTGCTCAACGCGGTACTGACACAGTGACGTCATCATCTCGCCGTAATCTCGGCGTTTTTCGCAAGCTGGCATCGAACATGCAATGCCGCTACGAACTCTATGCTCGATAACGTCAATGAAGATGACCCGTAGCTCGATTTTTATAGCCCTCGCTCTGAGCGCCACTTCGGGGCTGGTACTGGCCGACGACGATTCGTTCGAAGCCTGGCGCCACGACGCCAAACCGCCGGCCTCGGTCCAGCACGATCCGCATCTGATGGGGGATCGCTACCAGCAATCCAGCGCCGAGGTCGCCGGCCTGCAGGTGCAGGCCTACAACATCGCCACCCGGCGACTGGACCGCATGCTCAACGAGCGCAACAGCAGCCTGCCGCCGGCCGTGGTCCTGGATATCGATGAGACCGTACTCGACAACATGCCCTACCAGGCCGCCGCAGTGACCCACGACTTCAGCTTCCCGGCGCACTGGGGGCAATGGATCGATGCCGCCGAGGCGCCACTGATACCCGGGGCCAAGGCCTTTCTCGAGTACGCCGACGCACGTGGCGTGGCCATCTTCTATGTCTCGAATCGCAAGGCCGAGCACGAAACGGCCACGATCGCGAACCTTAAGCGCCATAACCTGCCCCAGGTTTCGAACGACAGCGTCCGCCTGCTCGGACCGTCCAAAAAGGTCCGTCGCGACGCCATCGCCCAGGACCACGACATACTGCTGCTGATCGGCGATACGCTGCACGACTTCGATGCCGAGTTCGCCGGCACATCACTGGCTGCCCAGCGCGCCGCTGTCACCCGTATGCAGGCTGCCTTCGGCCAGCGCTTCATCGTGCTGCCCAACGCCGCTTACGGCAGTTGGCACGACGCCCGTCTACGCGCCTGGCAGCCGCCGGCCGACGCGTTCCAGGCCACCGCACAGGCCCAGCCGAAACCCAAGCCAAACGCCGAGCGCGATACAGACGATGCTGCCCATGCTGGCAGCTAGCCGAACGCGGCGGCTCGCCCGGCTGGCCGGCACAGCGGCGCTACTGGCGACATGGATCGCGCCAAGCGCCCTCGCCGAGCCCGCCGCGGCTAATAATGTCGCCAACCCAGCCCATATCCAGATCGTCGAAAGCGTACCCAAGGCCAGCGAATACGGCCAACCCGGCGTACCCCGTACCCCGGATGTCTGGCTGGACATGATCGAACACGCCGAGCACTCGATCGATATCGCCGCGTTCTATGTCACGAACAAGGCGGGCGAAGCCCTGGCGCCGATTCTGAACGCACTGGCCAAGCGTGCCCGGGCCGGGGTTAGCGTGCGCATCCTGACCGGGCCGACTTTCGAAAAGCCGACCCGCAACAGCCTCGCCCCGCTCGCGGATCTAGATCACGTCGCGATTCGTGTTCTGCCCATGGACCGGCTCACCGGCGGTGTGGCCCATGCCAAGTATTTCGTGGTCGATGGTCGCAGCGCGTTCCTCGGCAGCGCCAACTGGGACTGGCGGGCGATGGACCAGATCCACGAAATCGGCGCGCGTATCGACAGCCGTCGCCTAGCCCGTACGCTGGACGCCGTGTTTGCCTTCGACTGGGCCATCGCCGCCGAGGGCGATCTGCCCGCCGCCCGGCGCCGGGCAGTAAAACCGCCCGATTTCGATCCAGTCACCCGAGCGGCCCCGGAGATCGTCGCCGACGACCGGGGCCGGCCGAGCGGCACCGCGTTCGCCGCTTTTTCACCGCCGGCGCTGATGCCCGGTTGGGTGACTCCGGAACAGTCGGCCTTGGTCGAGCTGATCGACTCGGCTCGTCAGCGGGTTCGCGTCCAGGTTATGACTCTGTCCGCGATCAACGAATACGGTCCGAAAGGCTACTGGGCAAAACTCGACACCGCGCTGCGCGACGCAGCCGCTCGCGGCGTGGCCGTTCAGATCATCGTCGCCGATTGGGCCCTGCGCGAGCCTATGCAAGCCTATCTAAAAAGCCTGACCGTACTGCCGAACCTGACCGTGAAATACAGCCATGTGCCGGCTGCGCCGAGTGGCTTCATCCCCTATGCCCGGGTCGAGCACTGCAAATACGCAGTCGCCGATAACGACCAAGTTTATATCGGGACCGGCAACTGGACTCGCAGTTATTTCGAAGCCAGCATCGATGCCTCGATTTTCATGCACGCGCCCCAGGCCGCGCATACCCTGAACGCGATTTTCGAGCGCGACTGGCAAGACGATAACGTACACGACCTCAATCAGGGCACCGATTACCCACCACCCCGCAACCACTAGATTGGGCGAACGTCTCGCATGCTTAAAATCGATTTCAATACGCGCATCACAGCCGTCCTGACCGGCCTGTTCGGCGTGCTGGGCTCCGTCGCCGCGATCGCGGGCCCGCTCGATACCCTGCAACCCGAGCGCCACGGCGATTTCGGCCACTACACCCTGGCCCTGACCTGGCAACCCGGTTTTTGTGCCGAAGGCTCCTGCGCGCCCGATCAGAACCGCGATATCCAGATCGGCATCCACGGACTGTGGGCTTCGCGGCCCCAGAATCTGATCGATCGCGACATCGAAGCACCGCAGTGGTGGTCCAAAGGCTGTGATCTCTATCACCACAGCGAAGCCGCTCCCGAACTGAGCGACGCTACGCACGACCGGCTCGAACAGCTCATGCCGCAGCTCGAACCGAGCCTGCTCACCCATGAATACGACAAACACGTCCAGTGCTTCGGCTTCGACACCCAGCAGTTCTTCGATGCCGAACTGGCGCTGCGCGATCGGGTGGCCGACAGCCCCTTCGGTGATTGGCTGCGCGCACACGGCGGCCAGTCGATTGCGCGCACCGATCTGCTGGATGCTTTCGATCGCGCCTTCGATACCGACAAGACCGAGGCCCTGCAACTGCGTTGCAGCGGCGAAGACAATCGACGTTATCTGAGCCAGCTCTGGTTCACCATTCCGCGCCAGAAGCTGGCCGCCTTTCCGCAGGGCGCCGGGCTCATGAACGCACCGATCGCTCAGCACAACTGCCCAACTCGGTTTACGATTCCAGTCTGGGATAAAGCCGAGGCCGGCTAACCGCCGGCAAGCGGTGGCCATGAAATCGCCGCAGCGGCGCGACTGCGTTCGAGCGGCTGCACTGCCTGGTATTGCATCACCTATGGGATGGTGCCCCGAGCAGGAGTCGAACCTGCGACCTGCCGCTTAGGAGGCGGCTGCTCTATCCTACTGAGCTACCGGGGCACGCCGGACGTAGCCTACCGCAGGCGCGCCGATTTCTCGACCTCTCGACTGCATTCGGAGCGCAGACAGACGCTCGTCCGTCGAACCGTTTTGGCGGTACCCGCTGGGCATGCCGGGCTTGCGGGCGTTGGCTGCGTTGATACGACGACGGCGAAGCATTGGCTCAGTTAAGCTATAACGGTCATATATTTCGGATTATCGATGAGCGACCCCGGCTCGCAACTGGAAGGCCAGCTTCGTATCGGCCCACAGAAAGGCGGCATCGGCGCCCAACGTATCGACCTGCTCGAACAGATCGACAAAACCGGCTCGATTACGGCTGCCGCGCGGGCGGTTGGCTTGAGTTACAAGGCCGCCTGGGATGCAATCAACGCTGTGAACAATCTGGCCAGTGCGCCGCTGGTCGAGCGCACGGCGGGCGGCGCCGGGGGCGGCGGCAGCCGGTTGACCGTCCGCGGCGAACGCCTGGTACGAACCTATCGCGCCGCTGAAGAAGAACAGGCCCGGTTCATCGAACGCTTGAACCGGCGTGTGCGACACTTAAGCGACGATTTTGATCTCATGGGCCGTCTTTCCATGCTCACCAGCGCTCGCAATCAACTGTTCGGCACCGTGGCCGCAGTCAAGACCGGCGCCGTCAACGCCGAAGTGGATATCAGCTTGCGCGGCGGCGACCGGCTGACCGCGGTCATCACCCGGGCCAGCGCCGAAAACCTCGGCCTCGAGGACGGCGTACCGGTGATCGCGCTGATCAAGGCGTCCTGGGTGATCGTGGCCGCAGGCGATGTGTCCGAACAGAACCTGTCCACGCGCAACCGTTTAAGCGGCACCGTACAGTCAGTGACCGCTGACGAGGTGAACAGCGAGGTCGTGATCGAACTGCCCGGCGGCGCAACATTGGCCGCAGTGATCACCCGCGACAGCGCCGAGCGGCTGGATCTGGCCGCCGGCGACACCGCGACCGCCTTGTTCAAGGCCTCAAGCGTGATCCTCAGCCAGAGCGACTAGCCATCAGACGCCGTGGCCGTCTGTCGTACCCGCCAGGCGAGTACCAGCACCCCGGTATCGCAGCAAGGCCCGGGGTTCGTCTTCCCGGGTACACGCTCGCCGAGCGGGCCGTGTCAGGCGCTATCGCAGCGCGATGACGCGCCTTTGCGCAGCGCCCTGGCGCCTGGTTTGGCTATGGCCGCTATCGCCTCGGCTGCGGCTGATCGCCAGTTCGTAGGCCGCCTATCGACAGCGAGACGCGATCCAAAGCCTGCCGACGAACGCGTCGAGCGGGCTGCTTTCGCGACCGGGCGGTCAAAGATAACGCGGCAAATGTCGGCGGATGACCGGGGCCGGCCGAGCGACCACATCCAGACATTGATGGGCGACGAGACGCCGCCGGGTGGACGTATCCAGGGCTCGGCGTAGCGCGCCCAGCAGCCGCGGTTCGGCGAGCAGATATAAACGCTCGAAGCGGCCTTCGCGGCAGGCCTTGGCCAACTGTTCGGCAATCTCCCGAGCAAAGACACATATATCGAATGCTTTTTTATTCTTGCGCGGCACCATCGCATGCCGTGCGCCGCCGAACCGATCGTAGCTGCGTCCGGGTGCATCAGTGCCGGCCAAATGGGCCGGTCGGCGCGACTGCGGATGAATCAGATCGACCACTTCGACCAGGGCACCCGAGGCGCCGCGGCATTCGAACATCCGGGCGCGTGCGCGATCGGCCACCACGACCCAAATCGTACGCATTCATTTTACTCCTCCGAAGGTCATCGCGGCTCGGCGCACCATCGGTCGCTTTTGTCTTCCAATCTAGGACGCTCGCATCGCTAGCGATTGACTTTGATCAAGCCCTCGCGCCCCGGCCAGCCTAGAGTAACGCGCAGGCCCTGGTTCCCGTGGCCTGTTCGGCTCACGGGCCCTGTAACGAGAACGGTTATGCCCGAACCGCTCACCCGGGAGCAGATCCGCGAACTAGATGCCAAGCTGCGCCAGCGGCTGGCCGAACTACGGGCCGATGTACGTGCGGCTCTGGAGCGCTCGGAGTACGAGTCCTACCAGGTGATCGCTGGCGAAGTACCGGATATGGAAGATGCGGCCTTTGCCCGCATGGTTCGGGCGCTCGAACTGGTCGAAATCGAGCGCGATGCCGCCGAAATCGACGACATCGATGCCGCCCTCGGCCGGATCGATGCCGGCCACTACGGCCGCTGCGTGGACTGCAGCGAACCGATCGCCCTCGAACGGCTACGCGCCTATCCCAGCGCCAAGCGCTGTTACGACTGCCAGCGACAGATCGAGCGCCAGCGAAGCCGGTTCTGACCCCACCGCCACGGCCAGAATTGCGCTCGATCAACTCGATCGGCATACAGCGCGCTATCGTCGACGGTAACCATCGCAGCACGCTGGGAACGGCGCGCGAGGTTCGAGTTGCGACTACCTCACCTGTAGCCGCTGCGTTTTTCTCGATACACCGTTTCGCCATTGGCGTGCTGGGCGCACTGTGGCAGCGACGACACGCTGTTAAAGAGGTTCTAAGCCACTGCCTTGATCGCGCTTTTCGAACCGATGCGGCGTACCAACCCGCCCATTTGCCATGTCCGCAGGCCTACGCAATATCCACTTGACCCTGCTCCGTGCCGGCCCTTGGTTGGCCATCGCCGGGCTATGTGTGCTGGCCGGCTGCGCAGCCCGGGACTACACGGCGTTCTTTCCGGCCGGCAGCATCGCGGCACACGAACGCGATCTAATGCTCATCACGCTCGGGCTGCTGCTGTTCGTGTTCGTGCCGGTAGTGGTGCTAACTCTGTTTTTCGTTTGGCACTACCGCGCCTCGAACACCCAGGCCGACTACCGGCCCGGTTGGGGCCACTCGACGATTCTCGAGCTGTTTCTCTGGGGCGGGCCGATCGTGATCATCATCATTCTAGGCGTGCTGACCTGGTATTCCACCCATCAGCTGGATCCCTATAGACCCTTGGCCGCGGCCGATGACCGCCCCACGCTCCAGATCGATGCGATCGGACTGGACTGGAAATGGTTGTTCGTCTATCCGGACTACGGCGTGGCCTCGGTCAACGAAATCGCCCTGCCGGTGAACCGTCCGGTGCGCCTGCGGCTGACCTCAGACACGGTGATGATGGGCTTCATGATTCCGGCCCTGGGCAGCCAGATCATGGTGATGTCCGGCATGCAGACCCGCCTGCATCTCGATGCCAACCAGCCCGGCAGCTATTTCGGCAAGAACTATCAATACAGCGGTGACGGCTTTGCCGACGAGCAGTTCCAAGCGATCGTCCTGTCTCAAAACGGCTTCGATGCCTGGATCGAACGGGTTCGCTCGACCGGACAGCCCCTCGATGCAGATCGCTACACCACGCTTGCCCGGCCCAGCCACGACCATCGCATCGAATACTTTGCGCCCGTCCAAGCCGATCTGTTCGACGATGTGATCGGGCTGTATCACCGCGGCCAACCCCGCGACCAGCTGACCTTGCTGGAACCGCGCCCGTAGCCGCGCCGCACGCCTGCCGTTGATCGCGGAGGTCGCCATGTTCGGGACACTATCGCTCGAAGTCATTCCCTACCACGACCCGATCATCATGTTCGCCGCTGCCCTGATGGCCGCAGTCGGCGCCGTCTGTATCTGGGCCGCAACCCGCTATCGAATGTGGGGCTATCTGTACCGCGAATGGCTGACCACCGTCGATCACAAGAAGATCGGCATCATGTACTGCATCGTCGGTTTCGTGTTTCTGCTGCGCGGTTTTATCGATGCGCTGATGATGCGTGCCCAGCAAGCCACTGCCGGCCCGGACATGGACGGCTATCTGCCGGCCGAGCATTTCGCTCAGCTGTTCTCCGGCCACGGCACCATGATGATCTTTTTCTTCCTGATGCCGCTCATCATCGGCTTGATGAATATCGCGATACCGACCCAAATCGGCGCCCGCGATGTCGCGTTTCCATTTCTCAACGCCGTCAGCCTGTGGCTGACCGTGGCCGCCGGCCTGCTGGTGATGGCCTCACTGGTAATCGGCCAATTCTCGACCGCCGGTTGGACCGGCTATCCGCCCTATTCGGGTTGGGCGGCTACGCCCAACAGCGGCGTGGACTACTGGATCTGGGCGATCCAGATCTCCGGTATCGGCACCACCCTGACCGGCATCAACTTCTTCGTGACCATCCTGCGCGAACGCGCACCGGGCATGACGCTGATGCGGATGCCGATGTTCACCTGGACCACGCTCTGCACCACGATTCTCATCATCCTGTCGTTTCCGGTACTGACCGTGGTCCTGGCGCTGTTGAGCCTGGACCGCTACGCCGGCATGCATTTTTTCACCGGCGACATGGGTGGCAACCAGATGATGTACGTGAGCATGTTCTGGGCCTGGGGCCACCCGGAAGTCTATATTCTCATCCTGCCGGCGTTCGGCATCTTCTCCGAAGTGACCGCCACGTTCTGCCGAAAACGGCTGTTCGGCTATACCTCGATGGTCTACGCCACCATGGTGATCGCGCTGCTGTCGTTCGCGGTCTGGGCCCATCATTTTTTCACCATGGGCCAAGGGCCGCTGCGCAATATCGCCTTCTCGCTGTCGACCATGCTGATCGCTATTCCAACCGGGGTGAAGATCTACAATTGGATGGGCACGATGTTCCGCGGTCGTATCACGATGACCACGCCGATGTACTGGACGGTCGGCTTTATCATCCTGTTCGTGCTCGGTGGCATGTCGGGCGTGCTGCTGGCTATCCCCGGCGTCAACTACAAGACCCACAATTCGGAATTTCTGGTCGCCCATTTTCATAACGTCCTGATCCCGGGCACGGCCTTCGGCCTGTTCGCCGGCTACCACTACTGGTTCCCCAAGGCATTCGGCTTCCGGCTGAGCGAAAAATGGGGCAAGCGCGCCTTCTGGGGCTGGGCGATCGGTTTTAGCCTGGCCTTCATGCCACTCTACGTCCTGGGGCTGATGGGCATGCCGCGCCGTATGTATAGCTATACCGATCCAGCCTGGTCGCCCTATTTATGGCTGGCCGCGGCCGGCGCCGTGATCGTGCTGTATGGGGTGGCGTGTCAGATGATCCAGCTATGGGTCAGTATTCGCGATCGCCGTTTACTCGCCGATCCGACCGGCGATCCCTGGGATGGCCGCACCCTGGAATGGTCGATCGCCTCGCCGCCGCCGGAGTACAACTTCGCCGTCATTCCTACCGTCGAAGACCGGGATTCTTTTTGGGAGATGAAAGCCAAAGGCCAGGCCTATCTAGCGCCGGCAGGCGGCTATCAAGACATCCATATGCCCATGAAAAACACGCCAGTCGCCTTGGTCATCGGCGCGTTGTCGTTCGTGCTCGGCTTCGCCCTGGTCTGGCATATCTGGTGGTTGGTCGCCGCCAGTGCCCTGGCCTTGTTGGCCGCGGTCATCTGGCACGGCAGTATCGACGACACCGGTTTCGTCATTCCCGCCGAGGAGGTCGAACAGATCGAGCGAGCCCATCGCGCCTGTCTGGTCGAGCGTCGCGAAGGCCCGGCGGCGGAACACGACCAAGTAGACACCTATGGTGAACCCCGACATTCCGATCCGGCCTAGGGCGTATCGCCATGAAGTACACCGCCGCACCCACGCCCCTTGGGTGGTAAGCCAAGGCATCGTGAACGTGGCGTGGCCCAGCCACGTGAGCGAACGAAAACGCCGAATGCCCGCCCATCGTGCCAAACAGCGTTGCAGGCCTTGACCGTGGGGCCACCATGCTCGGCGGCCTGTGCCTTGCCCAACACGATGGGCGGGCGTTATGCGGTCGCATCTCTTATGACGGCACGCCCTAGGCGCCCCTTGCGCAGGATACGGCTAACCATCGCCAGGGCGGCTCGCGCTACCCCAGTGGCCATCCGAGAACACAAGCTCGACGCACCGCCCGTGGCGAACGTCGTACTCACACACCCAAGCGGCATCGCCAAGCCACGAAGTCTATATAGTCGTCGATCTCATATCCGCCATAGCCACGTTGGCAACGCCCAAAGCAAAGCGGGCGAACGCCGTGGCCAAGCGACGTTACGACGGCGGGCAACCCGGCTGCATATCGATCACAGCCGGCCGAGCGCAGCGCTAAGAACCGTTTGGCGCAACGCCAAGCGGCTGCGTCCAATCAAGCGACGGTCTCGGAGCCGGCCGGCACCACGAGGCGAGCGGCCCGGGCGAACTCGAGCAGATCGGCGTTGATCTGGTCTTTTTCTGTGCTGGGCAAAGCATGGGCACCGCCTGGATACGCCTTGAGCACACTGTTTTTCAGCAGCTCCGCGGCATGCTTGCCTGCAATCTCAAACGGCACGATCTGGTCGTCGTCGCCGTGAATGATCAGGACCGGTATCGAGATCCTGTCGAGATCGGCGAAGAAATTGGTTTCTGAAAACGCCGCGATACAGTCCAGTTCGTTTTTCTGTCCGCCCTGCATACTCAACAGCGAGAACGTATCGCGCATCCCCTGAGATATCTGCGCGGCTTCGCGGTTGGCACCGAAAAACGGCCCGGTGAGGTCTTTCAGGTATTGCGATCGATCCGCGGCCATGGCCGATCGAATGTCATCGAACACACGCCTGGGCCGGCCATTTGGATTGTCTTCGCTTTCGACCATCTGCGGTGGCATGGCAGCGATCAGAACGGCCTTGGCCACTCGGGCTTCGCCATGGCGGCCCAGATAGCGCACGACCTCACCGCCTCCGGTCGAGTGTCCGACCATGATCGTGTCGCGCAGATCGAGTTTCTCGAACAGTTCGGCCAGATCGTCGGCGTACTGATCCATATGGTTGCCTTCCCACGGCTGGCTCGAACGGCCGTGGCCCCGGCGGTCGTGGGCGATGGCACGAAACCCATGCTCGGCCAGATAGACCATTGGGTCTTCCCAGGCATCGGCGGTCAGCGGCCAACCGTGGGTGAATACGATCGGCTGCCCTGTTCCCCAATCTTTGTAATAGATCTCGCTGCCATCGCGGGTAGTAAAACTGGGCATGGCTAGTATCTCCGAAAGAGGGCTGAGAGTCTTCGACCCGCGCCACAGGCTGTGATCGCCGGCAATAACGGATCTTCGGCGGATCCCCATAGAACCACTGTCAAAAGCCAAGAATGATCGCCAAGCAGTCCTGAAAATTGTATGGAATTGATCTTTTTGTCGAAAAATGAGGTTTTGTATCCATAGCGATTGACCCGAACCTTTTATTGGTCAATCTTGGATTCAAAAGGCGCCCTCGTATTTGATTCCTCCAACACCCCATCGCCCGCCCCGGCTCGCAGGATACGCCGCCTCGGATCGTCAACGGAGCGATCGATCGGGCCATCTATGGCTGTACCGGAGCATTCCCATGCCCAATTTTCTCGAACTTCTAACCCCGGGCAATTGCCAGATGATTTTCATCGATCAGCAGCCCCAGATGGCGTTCGGGGTTCAGTCCATCGACCGCCAGGTATTGAAAAACAATGTAGTCGGCCTGGCCAAGGCAGCGCGGGTATTCGACATCCCGACCACGATCACGACCGTCGAGACCCTGGGCTTTTCCGGGCACAGTTTCCCGGAATTGCTGGCCGTGTTTCCGAAACATCCTATTCTCGAACGGACATCGATGAATTCCTGGGATGACCAAAAAGTGCGCGACTCGCTCGCTGCAAAAGACCGAAAAAAGATCGTCGTCGCCGGACTTTGGACCGAAGTCTGCAATAACACATTTTCGTTCTCGGCCATGGCCGAGGGCAGCTACGACATCTATATGGTCGCCGATGCCAGCGGCGGCACCTCGAAGGAGGCCCACGACTACGCCATGCAGCGGATGACCCAAGCCGGCGTGGTACCCATGACCTGGCAACAAGTCATGCTCGAATGGCAGCGCGACTGGGCCCAAAAGGCGACTTACGACGACGTTATGGCGATCGTGCGCGAACACTCCGGGGCCTACGGCATGGGCGTGGACTACGCCTACACGATGGTCCATGGCGCCGACGAACGGGTCGCCCACGGCGAAGTGCGGGCGCCGGTGCCCGCCGATGGCGCAGAGGCGACCATGTCGCCCGCGTAACGCCAGCCGACGCCGGTCGGCCGAGGCCCCGTGTTCACACCGTGGCGAGGCACCCGCCATGACGGATCTGATTCTCAAAAACGGCTGCATTACGACGCTCGATCGACGCCGCCCAAGTGCACAGGCAATCGCTATCCAGGGCGGTGTGATTACCCACGTCGGCGCCGACGACGAGATCCTCCACCATGCACCGGAGACCGCAGAAATCATCGATCTGGGGGGCCGGCGTGTCATCCCGGGGCTCAACGATAGCCATCTGCATCTGATCCGCGGCGGCCTGAACTACAACATGGAGCTGCGCTGGGAGAACATCGATTCGCTACAGGAGGCACTGGCAAGGCTCAAGGCACAGGCCCAACGCACGCCGCCACCGCAGTGGGTTCGGGTGGTCGGCGGCTGGTCGGAGCTCCAGTTCGTCGAACGTCGCCTACCGACGCTCGACGAGATCAACGCCGCCGCGCCCGATACGCCCGTTTTCATCCTGCATCTCTATGCTCAGGCCATGCTCAACCGGGCGGCATTGCGCGTGCTGGGCATCACCCGCGATACACCGAACCCGCCCAACGGCGAGATCCAGAAGAACGGCCGCGGCGAGCCAACCGGGCTGCTGATCGCCCGGCCGTCGGCGTTGATCCTGTACGCGACCCTGGCCCAGGGGCCAATGCTGTCGCTTGCCGACCAAATCAACTCAACCCGCCATTTCATGCGTGAAATGAACCGTCTAGGCGTGACCAGCGTGATCGACGCCGGCGGCGGCAACCAGAATTATCCGGAAGATTATCAAGTCATACAGAAACTGCACGATGCCGGCGAACTCACCGTGCGCATCGCCTACAACCTGTTCGCCCAGAAAGCCGGCCAGGAGTTATCCGACTATGAGCGCTGGATCGCCATGACCGCCCCAGGCGCCGGGGATGCCCTACTACAGGTCAACGGCGCCGGCGAAAATCTGACCTGGTCCGCGGCCGATTTCGAGAACTTTCTCGAGCCGCGTCCGGATCTGGCGCCGACCATGGAAAGCGAGCTGGAGCCGATCGTCGAGTTGCTCGCCGACAATGCCTGGCCGTTTCGTATCCATGCCACTTACGACGAATCCATCGATCGTTTTCTCTCGGTGTTCGAACGGGTCAACGGTCGCACGCCGTTCGCCGCCCGGTTCATCATCGACCACGCCGAGACGATCTCGGAACGCAACATGGCACGCATCGCCGCCCTCGGCGGCGGTATCGCCATCCAGCACCGCATGGCTTTTCAGGGCGAATACTTCGTCGATCGATTCGGCGCGGCAGCCGCGAAACAGACGCCGCCGATCGCTCGTATGCTGGCCATGGGCCTTCCGGTGGGCGCCGGCACCGATGCCACCCGCGTGGCTTCCTACGATCCCTGGGTGGCGCTGTACTGGCTGACCACCGGCCAAACGGTCGGCGGTCTGGCGCTCTACGACGAGGCCGATCGGCTCGATCGCGAGACCGCACTACGCCTCTGGACCGAGGGTTCGGCCTGGTTCTCCGGCGAGCAAACCCATAAAGGCCGGCTCGCGGCCGGCCAGTATGCCGATCTCGCTGTGCTGTCGGCCGACTACATGGCGGTGCCGGCCGAACAGATCCGTAGCATCCATTCGGTACTGACAATCGTCGACGGCCGGATCGTGCACGCCGACAAGGCATATGCTCATCTCGCGCCGCCCCTGCCGCCGGCCTCGCCCGACTGGAGCCCCGTCAATCATATCCCCCCGCCAGGCATACGCAAGACAACGCCGGCGCCGGGCGCTGCCCCCAGTGCAGACCACGGCCATAGCGCCTGCCGTCTACATGGCCATCACCACACTATCGCATGGTCGCGGCCGCTCCCGACCCAGGACCGGCGTGCGTTCTGGGGCGCCTTCGGCTGCTCCTGTTTCGCGTTCTAAGACGATCCGTGAGCAGCACGCCACTGGATATCGACCCGCCACAAAGCCTCTCGGCCTGGGCGCCGATCCCCTGTCCCGGGCGCGCGGCCCCCTGGGCGGCCCCGACGGGCTCCCACATCGAGATACCCATACAGGCCGTGGTTTCCTGCTGGATAATAGCCTCGTCTGGTGGAACTTCGTATCGAGCGCTTCCGAGCACATCGAACAGGCCAGGGACGGCGGGGCCTGCAACCGGTTCGACAGGCCGGCACCCGATGCCGCCGAATGCATGCCGTTACCGGAAAATCCAGCCCAGTGGGCTGCAAGTGCTGCAAAGTGTGAGCGCCGGCCCATACCGAAGCGCACCGGCCGTTGTTCGAAGACACACCCCATGAGCCCCTCTCGAGAGCTCGATCAAACCGATGCACACACCGTCGTTCAGGGGGCCACCGCGGTGATCACGCATCGCCCGCGGGCAGGCCACGAGCCGCGTTACGAACGCTGGCTGGACGAAATCATCCCGTTGTGCCGAGCGCACCCCGGGCATATGGATACCCAGATCGTCCGGCCGATCGCCGGCGTCACCGATATCTACACCGTGATCGTTCGCTTTGACTCGCCGGCACAGATGCACCGATGGCTGGCCTCGTCCTCACGGAAGCGGCTGATCGAAAAGATCCAGCCCAGTCTCGTCGATGGCGATCGTTACGCCACACGCAGCGGGCTAGAATTTCTGTTCGCCGGCACCGACCCGAGCACGTCATCGCCAGTCCGCTGGAAGCAATGGCTGGTCACCTGGTCTGTGATCTATCCATTGGTGCTGCTGGTTCCTTATGCGTTAGCCAGCCTAGGCGCTCGCCTTGGCCTGCCCGATAACCGCTATCTGCTCGCGCTATTGTCGACGGCGATCATCGTCGGCCTGATGGTCTACGTCATCATGCCGCGCTATACGCACCTGGTGCGTCGCTGGCTGTTTCGTTAAAAACTTTCCGCTCGCCCCTGGCGGCGCCAGGCTGCCGGTGAAATACCGACATACCGCGAAAACACACGCGTAAGGTGGCTTTGGTCGGCAAAGCCGCAGTTCGCTGCAATCTCCGAGATCGGCCGCGTGGTCGTGCTGAGCATGACCTGGGCCCGGTCGATACGGCGTCGTATCAGCCACTGATGCGGCGTCGTACCCGTGGTCTTCCGAAAACCGCGCAAGAAATGCCCTGGCGATATACCGCATTCGCGGGCAAGTTGTTCGATCGTGACATCCCCGGCCAGACTCGCATCGATCATCTCTTGGGCCCGGCGGGCCTGCCATGGCGCCAGACCGACCCGTTTGCTGGCGCGAGCCATCTCGATACCGCTGTACTGCCGGGCCACGTGGGCGCCGACAATAAACCGGACAGAATCCACGAACAGCCGGCTTTCTTGATGCGGGCGCTCTACGCTCGGCACCAGCGCAAGCGCCAGACCGTACAGTACCGAATCGAGCCGGCCTGCCGCAGGATGGCAGCTCAAGCCCCGAACCGGCGGCATATCCAATTGGTCGGCCACGTCATTCAACGCTGCCTGGGTAATATGGAAATGCAACATATCGAACGACGAATGCATATCCATCTGCCAGGGGATGCGCAGATTCAGAATCGCGACGGTACGTTCCGGCCAGGCTAGACGGACCGCCGGCTGACCCACCTGGCTATAGGTATAGGCACAACCCGTGAGCTGAATCGAAAGGATATAGGCCTCTTCGAGCTCGAAGGCTTTCGTTGGCCCATGCCCGGCGTAGCCGACCCGAACCCGGGTAATCGACAGATGGGATTCGCGAAGACAAACGGGAATCAGCGTCTGGACCGAATCGACGCGCATCATCGCAGACCGTCGATTGGGACGAATCGCACCGATAGACATGATCAGCCTCCGATCGCCCCTCGCTGGACATGGAGTCGCCCAAGCCGCAACTGACTGGCCTGTCGCACCTCTGTTTCGCTTGGCGAACTCACCATCGAACGCACGACTTCGTTGATACTACAAAATCGGCGCTGAAAGACGCTTCCGGCCGCTTGTCGTGCGCCACCGCGCACACGATCGATAAGCCGTCGGCCACGCCGCGGCTTGGGCGTGGCACAACGCGTTGAGGGGCGCGAAATACCGACATTTGTAGCCCCCTGGCCGCGGGCAATACATACGCGATAACGCTCACCCACGCCCGAACAGCAGCCCAGACGGACACATCTGCCGGCAAGCCCGGCTACAACCGCGGCGCTCACACGCCGAAAGGATAGGTCTCGGGCAACTCATGGTCGTCATGCCAGTGCGCCGCCTCGTAGAGCGGCTCGACGGCCTCGGTCTCGTCGAGATGAAAGACCATATCGAACTGGCGAGCAATCTGGGCATCGAAATAATGGCTGGCACGCTCGGTCTCGGGCCGATAGATCACGCCGATCGCCCGTTCCAGCATCGGTTCGCGCAAGTCGCGGCCGACGGCCTGTGCGGTCAGCGGCAGACAGAAGCGATCCAGCCCGGTGCAATAGAACAGATGCTCAACGCTGTCCTTGAGCGCCGGGCGCACCCGCATACGCTCGACATGGCCCCCCCAATCGTGGGCTGCAGAAACGAAGCCGGTGTATGTCGTAAACCCGACGAGCAAGGCGTGATCGGGCCCGATCCGCTCACGGACCCGCTGGCCGAGATTCCACTCGCCGCCCCGGCCCATCGAAGTGGCACGGGCATCGCCGAGGTGCGAATTATGGGCCCAAACCACGATTCGCCCCGCGCGGCCCTGATCGCGAAGATGCTGCTGGAGCGCGAACAGCGTATCGGCCATATGATCGTCGCGCAGGTTCCAGCTCTTCACTCGCGAGGCGAACATGGCGCGATAATAGATTTCGGCATTGCGTACTACGGCCGCATTGCGCTCGGCGACGAAACGCTCGTCGTCGGCGGCTAGGGCCTGGATTCCGGTCAGTGGCGAGCCGGGCGATCGACGCAGTTCGGCCAGCTGCCGGGTCACCGCCTCTTGGCAGGAGGGACGTAGATTGGTTGCGACCTCCATGCCGTACTGCTGGGGGTCGCGTACGTGATCGAGACAGGCATAGCGTCGCCGCGCGATTTCGGCCTGCTCCGCGTCGGTAGTTTCGAGATAGTCGATCACGGCGTCGGCCGAGCGATACAGGCTGTATAGATCCAGACCATAGAAACCGACCGGCAACGCTTCTGCCCGGTCGGCGTTGCAGGCCGCCAGCCATCGAATGAAATCGTAGACCTCGCGATTGCGCCACATCCATTCGGGAAACCGCTCGAAGGCATCGAACGCGGCGAGCGTGTCGTGGCCCTCCAGACCGCGCACATGCCGGTTGAGTGCATAGGCGTCCGGCCAATCGGCCTCGACCGCGATCGCCTCAAAGCCGCATTCCTCGATCAGCCGCTGTGTGATCTCGGCTCGCATGCGATAGAACTCACGGCTGCCATGGCTGGCTTCGCCGAGCAGTACCAGGCTGCGATCACCAACCTGTTCGATCAGCAGATCATAGTCTTCGCGACTGCCGGTCGTGGGAATCGCCGCCGCGCGGGTCACGGTCAGCGGCGTATGCAAACGCGGCGCCGCCGGAGGACGGCCCCGCCCACGTGCCGCTACAAGCAGCCGTTGCACCTCGCTGTCCTCGGTCTGGCCGAACTCCTGGAAAAACAGGCCAACGGCGCGAAAATCCTGGGGGGCGTCGAGGCAGACGACCGCGTCGGCCAGCCCCTGCAGGCGGCGCAGCCCGATCGGCGAGGCCACCGGCACCGCTGCAACCAGCCGACGCGGGGCCTGGGCGCGCAGGACCTTCAGCGCTGCCACCATGCTGGCGCCGGTCGCCAGGCCATCATCGATCACGATCACGCAGCGGCCGGCCACGCTCAACGGCGGCCGATCGCGGCGATAAACGCGGTCACGCCGCTCCAACTCGGCGCGCTCGGTTTGGATCACGGCTTCGATCTCGGCACGCTCGAGGCCGATCTGCGCGATCAGTGCCGAGTCGATAATCTGCTGGCCGCCGCTGGCAATCGCGCCCATGGCGAACTCGGGATGCCCCGGCACGCCGAGCTTGCGCACCACCAGCACGTCCAGTTCTCCATGCAGCGCCTTGGCCACTTCGAAAGCCACTGGCACCCCGCCACGAGGCAACGCCAAGATCAATAGATCGGCTTCGTCCGCATAGCCGACCAGCCGACGAGCCAAGCGCTGGCCGGCGTCGCGGCGGTTTCTGAACACGATATCCATGTCGTGTCCTCCACGCGAATATCGCACCAGTCTTGTTCAGCCCACGTCGAACACCTTGATCCGCATCAAAGATTGCACGGCTAACGGCTTCGATGATGCTGTGCGGTCGAACAGCTGTGATCGTTCCGGACGAAGCGCAGCGTGCCGATGGTCTTGCGGCCACCTGCCTGCGAGCGATCGCGTGGGTGATCGGCACCGTTGTTGACCGGTACCTGGGGAAAGTCGTAGGGGCTGATCCCATCCAGGCAAGCAGCGTTGACGCCGTACTGGGTCGGCTTCGAGCGCCGTCGATGATGGGTATGGATGCCGCAGCGAGAACAGAAATAATGCTGGGCGGTTTGGGTGCCGAACTGATAGAGCGAAAGCCACTGCGCACCGGCCGTGATCTCGAACTCATTCAGCTCCGCCGAAACCGCGACATAGCCGCGCATCTGGCAGTAGGAACAGTCGCAGCGGCGGGCCGTTCGCAGGCCGTCGCTGAGCCGAACGCGAAATACGACGCTACCGCAGTGGCAACGCCCTTCGAGACGGGCATTGTCTGAAGTGGTTTTCATAGCGGCCTCCGGAACAAAGGTGTAGGTGGCGTATCAGCCACGCCATAGGCCTACCCCAACGCCGAGCCCGGGCCGACGTCTATCCGGCAAATGTCGTATACAAAAAAAAGCGGCTCCTAAGGGAGCCGCTTTTTGCGCCAAGACCGGGGCAGGCGCCCCGGTCGACACGTTCGACTAGGCGTTCGAACCGCTATTTTTACGGCGGAAGCCCAGGCCGCCCGCCATCAACGCCAGGCCCAGACCGAACAGGCCGAACTGCGACGGCTCGGGCACGTCACGCGTGGTCGACTGAACGGTCACATCCGCATTCGACAACAGATCGCTCTGGAAGCTGCCGTTGTCGCCAAAGGTCGCGCTGCCCAGCGCGATCTGGGTGCTGGAGAAATCGAAGTCGGTCCCCGGGATGACACCGAAATAGCCGGCTAGGGTTTCGTTGAAGTCGTCGGCGCCGGACAGCGAGGCGTTGAGGCTGTCGCCGCCGTAGCCGAATACATAGGCGCTAGTGAAGCCACCGGTAAACAACACGCCGTCGGTGATCAGGGTACCGGCACTATCATAGACCTCGCCGCTCATGGTCAGCTGGCCGCCGGTGCCGAATTGCCATATGCCACCCGTGATATTTTCGGCGATATTGGCGCCCGTGGTGAACTCGATCGTGCAGGACATGCAGCTCAGCGTATCGTCATGGCCGGCCGGCAGCGTACCTTGGTTCATGCTGATCTGATCGAAGGAGATACCACTGCCGGTCAGGGCCCCGCCTTCGCCGTCATAACTGATCGAACCGGTGGGCGACTGGGCATTAGCCTGGTCGAAGTTGATGATGGTGGCCGACGCCGAAGCGCTCACACCGAGGGTAAGAGCGGCGATCGAGGCGGCGGCGAGATATTTGAACTGCATGGGAACTCCTTGGGAACAATACCGTGACGATCAGATCGCACACGAATCAAAAAGCAATCGACACAGGGGTATATGGCAAGAACCGTTCCCGTTTCGCCAATACCCGATAAATAAATTGCATCGCTATGTTTTTTAAAGCGTTTTTATTTCCCGAGGCCGAATGAGGCCGGCATAAAAATTCCAGCTTTGTAAGTTAAACCGACGTTATTCAGTGGCTTATATCTGTCGACACGAATTCTGTGTCAGATCCGTCGACAGCACAGGGTCAAGCCCATCTCCCCTGCTGACATCCGGCAACGAGCGAAATCCTACGGCGGCATGTTCTATCTCTATCACCACAACGATCTTTCACGGCTAGCCGAACTGTTCGGTGCGCTGCGCCAGCGCGGCCCGGTATCGCCTCTGGCCAGCGACACGGTCCTGGCGCCGAACGCCGGTATCGGCCGCTGGCTGCGTATTCAGCTCGCCGAGAGCGAAGGCATCGCCGCCAATATCGCCGGCCGCCTGCCGGGGGAATTCATCTGGCAGCTGCTGCGCGAGGTGATGCCCGATGCCCCAGCCGGCCAACACTTCGAACCGGACTGTCTGCCTTGGCATCTGTATGCCACGCTGCCGGCAATGGCCAGCGAGATTCCGGCGGTTGCCGATTATCTCGGCCGCCCGGTCGACGAGGTCCGCCGCTATCAGCTCGCCCGCCAGCTGGCCGATGTGTTCGATCAATACCTGGTGTATCGCGCCGACATGCTGTTCGCCTGGGAAGCCGGCGAAGTACCGGCCGACAATCCCGGCTGCTGGCAGGCCCGGGTCTGGCACTGGCTGACCCGGGCCCACCGGCTGGGCACCCAACACCGGGCGCGGGTACTCCACGACTTCACGGCCCGCCTAGAACAGGACAAGCCGCTGCAACGACGGGTGATCGCCCATTGCCCGGAATCGCTGTACTGCTTCGGCTTAGTCGCCCTGGCCCCCGATCATCTACGGCTGCTCTATGCCCTGGCCGAGCATATCGACGTACATTTCCTGCTGCCCAACCCTAGCGAGGCCTACTGGGGCGATATCACCGCCGGCCGGCTGGATCTGGCCCTGCCCACGGTCGAAGACGATGCCGAACCGCTGCCCGGCGAAACCATGGTCGAAGCCGGCCATCCGCTGCTCGGCGCCCTCGGGCGTATGGCCCGCGATACCCTGCGGGTACTCTACTCGGACGAATTCGCCGGCATGATCGAGCCGGAGCTCGGCGAGCTCATGGCCTATGACATGCCAGGCGAGGACAGCCTGCTGCATCGTATCCAGTCGGATATCGTCGCCCTCGACTGCCGAGATTCCGCCCAGGGGATGGACGCCAACGATCATTCTGTCGAAGTCCATGCCTGTCATAGCCCGCTGCGCGAGATCCAGGTGCTCCAGGACCAGCTGTTGGATCGCCTGGCCGGCGACGATCAACGTGTGGCCGCCGGCGAGATCGCCCCCAATCAACGCCTGGCACCGCGCGACATCATCGTCATGCTGCCGGACGTCGCTGCCTATGCGCCGGCTATCCAGGCGGTATTCGGCGGTGCGCCAGCCGATCGCTATTTGCCCTTCGGCCTGGCCGACCGGGCCCGCTCGGCGGCCCACCCGATCGTGACCACGATCTCGGCCCTGCTCGATCTGCCGCTGTATCGCTGGAGCGCCAGCGAACTGCTCGACCTATTGGCCGTTCCGGCAGTCATGCGTCGTTTCGGGCTGGCCGCCGGCGATCTGGATACCATCACCGACTGGGTCGGCGAAGCCGGTATCCGCTGGGGCCGGGATGCCAGCCATCGCGAGCGCCTGGGCGCCGGCGCCTTCGCACAGAATACCTGGCGCTTCGGGCTGGACCGGCTGTTGCTGGGCGTGACCCAGGCCGACGACGAAACGCTGATCGACGGTGTTGCTCCCTGGGCCGACCTAGAAGGCGGGGCCACGGCAGCGCTCGGCAAGCTGTGGCGTTTCGAGGATACCCTGGCCACCGTGGCGGATGCCCTGGCCGAGCCTGCCACCCCGGGCGAATGGCAGACGCGGCTGAACCATATGCTGGATGCGTTGATCGCCCCGTCTACCGAGTCGCCCGACGAACAGCGCGCGGTCGATTCGCTGCGCAGCGTGTTCGCCCGCTTCGATACGGCCGAGGCCTGTACCCGCGACCAACCGCTGACCAACGATCGGCGCCTGTCCTGGCCGGCCGTCCGTGACAATCTGCGTGCCACGCTGGATGCAGCCGCCGAACGCCAGCCGTTTCTGGCCGGCGGCATTACCTTCTGTGGCATGGTGCCGCTACGAGCGGTGCCGTTTCGTATGGTCTGCGTGCTCGGCATGAACGACTCGGCTTTCCCGCGCCAAGACACCGGCCGGGCTTTTAACGTCATGTTCAATGCCCCGCGGCTGGGGGATCGCAATACCCGCGACGACGACCGCCTGCTGTTCCTCCAGGCCCTGACCGCGGCCCGCGATGCGTTTTACATCAGCTATATCGGCCAGGATGTCAACACCGGCGAAGCCCTGCCGCCCTCGCCGATCGTCGGCGAGACCCTGGAATTTATCCGGCGCTATTATTTTCGCGACTGGGAGGCCCAGGCCTTCGAACAACGACTGGTCCATCACCAGCCCATGCAGCCGTTCTCGCCGCGTTATTTCGCCCCCGACGAAGCCGATGCCCGCGTATTCACCTATGCCGGCGACTGGCGGGAAGCCACCCGTGCCTCGATCGGCGCCCGCGAAGCTGGCCAACCGCTGCTCGACGGCAGCCGGGCCGAGCCGGCCGAGCCGGTGGAGGCGATCGATCTCGACACCCTCAAGCGGTTTTTCGACCACCCGCCCCGGGCTTTCTTTCGCGAGCGCATCAAGCTCAATCTGGAAATCGAGGATCGCCAGGTCGACGACGCCGAGCCGATCGCACTGAACGCCCTGGCTGCCGCCCAGCTACGCGAGCGCCTGTTCGCCTCCGCCGACCAGACCGGCGCCGAGGCGATCGATCTGGCCCCAAGTGCCCTCGAAAAAGCCCGCGGCAGCCTGCCTCCCCCGCCGCTGGCCGATGCCCACTACGCCGACCAAGCCGAGGCGGTCAACGATCTGCTGCCAATCTGGCAGACCTGGAAAGCCGAAGGCAGGCCCGAGACCCTCGATATTCAGTGCGACCTACCGGTCGATGGCCGGCCGATTCGTGTCACCGGCCGGGTCCATCAATGCTGGCCTAGCGCCCTGCGTCGGCTGCGCACCGGCAAGCTGCGCACCCGGTTCCGGCTGCGTTTCTGGATCGACTATCTGGCGGCCGTCGTGGCTGGCCACGATCTGGATCTACAGATGGCCGGCTTCGCCCCCAAGCAGAAAGACAACGAGTTCATCGAATACGCCGGCTGCATGGATCGCGACAGCGCGCAGGCCGAACTCGCCGGGCTGGTGCAGCTGTATATCGCCGGCCAAAGCCAGCCGCTGGCCTATCATCCGGATCTGGACGATGCCTACAAACCCGAGGATCAAGACAAAGCCTTCGATAACGTCAGCTTTGGCTTCAAACCCGGGGCGTTCTTCCAGCATCATCTCACCCGCGACCCCTACTTCAGCCTGTTGCTGGGCCCGGACCATGCCCCACTAGGCGAAACCGAAGAAGACAGTCCTTTCATCGCCGCCATCGATGCCATCAGCGGGCCGATGAACGCCGCCATCAAACCCATCGCCAGCGAGGGCGCGTCATGAGCGTGCATAGCCAGCCGTTCGATGCAGCCCGCATGCCGCTATCCGGGCTGCGCCTGATCGAAGCCAGCGCCGGCACCGGCAAGACGTTTTCGCTCGCCGGGCTGTATCTGCGCCTGATCGTCGAGCAACGCGCCTCGGTGCGCGATGTACTGGTGATGACGTTCACCCGGGCCGCCACCCAGGAACTGCGCGAACGGATCCGCGCCCGGCTCGCCCAGGCCGCGCTGATCGCCCACGACGCTGGCCAGGCCCGCCCCGGCCATCCCGAAGACGAATTCACCCGGCAGATTCTGGACGGCGTCGACGAAGAACCGGCCGCCCTGGCCCGACGCCTGGCTGATGCCGCAGCCCGGGTCGACGAAGCCACGATCGTGACCATCCACGGCTTTGCCCAACGCGCGGCGACCGAAAACGCCTTCGAATCGGCGCTCGCCTTCGATCGCGGCGAAGCCGTGGACGATCCCCAGATCTATCGCGAAGCCGCCGCCGACTATTGGCGCGAGCATGTCTTCGGCGCAGCCGCCGCAGCCGGCGATGTACTGGCCCTCTGGCCCTCGCCGGAAGCGCTCTATACCACCATCAAGCCTGTGCTGGACAAGCCGCATGCCCGGCTGGCCGGTATCGACCGGGGCCGCCTGGCCGCGCTGCAAGACCAACTGGCGCAACACTGGCCCGGCACCGCCGAGCCATTGGCAACAACACTCGGTGAGGCCTTCGAAGCCGATGCGCTACTAAAAAGCGGCACGCTTTATAAAACCCTCGCCCCGGAAGACGATATCGGCGCGCTGATCGCCGATCTGGATCGCCGTATCACGGCCGCCATCGAGGCCGGCAGCCCGCCGGCGCTGCCGGAATGGCTGCTCACCCTCGACGCGCCAGCGCCGCAGTTCAAAAAAGCCGCCAAGCACCAGGCTTATGCCGAGCCGTTGGCCGATCTGGCCGTGTTACCCACGCTGGTCGAGATGCAGCCACTGGCCCGGCTGGTCGCGATCGACGAAGCCGCCCAGGCCGTGGCCGACCGGGCCGCCGCACGCAAGATCGAGCGCCGACAATACAGCTACGACGACCTCATCATCGCCCTGTACGGCGCGCTCAGCCATGACCGCACCGGCGATCGGCTCGCCGATGCCCTGCACGCCCGCTGGCCCTGGGCACTGGTCGACGAATTCCAGGATACCGACCCGCTGCAGTACGCGAGCCTGTCGCGGATCTATCTCGACACCCCTCGCGAGCATGGCGCACTGCTGCTGATCGGCGATCCGAAACAGGCCATCTATGGCTTCCGCGGCGGCGATATCTATGCCTATCTGGCCGCGGCCCACGCTGCGCGCGAAGCCCGCTATACGCTGACCACCAACTTCCGCTCGACCCAGGGCGTGCTCGATGCCATCGAAGCCCTCTACGGCCTGCCCGGCAGCGCGCCCTTCGTCGTCCCCGAGATCGATTTCCCGCATGTCCAGGCCGGACGGCGCACGGGCGATCGCCGGCTGGTGGCTGCAGACGGCGCCGAGCGCTGTCCGCTGACTTTCTGGCAGCTGCATGGCAACGAAAGCCAGCTCAAAAACGGCAAGACGAAAAACCCGTCCAAGGCCGACGACAATGCCCGGCTGATCGCCGAAACCGTGGGCGGCATCGCCGCGCTCTTGAACGGCACCGCCGAGCAATGGCAGTACGACGACGGCAGCACCCGCGCGGTGGCGCCTCGCGATATCGCGGTGCTGGTCAACAGTCACCGCGAAGCCACCGCCCTGCAGGCGGCCCTGGCCGCCGATGGCATCCGCGCGGTCTGCCAGCACCGCGAATCGGTGTTTTCCAGTATCGAAGCGGCCGATCTGCGTCTGATCCTGCGGGCCATGGCGCAGCCGGATGATGTGATGGCCGTCCGCGCGGCCCAGCCGACTGCGCTGCTCGGCAAGCGCCTGGCCGACCTGATCGCCCTGGCCGACGACGACCACGCCATGCAGCTCGCCATCGAGCGTTTTCATGCGCTCTACGAGGCCTGGCGACGACGCGGCGTGCTCTCGGCGCTAGAAGACCTGTTCGTGGCCGCCGCGCCGGGCATCCTGGCGCTGACCGACGGCGAACGCCGTATGAGCAACTATCTCCAGCTCGGCGAAATGCTTGCCAATGCCGAAGGCGAGTGTTTCGGCATGGCCAGTCTCGTGCGCTGGCTGGACGACCATATCGCCGCCGCCGACAACGGCACCCTCGGCGCCGACGATGAAAGCCAGCTGCGGCTCGAATCGGATGCCGACCTGGTCCGTATCAGCACTGTACATGCCTCCAAGGGCCTGCAATATCCGATCGTGTTCCTGCCGTTTACCCCCTGGCTCGGCAGTGCGGGCAGCGCCGACAAGCCGCCCTTGATCTTCCATGCACAGGACGAGGCCGCCGATAGCAGTCAGGCGCTGATCGATCTGGTCGGCCAGGATCAGGCGAACATCAACCAGGCCATGATCGAGGCCCGCTCCGAAGCCCTGCGCCTGCTCTATGTCGCCCTTACCCGGTCCGAACAGGCGCTGGTCGTCGGCTGGCGCGAACCGGACGACTACGGCGTAAGCAGTGCCCTCGGCGATCTGCTGTATCGCCACGGCATCGCCGGCGGCGGTGCGCTCGACCGGCTGCATGCCGATCACCCGCAAGCGATCGATGTGGTGCCGATCGATACCACGAAAACCGCCCGGCGCCCGGCGACAGCCCCGAACCCAGAGGCCGAACAGCTCGGCCCGGCCCGGCACGACCTGCCGGCCCCGCGCCTGCGCTGGTCTACCTACAGCTTTTCACGGCTAGCCCATGCCCCGGCCGATACCACCCCGGCGGATCTGCCCGAACCCGGCGCCGAAGACGAACTGGCCACCCAGCCACCCGAAGCTTTGGAAGACGTTCCCGAAGGCGAGCTGCCGAAGCTCGACGAGCGCCTGTCTGGCGTACGCTTTGGCTCGGCCGTGCATGACCTGCTCGAAGCCCAGCTGAAAAACCCGCTACACGGCCCCTGGCCCCAGCCCGGCCAGGCCCTCGCTGAGGAACAGCGCCATACGGTCTACCACACGCTCCGCCAATACGGCCTGATCGGCGAGGACGCGGCCGACCCGCGTATCGACGACACCGCCGACCTGGTCGCCCGCACCCTGCATACGCCGTTGCCCGGCATCGGTGCTCTGGCCGGTATCGACCGCGGACGGATGCTTACCGAAATGGAATTCATGCTGCGCCTGGGCGGCCATCGCCTCGGTGCGCTGGTCGATACCCTACGCGAAGCCGGCTACCTGCCCGCGGCCATTGGCGGCCACCCAGCCCAAACCCTCTACGGGCTCATGCAAGGCTTTATCGATCTGGTGGTCGAAGTCGACGGCGCCTACGTCATTCTCGACTACAAGACCAACCGCCTCGGCGATACGCCCGCGGCCTATCGCAACGACGCCCTAGGCCGGGCCATCGGCCGGGCCCATTACGACCTGCAGTATCTGATCTATACCGTGGCCCTGCACCGGCATTTGAAGCGCTGCCTGGGCGAGCAGTACGAGCCGTCCGTTCATCTGGGCGGTGTGCAATATCTGTTTGTGCGGGCGATGGATGGCGTCAGCGATATCGGCGTGTTTGCCGATCGCCCCCCGATCGAACTCGTCGAAGCACTCGATGCGTTGTTCGACGGGCAAGTCGCGGGCCGGGAAATACCCGCATGACCACCCAACCCCACGTAGGTCGGCTTAGGCCGCAGGCCATAAGCCGACATGGCGACGCGCACCACCGCACGAGGGCCCTGACCCACGTCGGATTACGCTTCGCTAATCTGGCCAACGCGGCTGGCGAGTCGCGCAGTCAACTTAGCGGTATCGACGTTCCGGCTACGATGCTGATTTCAAAGCTGGGGTTTCGCGCTGATGCGCGAGTGGCTTTTCTTGCTTGCCCAAGAAAAGTCACCAAAAGAAGGGCACCCGACACGGCGCCGGCTACGCCCTGCCGTACGAGGCGAGGAGCAGGGCTTTCCCGGCGTAGCCGGGATGCGACCGCCGGCGTTCGGCACGAGCCCGAAGCCAAGACTCGTACGGTTCGCCCCGCCGAGGGTCGCATCCCACAGCTCCGCTGCGGGAAGACCCTGCTCCGCCTCTCGGGGCGATACTCCGATGCTCGCGGCGACGGGATGCGGCAAAAACTCGGACGGCTTTGGCCGTCCTCAAACACCTTGCCGCACCGGCGCAATGCGCCGGACACCCGCCGCCGCTGCGCGTCTCCGTCGCCGTGTAACCGGATGGAATACAGGCACTCCCTCCCCTGGCATAACGGGCCCGCGCTGTATTCGGGTCCCCTTGGGCGCAGCGCCGAGCAGTGGAGGCCGCAAGAGGAAAAAGACAGCCGTGTGTCTGAGGGCCGCGCAGCGGCGCGAGTTTCGCGGCTGTCCCTCTTGCGGCCGGAGCCGCGCAGGGCATCGATGCGAAGCATCGACGCAAGACAGGGTGTCCTTTCCTTTGGTTACTTTCGTTTGGACAAGCAAACGAAAGTGACTCGCGCATCAGCGCGAAACCCCAACTCAAACACAACTCACAGCCAATTAAAGCCGCAGGACACTAAAACCAACACGGCCCGAACAAGCCGGACGTCTGCCGACATCTACCCGCTCCGCAGCGCGCTAAGCCGCAACAATCGGCTCGACATGCCGCGCCGGCCGATGCGCCGACAAATCGTACGTCGTCTGCAAATTGATCCAGAACTCCGGCGACGTATTGAACGCCTCGGACAGCAACCAGGCCGTATCCGCCGAAATACCCCGCTTGCCACGAATGATCTCGTTCACCCGCTGAACCGAAATACCGAGATGAGCCGCCAGCGCCTTCTGGCTCAAGCCAAGCGGCTCCAGAAACTCGGCGGAAAGAACCGTCCCCGGGTGCGTCGATATACGACTTGCGGGAATCATGCGGATCAATCGGTATCCAACTCGCCGCTATTTCGCGCGGCGTACGGCGTCCAGCGCCAAGTAGGTCAAAAAGCCGCCAGCGGCTATGAGCACCAAGCCCATCACGATATCCATAGCTATATCTCCGAAATTTGGGCGATCTTTCTCTCGATCTGTCGATGCAGTGTCGCGCAACCTACGGCAATGGACAACAAAGCTATAAAACCGCTGGCGAGCAAGAACGAGGATGCCGAATACAAGCTGGTCAAAAGCCAGCCAATCAAACTGACTCCCGTGACAATCATTATACCTAGCCACAGTTTGAGGTATGCGAGCTCTTCTTTGAGTCCATCCAGTTTCGACATAGACACGCGTCCCTCGATTTCAATTCACGATAGCACCAAAGCACTTCAGATTCGTTCAACACAATTGACGGATCACTTCGCCTTGACCGCTCAATCCGTTTAACGATGCCAGATTTATTCGAAGATCTATTGCCGGATGGCGCTCCTTCCGAAGCCGAAAACGCCCCGGCTGAATCCAGCGGTGACGCGACCGACCAAACTAGCCTATCCGATCTGGACAACGCCCTGGCCCACTGGGCTCGCCGCCACGGCGCCGACCGCCTGGTCGCCCGCGCCTTCGCCCTGGCGAGCTGGGCCGTCGCCCAGGGCCATACCTGCCTGGCGCTGGAGGCCATCCCCACCAGCCTGATGAGCGAAGCCAACCAGGCCGAACTGCCGGCAGCACTCGCCGCTAGCGAACTGGTCGGCGAGCCGGGCGAGATCAAACCGTTGATCCTGGAAAACGGCCGGCTCTACCTGCAGCGCTACCACGCCTACGAAACCAAGCTGGCCGAACGCCTGCGCGAGCTGATGGCGGCCGAACCGAACCCGGTCAACGTCGATACACTCAAGCCCGGCAACGGCCTGTTCGCACCGGACGCCGCCAACCCGAACGCCACCAACTGGCAGGCCGTCGCTGCCTTCGCGGCCCTGCGCCACCACTTCACCGTCATCTCCGGCGGCCCCGGCACGGGTAAGACCTACACCATCGTGCGCCTGCTCCGCGTGCTGATCGAAGCTGCGATCGAAAACGGCAATACACCGCCGCTCATCGCCTTGGCTGCCCCTACCGGCAAGGCCGCTGCCCGCATGCTCGAATCCGTCCGTAAGGGCTTGGAAGACATGAGCGCAGATACCAAGTTCGACCACGCCGCCGTTGGCGAACACATCCCACAGACCGCCCGTACCCTGCACCGCCTGCTCGGCCTGACTGGCGCCACGACACGCGCTCGCTTCAACGCCGACAACCCGCTGCCCTACGATGTGGTGATCGTCGACGAAGCCTCGATGGTGGACCTACCGATGATGGCCAAGCTGGCGAACGCGATTCGTAACGACGCCCGCCTCATCCTGCTTGGCGACCGCTACCAGCTCGCCTCCGTCGAATCCGGCTCCGTACTGGCCGAGATCTGTGCGAATGCCGGCGTGAACCGCTTCACCGACGACCAGCAAGCCGCCGCCGGGGACCTGCTCGCCGAACCCCGCGAACCGGCAAGCCACGCCCTGGCCGATCACGTCGTCACCCTGCAGACCAGCCGTCGTTTCAACGCCGACAGCACCATCGGCCGCCTGGCCTCGGCCGTGAATGCCGGCGATGTGGAAGCCGCCGAAGCACTGCTCGATGCCGGCCACGACGATCTGGCCTATACCCCCCGCTCGGACGCTGCGGCTATCAGCCAACTCATGGACCGGCTAGCCGACGACTACGCCCACCTCATCGAAACGACCGACCCGACGCTCGCCCTGGCCCAGCTCGGCCAACAATGCGTGCTCACTGCCGTGCGAAAAGGCCCGGCCGGCAGCGAAACCATCAACGCCGGCATCACTGAACGCCTGGCCCGCCGTTTCGACTTCAACCCGCTAGAGCCCTGGTATCACGGCCGACCGGTGATGGTTCGACAAAATGACTACCGCACCGGGCTCTATAACGGCGATGTCGGTGTTGCGCTATACAACGAATTTCGGCAAATTCGGGTCTGGTTCATGGGGGACCACGGCCTACGGGCTTTCTTGCCGAGCGCACTACCCGCGCACGATTCCGTGTATGCGATGACTATTCACAAGAGTCAGGGGTCGGAGTTTGATTCCGTGACCTTGGTATTGCCGGATTATGATGTGCCGGTTTTGACGAGGGAGTTGTTTTATACGGGGTTGACGCGGGGGCGGGGGCGGTTGGTTGTTTTTGCTGAACCGTCAAGCGTGGAACGAGCGGTTAGCCGGCGCGTAGCTCGGGCCTCAGGGCTCGCGGGTCGGTTCGCTCATGGCGATTAAAAGATGTCGGAATCAGCTTTCGAGAGCATAAAAGCTGGACTGCTCGAAGCCATCCAGCACGAGCGCGGCCAACGGTCTCGCGTCGTGGTTATCAGCCCGAAGGCGACCAAGCGCCTTGACGCAAAACGCACGACCTGACTCGGAAATGCTCCGTTTTGCTGATCCATCGAGAGAGGCGGGTGCGGTTAGCCGCCGGGTGGCTCGGGTTTCCAGTGCTCGCGGCTAGGACCGCTAACGGAACTAATAAGATGTCGTTCATGATAGCAGCAGAGATTTATGGCCCAACAGAATGATGCGTGCTGGCTCACGCCCGATGAACACCCGCCCGAACTGCGCCAAGGCGACTTATTTATTTTTCCGGAATCTAACCATCTTAGAAGATTTGGAATTATCGTAACGGCCGACTGCGACTTAACGAATCAGAAGCACTCTCGGAGCGTAACCCTAATTTCTCTATTAGGGGACCGAGAGTTATTAGAAGACTGCCTCGCCTATGATTATTTGCGAAAAATAAAAATCCAAATATCTGAATACCTGAAACAATAGGGGACAGACCACGGTTTCCGACACCCTCGCCTAGTCCGGTTCCTTCTTCGGCCGCCCTGACTTCCCGCGACTCACGCGACGCCCCAGCGCCGCTGCGATTTCGGCCTCGAATCGGTCGCTGCCTAAAACATAGTTGCCGTTCGTCGCTTTCCGAATCTCGTCAACCAGCCCAGGATCGAGCTCATAACGAAACAATTCGCGATAGGCCGCTTGTCGCTCAGCGGGCGTTCGGCCTAACGCGTCGTAGAGCGAGTGAGGTTTGATGAGACGGCTCTTCTCGCCCTGCCCGTTCACACGATAACTCGACCAAGTGTATTCGGCCGGGTGTTCGACCATACCGGCACGAACCGGGTTGAGTTCGATGTAGCGGTAACACCCCATCACGTAGTGTTCTTCCTGGGTCAGACAGGATCGGAACCGTCCCTCCCAAAGTGTGCCGCTACGACGATAGGTGCGGTTGATGTATTGCACGTAGCGCTGGCCGACGCGCTTCATCAATTGTCCGACGCCGCCAGATGCTTTGGCGGTGAGCAGCAGATGGACGTGGTTCGTCATCAGTGCATAGGCATGAACCACGCAACCCTCGGACTCGGCGTACTTCTGCAACCATTCAAGATAGAAGTGGTAGTCGTCGTCCGAATAAAAACAGGCTTGCCGGTTGTTGCCACGCTGGATGACGTGAACCGGGACCTGCGGAAGCATGACGCGTGGACGTCGGGGCATAACTCGACTGAATCGGACTAAACCGAAATCAACAGCCGCGAGCATACCATTAAACTGTGGTCTGTCCCCTATTTTCCAAGAGAACTATCAACTGATTTTTCTGTTGCGAACCCAACAGCAGCGTCATCGGCTCGATCAACGAAGATGGCGACCCAACCCTGTTTTTGGACATCGGCGACATAGAACCTGTCACCTTTGTGTGCGAAACCAGAAACAGATGAGTCTTGCTCGGGATGATTTCTAAGTGTGATCTTCGTTTTAGCTTTTTTGGGATCAAAGTGCTGCAGGATCGTTTGTTTGAGTGAGTCTGGAAAATTTATTTTCGAATGAGCGGCCAGCGCGGTGCCCATATATATCATGGCTCGATTCCACTGTGGCGGGCCACCGTCGTCTGTTGTATAAAACGACGCGAGAATACCGATTGCTCTGCTTGAGCCGAGGCTTGCCGCGGCATCGTAGTGCTGCATCGCTTTACGCGAAGATTGTTCGACGCCATGTCCTTCGTAATATAAACGTCCTAGATTGAACTCGGCATCCTTCCGTTGGGTTTTAGTGCCATTTTCAGCAACCTCTTGGAACGCCGTCGCGGCTTTACTGTAGTGACCGGCCTTTGCAGCTACTACGCCAGACCTGAGAGCGTCGCCCATATCTTTGCTACATGCAGCAGTCGACATACAGAGCGTTGTGATCAGAAGAGATGAAGTAATTAATACGTGCGATAGCCATTTTAAGTGCATCGTTCGACGCGGGCGATCAGCCAATTTTTCTTTTTTTACGAAATAAATTTCCATTTGACCCCAAACCTTAGCGGTTAATATTCAATTTAAGTCTGAATTTATGATAAATCCAAAATAATAGGGGACACAAAATAATAGCAAAATAATAGGGGACAGACCACGGTTTCCGGCGCCCTCGCCTAGTCCGGTCCCTTCTTCGGCCGCCCTGGCGTACCTCCACTCACGCGACGCCCCAGCGCCGCAGCCACTTCGGCCTCGAATCGGCACTACCTAAAACATAGCTGCCGTTCGTCGCCTTGCCAATCTCGTTCACCAAGCCGGGATCGGATTCATAGCGAAAGATGTCGCGATAGGTGGCTTGCTGAGAGCGCTGGGCGTTTCGCCCAACGCCTCGTAAAGCGTGTGAGGATGAGGAGACGGCTCTTACAGCCCTGCCCGTCCACACGATCGCTCGCTTCCCTATATGGTGCCGTTGTTCAGGCGTATCCACGCAACCCGGGTTGCCTTCGATATCCCTGCAATCGTCCCATCACGTCGCCTGCTTCCTGAATAAGCTCATACAAGCATTTTGAGCAGCCTCGCGAGCTCGGTCGACAGCGGTATTTTTAGGGCCGTGACCGCAAGCAGGGGTAGAACGAGCGGCGCCAGGGTGAGTAACAGCGCCCGCTTGCCGATGGGGATGGCTCGCATGGCGGCGACCGCGTCGTACAGGGCCGCGGCATCGGCCACGCAGCCGATTTCAGGCGCATTCAGCAGGCCGTCGTCGGTGACCGGTTTGCCTTCGATCCAGCGCTGGTGGACCAATCGGCTGTGTCTACGCAAAAGGTTCCCGTAGTTAAGCAAGGCCCGCTTCCGGGTCCTGATCAACACCGGCGACAGGGCCATGAACGGCGCCAGAAGCAGCCCGGCCCATACTAGGATAAAGAT
This sequence comes from Salinisphaera sp. SPP-AMP-43, assembly GCF_049568105.1. GTDB lineage: Bacteria > Pseudomonadota > Gammaproteobacteria > Nevskiales > Salinisphaeraceae > Salinisphaera. Next base: position 2,236,345 of record NZ_CP145335.1, read on the forward strand.
GCCGGCTTGCCACTTGAAAGTGGCCAATGTCGCGCCGGTGTAGAGAATGGCGTAGGCCCAGCTGGATGCGATCACGCCGCTCACCGCTAGCGTTAGCAACACCCAGGCCTTCGATAGTTCCTGAATAAATTGCAGGCCGCCCATGTGGTCGGGATGGGTCGGCGGCAGATCGAGATCGAGGTGGCCAATTCGGAAAAACAGCAGGATCACCAACAACAGCCGCCAGAGCCAGACCAGCAGCAGCAATACGAAAATGGGCCGTGCGATATAGACGCCCCAGAAAGCGCCAAATCCGAGCTCGCCGTTGCCAAGCCGAGCCCAGGCGTATTCGCTGCTTGCATGATCAGGGCCGTCGACTAGTGTCCAGAAGACGACCAGCGCCATCATCACCACATGGGGCAACACCGTATTGCGCCGCTGCGCCAGGCGTCGAAGTATGGCTCGATAGCGGCGACTTTGCCCCGCGTCGAGTGTGCCGTTTTCGCCCAGCCAGCGGGTCAATCGCAGGAGCGTGGCATGCAGCGGCCATTCGCCGATGATCAGCAGCGGAATGGCGACCAAAAAACGGACGTGGATCGGGAAGTGCTCGATCAGCGATCCGCCTGCAGGCCCGCCGGGCCATAGACGCCCGGCCCAGGCGGCCCACAGCACCAGCGGTAGCCAGGACAACGCCGCCAGAATAATAGCGCGTCGCACGACGCCGAGTTCATGCGCCGGCGCGAGATACACACGCCGCTGCCAGCGCAGCAACGACTCGTCTCCGGCGGCGTCCTCGATGGGTGAAAAAGTGGCCGTATGGTGGCGGCCTGCGCTCGGGGGCTCATCAAGCGTCGATCGTTTCTTAACTGCCCGTCTTATGCTCATCTTCTGCTCCAAAGATGAACGGCGCTGTTGGAATTATGCCTGTTCTCGACGCTGAATTTATCGGAATGAATGCCAGACGAGTCGAAGCGTTTAATTTGCCAGTTGGTGACGATTAGACCAGCACAGCCTGTCTACTATTTCTGCGGCTCCTGCGGACTCGACGCCGGATAGCACGCGGGCGATCGCGACCGGACTCTCGGGCTCAGTCTGGCGTCTTCGATCTCGTTTCGCGCCGCACAACCACCGCAGGGGCGCCCTCGCCGTCGCCTCATTCGTTTATCCGTCGCTGCCCTCTCATGCCGGCAAACCGATCGGCAACGCAAGGTATTTGACCGCCTGGTTTGTCGGCATACTTAATATTTGACGCTTTATATAAAAAAATAAACTAACTAATAAAACTACGTTATTTCCCGGCACAAGAGATACGATAAGTCTAGCGGGACCGTTGGTTGGCGCTCCGACTCGATAACGGAGCAGGAGAACCCCATGCGGCATCTTATCTTCGCCTTTTTCCTGGCCATCGCGCCCGTGGCTCATGCGGTCGTCATAACCCAAACGCTTACGAGAACCGGACCGACAGACGAATACTATAGTGGGTCGCCGCTTGGCACTTTCGGGGGTAGTTTCCAGCAATTCGACCCGGCACTGGGTACGCTCGATGCCGTCAATCTGAATATTGATGGCGATTTAATTTACAGCGCGGATTATCGGCTAGAGCCTTCGAGTTGCGTAGGGGGCTGTTATTCCGAAGTTGCCTTCAGTACGGGCTATATTTTCAACGGCCCCGGATTTCCGCCGGCATCTGAAACCGCCACCGATTTTTTCGCTAGCCTGGGCTGGCATGAGTTCGTATCGCTGGACCCGACATCCGGGCTCTACCAATATCAAGACAGCTGGCATGTGACGCCCTGTTCAAGCTGCGACACCCAAAGCTACAGCACAGAGACCACAAGTGCGGTCTTGCATGCCAGCAGTTCTGGGCCCCTATCGTTCTACTATCGGGGAAGCCCGGATAGTGTCGACGACTATATCGGCCTGGGTAACGTCTCAATCAACGGCGCCATCTCCGAAGACTCGGATATATGCGCCAATACCGGCATTGCCCCGATGTGCAGCGATAACCTGGATCTAACGACAACGCTGCAATACTCCTATACGCCATCGGTCACCGAGCCACCGCAGCTCCTGATTTTTGTCATTGGTCTTATGGCCTTGGGGTGGCTAGCGCACAGGCACCGCAAACGCCAGTTCTAGGATAAGGCGCCCCGTCTATCGGCCGCCCTTATCAGCCGGCAAGCCAGGGCGCCTTCAAAATCCAAGCGAACGCCCGAAACCGGGGCTCAATCTTTTATCTTGCGAAAGCAGCGCTTTGATGGCCTTGCAGCGTCGCGGCTTTTCGCAGCAGCCATTGCCTCGGCCTCATCAGTCGGCACCGAAGACGCTGGCCTCGAAGCTATAGAAACGCGACTCGCATTGGCGCCGTCGCTCTTCGCTTGGTCTGCTCACCGCGCATCAACGCAGGTACAACGTTTCAACCCAGTCCGGGCATGTCATATCCGCGCGCGCGGCTACGATGCCCTGCTCGAGCGTTAATACCCATTGTGGTGGCTGTCCGCGTTTGGAGTTGTCGAATACGTGCGTCATCGTCGCAATATCGGCGGCACGACGAATCAATGCTTGATTACGGTCGTAGCGCTCGCGGATTTTATCTTCGGCCACCCGATGGCCGCCGGTAGCGACCCGCGCCGCCACGCGGGCTACCGACATCTCGGGCAACCGTACATTGACGTGATAAAGCACGACCCGGTAGCCGGCCGCCACCGCAGTCTCGACCAGTTCGATCTTGCTGGGATGCGAGAATACGGATTCGCTCACGAACGAGCGGCGCGCTTGAATGAAACGCTCGCGTTGGGCCGCGGCTTCGCGGCTCGCGGCATAGGCATCGACCTCGCAATGCCCGTCCGCGCGCCAACGTTTTAAGATCTCGTCTGCATTGATGAAAGGCGCCCGCGTCATCGGTTCGATGCGGTCGGTATATAACGTGGATTTGCCGGCGCCGTTGGGGCCAGCAAGCAAAAACAAGCTTGGCTGCGCTGTGGGCCCTAGCGGAAGGTCGGGCTCGGCCAAGGCGGTTTAGTCGCCCAGCGCTTCGGTATCGACGCCCGCATCATGCAGCTGCTGCATTCGACGCTCGTGCGCTTTTTGTTCTTCAGGCGAGGCATGGCGCATGGCCTCATCGTGCATGGCATCGAACACCGGTTTTTCATAGGCCGACAGTTCGTCTACCGGGATCTCGCCGTTCAAGGCGCGCGCGATGTGCTGGTAGTTGAACTGGCCAGAGTGCTCGATCGCCCGCCCAATACGTGCCCAGTATTCGATCTGCCCGGCCTGCGAGCGGTGCATAAGGCGTGCTTCGTTCCGAGATATGTTCGACAAGTCCTCGGATAAGCGAATCGGAGTCGTCGCCATGGACAGTCCTCGTTACGATTTGAATCAATCGTAGCATTTTGCTGCATGCGTTACTATTTGCGCGGCCGTGTTCGGCAAACGGGCGGATAATCTTCTGAGTATTTAAAGCGTCTCCGGCTCAGACACGTCTATCTGAGGCAGGCGATCCTGATGCATACGCAGGGGCTGAGCAAGAACGAAACGATCTCTCTGATCTCAGTCATGGCCGATTTCAGTATTGCCCGGGGGCCGAAGGTGACTGCGGCCGCGCATGGCTCGCGGCTCGAGTGCATCTTTATCGGCTTCGCCAATACTTGTGTGGGCCGGGCCTTCAACTTTTTGCGGCCAACCCATCATCACGATCTACGCCATAGATCGAAAAACACCGGCCAAGTCTTGCATCGTATGATTTTTCTTGATGCCTGCGCCGCCGACTCGGTACTGCAACCGATGCGGCGGCTGGCCGCGGGGATTAGGATCGCGCCGAAACAAACGCTGCTCGCCCTACGGCTGCCCTGCGCATGCAACACTATATTTTCTTCGATCTCGACGGGACGTTGAGCGATACCCACGCGCTGGCCCGGGCCACCTGGCTAGAAATCCTGCGCCCTTATGGGGTGGATGTGGATATCGATGTGTACCGGAAGTCGATCCACGCACGCGATCGCGACGATATCTTCCAGGATTTGGTGCCGTCGCTCGACGCCGAGGCGCGTCAGCGGTTAAGCCAATTGGAACGGGACCAATACTATCGCCGCCTACGTAGCACCGGGCCGTTACCGTCTCTGCGGAATTTCATCTCCGAAGCACGCGAAGCAGGTTTTTGCTTGGTGCTCGTAACCAACTCTCCGCGCTATGACGCAGAAATTTCGCTCGACCCGCTGGGTCTAGACGATATATTCAGCGAAACAGTCTTCTCGGACGATCCCGACGTCGCCGCCATGAAGCCGGACCCTTGCCCCTATCGCGTAGCATTATCGCGTCTAGGCATAGAGCCGCATCAGGTGATCGCTTTCGAGGATTCCTGTGAAGGCATGACAGCGGCCACCGCCGCCGGCATATCGACAATCGGGCTCGTCACCACCGAAAGCCCGGCCAACCTTCGAGACGCCGGGGCCTGTCTGCTCGTCGGCGACTACTCCGATAACGCCTTGGATGACCTCTTGAAAGATCCGAGCTCTCTTACGTCGTGCTCGCATTCCCAGGCGACAGGTCTTGAATTGTAATTTTTATCCGACAGAACACGACCTAACCCGGGTTTTAACCGCCCTGCAAGAGCCGGGTATGTTGGTTTCGCTCTGGCGCTACTAGAGCCCGCTTTTGTCGCGCGCTAGACTCAGCGCTATTCGCTTGGCGGGACGCGATATCGACTCAATAGCGCCTAATCAAAACAGAATCGTGCGCGATAACCACTTGCGCCCGGCTTTGGACTGTCTCGCAGCACGGATCTTTTCGCAGCTGTTCGCCTGTTTCGAGGCATAAGCTGTCGGCGCTAGGCACTTTGAATCCCTCGCAATAAAAAACGCCCGGCGCACTGCCGGGCGTTGATCTATGCGTACGGCCTCAAGAATCAGCCGCCGAATTTCTCGTTCTCGCCGATGTTCGGCGTCTTGTCGCTTTTGACGTTGGCTTTAGCGACTTCATAGAGCTGGAATACTTTGCTTTCCTTGGCCGCCCAGTGTTCGCCCATTTCGATGTCGATTTCCAGCATGACGACGTCCGGATCTTCTTTTTCCGGCAACCAGGCCGCGACCTCGGAACTCCAGTATCGGTCGATAATGTTCTGGTCGTTGGTGATACGCGCTCTGCCCGACATCGAGACATAAACGCCTTCTTCCTGGTCGGAGAACGTTAGGCAGACTTCGCTATCGCCCTGCTGGGCCTCGATCACTTTTTCTGCGCTGCGACGGGTGTAGAACCAGATCGTGCCGTCGTATTCACTCTGGACCAGATGCATGGGTCGTGCACGCGGCACGCCATCGTCTTGCGTGACGAGCATCCCGACCTTGATGTCTTTGATCAGGTTCCAGATTTTTTGCTTGTGTTCCGGGCTAGACATAATCTTGCAATCCTTTGAGTGCAGTTGAAGTTGGATTGATCCCGGCTGAGGACCGGCCGGTGGATATGACGTGTTGTTGCCATGCCTGACCAAGCCAGGCGCAAACCGGAATTAACCGGCTGAGCGCGATGGCCCGTAACAACAGGGGACCAAGCCACGGTTTTTCAGGTATTTGCGAGCGCCCCGAAAGACTCACAGGTTCGTTCGGGCTCGCCGGGTATCTCGCGAACGTCGCCACGCTTCGAGCGGGTAGACGACCTGCCCTTTGGGCCAGAGCCGACAACGCAGAACGATCCCGGTATAGCAGCAACGCGATCGTCGTGATTGCCGCGCTACCATGCCGCTCGGTGTTCTCGGTAGCACGCTGACAATCGACACCCTGCCACATACGGCCCGGTGTGGTACGCCAGATGCAGATTTTTCCAGGAAAACAACGAGGCGACTTGAGCTTCGGCCTCCACGATTACGCTACGTGCGTCTACCGTATTGGCCGCTGGGTGCTCGCAGAACGAGCGCAGTATGAACGGCATGGCGCCCGAATCAGCCGGCAACATCAGCTAATGAAAAAACGCCGTGGACATAGCGATCGAGCGACGACAGCCGCCGTCTGGACGGATCCATCCCACCAATCACGGGCCGGCCTATATCGCTGCTTCTTATCAGAAGCGACTACAAAAACAGGGCATGATCTCGAGCATGTCCCGGCGTGGTGACTACTGAGATAACGCGGTGGCAGAACGCTTCTTTGCCACGCTCAACTTCGAGCGGATGGATCGCCCGCGGTTCGAATTACGGCGGGCCGATCGTACCGTTATTTTCGAACACATCGAGACGTTCTATAACCGCCAGCGGCCGCATCAGACGCTCGGCTATCGAACGCCGCTGGACGTCGAACAGGCGTCCGGATCGGACGCTTAACTCGGCTGTTCGTGATAACCGGACCAGCTCAGACAGAACAGGTCTTCCCGCGGCTCCTCCTACGAGCAAATCAAAACTCGGCCGCCCTTCCCCTTGAAACGACTCAATCGAGATACGGGGCCAACACCCCTTCGAGCCAGTCCATGAACGCCCGAACACGTTGCGACAGATGCCGCCGATGGGCGACCACGAGAAAAGCGGCTAGAGGCTCCGGGCGCAGGTTCGGCAGAACTTCGACGAGCGCGCCGCGTTCGATATGCGGCGCGAGCGCGGAATATCCGGCCTGCATCAGCCCCATGCCGGCCAGCCCGGCGGCATGATAGGTCTGTACATTGTTGACGTGCATCGCGCCCGCCAACGGAAGCGCGGCATAGCCATTGCCGTATGGATACTCCCATCCGGTGGGCCTCGCGCCCAGTGTGCGCGTGTAGTGGATCATCTGGTGCCCCTGGCGGCGCAGGTCTTCCAGCGTATGCGGCGTGCCGTAGCGGGCTAGATAGCTCGGGCTCGCGGCATTGATCATTCGCAGTTTGCCGAGCGGTCGAGCGACAAGCGTTTCGTCGACGATCGGGCCGAGTCGGATGATGCAGTCGAACCCTTCCTGGACGAGATCGACACGCCGATCCGTGCTGGACAGTTCCAGTTCCAACCCGGGATGCTCGGCCATGAGCCCCGGCAACGCGGGGACCACGACGCTCTGGGCCAGTTCCGTCGGCATATCAACACGTAACCGCCCCCGAAGTGGCGCACCGTCGCTGGCGAACATGGATCGTAGTTCCTGCGCCTCGCACAGCAGATCGCATGCACGCGAATAGAAAACGCGGCCGTCCGCCGTGAGCTGGACACTTCGCGTGGTGCGATGCAGGAGCCTAGCGCCCAGATCCTGCTCGAGCCGGCGGACCACGGCAGAGGCACGCCCTTTCTGAATACCCAGGCTTTCGGCCGCCCGCGTGAAGCTCGACATCTCGGCAACACGGACGAAGATCAAAACCGGTTCGAGGTTTTGCATTGTTTTCTTTCGGAACAACAGTGCGTTCTTTATAGCACTATTTATTACCCGGCTCGCACTCAATAAATTGGCTTCCCGGTCGCCCACGACGGGTAATTCACATCACAGGAAGCCACCATGACCCAACCCCCATCTACCGCTCGAACGGTAGTCGTTTACCACTCCGGCACCGGGCATACCGAGCGCATGGCCACCGCTATCGCCGACGGCGCCGACGCGGTACTGCTGGCGATCGATGCCGAGGGGAATCTGGCCGAACAGGCCTGGGAAACCCTCTCCGATGCCGACGCGATACTGTTCGGCTCGCCGACCTACATGGGCGGACCGAGCTGGCAGTTCAAGAAGTTCGCGGACACATCGTCCAAGATCTGGTTCGAAGGCGGCTGGCAGAACAAGATCTTCGGCGGCTTCACGAATAGCGCGAGCCTCAACGGCGACAAGCTCAATACGCTGGAATACTTCTTTCTGCTCGCCGGCCAGCACGGCGGCCTCTGGGTAAGCATGGATATCAAGCCGGCGAACATGAAAACCTCGAGGCGCGACGACCTGAATCGCATGGGCGCCTACATCGCGCCAATGGCGCAAACACCCGCCGATGCCTCGCCCGAGGAGATGTCGCCCGGGGATCTCGAGACGGCACGCCGGTACGGGGCGCGCGTAGCCGCGTTCGCCGGGCAGTTCCGGTCGGGCCGCTCTTAATGATAATCGGAATAAGCGGAGCCGCTCGGTTTAGCCCTATTCTCGGTTGCGCCCCCATTCTCCGGCGACCAACGCGAACTTCTTGTCCTGAGGCAATCGGTCGTCGCTGCCGTGCGCGCCCGGCATAACGGCATCTCGCGTCGGGGGGCGGTTGTGCTGATGGCCGATCGCTAATAGTCCACGAACGGCTCGCCATAGCCACCGGCCGCCATCGCTGGCAGGTGCTCGATCACGTCGTGCATGATTTCCAGATGACGATGGCATTCCTCGCGGCTGGCGGTGCCGCCCAGGCATATGCGTACCGCTTCCGGCGCCGGCGCGCGCATGGCAAACGCATCGGACACCACCGCGGCGATGCCGTGTTGTTGCAGGCGCGTGGCCAGCTCGATCCGGTTCCAGGGGGCCGGCACGGGTAGCCACAGATGGAACGCTTCCAGCTGGCTCTGGTATTCGATACCGCGCAGCACGCGTGCCGCCAATGCCTGCCGAGCCATGGATTCTTCGCGGATCGCGCGGGTCGCGGCGCGTACCGTGCCATCCTCGATCCAGCGCGTGGCCAGATAGATCATCGCCGGGTTGGCCATCACCGACAGCGTCGCCAGCGTTGACGACACCCGCGCGGTATAGCGGACATTCGGGGTGACGAGATAGCCGATACGCAGACCAGCGCCCAGCACCTTGGACAGACCGGCGACATAAAACGTCAGCTCCGGCGCATGGGTGGCGATCGGCGCCAGCCGCTGTTTCGGCAGGCAGCCGTAGGGGTCGTCCTCGATAATCGGCACGCCGTAGCGCAGAGCGATTTCGGCGATGGCCGCCCGGCGTTCGGCGGACAGCGTGGCAGTGGTCGGGTTGTTGAGCGTGGGGTTGATATACAACGCCTTGGGCGGATCGGCTGCGCACAGCGCGGCAAAGGCGTCCGGGTCGAGCCCGTCGCGGTCGGCCGGCAATGCCGCCGGGCGAATCCCCAGATGTGCCGCGATGCCCTTGATACCGGGATAGCTGATCGCTTCACAGGCCAAGCTATCCCCGGCCCGCAGCAGCGAGGCACACAAGCCCAGCAGCGCACTATGCGCGCCCGGGCAGACCAGGATGTTGGCGGCATCGGCCCGCGGCAGACGCTGAGCCATCCACAGCGCGCCCGCTTCGCGGTCACGCTGCGTACCGCCGAATTCCTGATAGCGCAGCAGATCGTAGACATCATTGCCCGAGCCCAGACTGGCGAAACCTTCGCGCAGTCGCGCTCGCAACGCAGGCGAGCGCGGCTCCGGCGGCATATTCATGCGCATGTCGATTGGCCCGACCGTGCTTGCCGAACGGACCGGGTCGCTTCTGATCTCGCCGCGCACATAGCTGCCACTACCGGGGCGGCCAGCGATGAGCCCGCGTTCCGCGGCTTCGGCATAGCCGCGCGCGGCGGTACTGAAATTCACCCCCAGCGCACGGGAGAGCGCGCGTAGGGGCGGCAATTTCTGCTCGGCACGCAAACGTCCCGCCTGAATATCGTCAGCGATCGCATCGGCGATCGCATGGTAAGTCGGCCGATCGCTTGCCGTAATCACCGCGCACCAACGGCTCATATGGTTGTTCATTGCTGCCCTCGGATTGTGCGCTGCGCCTGTCGTTCGCCAGCGTGGTGCGTAATCGCCGCAGCGGATCGCGGCTGTTGCAAATACTTGCAAAAAAAGTGGGGCCGCGCGCAGGCAAACGCTAGCACAGTTTTCGCATAAATGATCGCCAAATGATCGCATTTTAGAACCGATCATTTGGCACAGGCGTTGCAACACTCTTGCTGACCGACGCCGATGCGTCGGCCTGCGACATGCCGAATCAACCGGAGACAACGCGATGCCTGAAGTCACGACAGCGAAAGTTCAGAAAGGCGATTATTTCGTCGACTACGAAGATAAGCTCTTCGAGGACGTACAGGCCGAACCCGGCGAGAAGGCGCTGGTGACGTTTCATACCGTTGCCTTCGAGGGTTCGATTGGCCTGGTCAATATGCTTCAGGCCAAACGTCTGCTGCGCAAGGGGTTCGAAACCACCATCCTGCTCTACGGCCCGGGCGTGACACTGGGCGTACAGCGTGGCTTCCCCACCATTGGCGACGAAGCTTTTCCGGGCCACCAGAACTACGAAAACCAACTCAAGGCGTTCATGGACGAAGGCGGCAAGGTCTATGCCTGTCGGTTCGCCTTGCAGGCGCTCTACGGCCACGGCGAGCCAGCCCTGGTGGACGGTATTCAGCCGATCAGCCCGCTCGATGTGCTCGATATCCAGCTGATCGCGCGCCGCGACAACGCCTATGTCGTGTCCACCTGGACGATGTAGCGCCAGTATCACGATGACTGTGCCACGAGCCGTGAAGGTCGCCGCCGTTCAATTGCAACCGGTGCTCGATAGTGCCGATGGCACCGTCGCGCGGGTGCTCGACGAAATTGCCGCAGTCGCGGCCGGGGGCGCACAGCTGGTGGTCTTCCCGGAGACCGCCGTGCCCTATTACCCGTATTGGTCGTTCGTCATGGCGCCCATGGCCATGGGTGAACGGCATCGAACACTTTATGCCCATGCGCCGAGCGTACCCGGCCCGGTCACCGATGCCGTGGCCGCAGCGGCGCGTGCGCACGAGATCGTGGTGGTGCTCGGCATCAACGAACGCGATCACGGCACGCTCTACAACTGCCAACTGGTGTTCGACAGTAACGGCGAGATCGTGCTCAAGCGTCGCAAGATCACGCCCACCTATCACGAGCGCATGGTTTGGGGTCAGGGCGACGCCTCGGGCCTGCGGGCGGTGGATACCGCGGCCGGCCGTCTCGGCGCGCTGGCCTGTTGGGAGCACTACAACCCGCTCGCCCGCTACGCGCTCATGGCCGACCAGGAACAGATTCACTGCAGCCAGTTTCCCGGCTCTCTGGTGGGCCCGATCTTTGCCGAACAACAGGAAGTCACGCTGCGCCATCACGCGCTCGAAGCGGGCTGTTTCGTGGTCAATGCCACGGCCTGGCTCGATGCCGACCAGATCGAGAGCGTGACCGCCGACCCGGCACTACAGAAAGGCCTGTCCGGCGGGTGCTATACCGCCATCATCGCCCCTGACGGCTCGCATGTGGTGGCGCCGCTACGCGATGGCCCGGGCCGGCTGATCGCCGACATCGACCTGGATCTGATCACCAAGCGCAAGCGGATGATGGATTCGGTCGGCCATTACGCCCGCCCCGAGTTGTTGTCGCTGCATATCGACCGGCGCAGCCACGCGCCCTTGCACCCTAGCCCTGCGCTGGCTGCCACCACACCCCCAGCCGAACCCGAGGATTCCGATCATGTCGAAACCGAGCCGAACGCTGCTTACCGAGATGCAATCACTCGGCCTTCGACTGGCTGACCCGAGCCAGGGCGCGCCCAGCCGCCGTGGCGGTGCCGGACCGTCGGACCACAAGGCAGTGACCATCGACGGCCACACCGTGATGGTGCCCGTGCATACCGGCCATTCGAAACGCTCGCCGTTCGCGACCGATAGTCAGGGGCGGCTGACCCGAGACGGCAAGCCGGTCACCACCATCGGCTTTGCTCCGCAGCCGCGTTTCTATGGCCGGCAAACCGCCGACGGTATTCCCTACTGGAAGATCGCCCAGCTGCATTCCAGCGACGTGCTGGCAACAACCGTGCTCCAGACCTGCGTGCGCTATGGGCGACGATCGACCTCCTGTCAGTTCTGCGCTATCGGCCAATCGCTGGCCGACGGGCGCACCATCAATCGCAAGACGCCGGCGCAGCTGGCCGAAGTGGCCCGTGCCGCGGTCGAGCTCGATGGCGTGACCCATATGGTGATGACCACCGGCACGCCCAACTTCACCGATCGCGGTGCCGCGATTCTGTGCGAAAGCGCGGTCGCCGTACGCGCGGCCGTCGATCTGCCGATCCAGGCGCAATGTGAACCGCCGGACGATCCGGTCTGGTTCGAACGGCTCAAGGATGCGGGCGTGGATTCGCTGGGCATGCATCTGGAAGCGGTCACCCCCGCGGTGCGCGAGCGCATCATGCCGGGCAAGGCCGAGGTCACGCCCGACGCCTATCTGCGCGCCTTCGAGCAGGCGGTGGCCGTCTTCGGCCGCGGCCAGGTATCGACCTATATCCTGGCCGGGCTGGGCGATAGTCGTGAAGCGATCATCGACATGAGCCGCGCGCTCATCGAGCGCGGCGTCTATCCGTTCGTGGTGCCGTTCGTACCCATTACCGGCACGCCGCTGGAACATCATGCCGCCCCCAGCGCGGCATTCATGCAATCGCTACTCGAACCGATCGGCGAAATGCTCGTGGCCGCCGGCATGCGTTCGGCCGATATCAAGGCCGGCTGCGGACGTTGCGGGGCCTGCTCGTCGCTATCGGCGTTCGAGCGCAGCGCGGAGATCGCCTGATGCTGCTCGACGGCGACGACTATAAGACGGCAGCCTTCGTGCCGGCGGCATACAGCGTCAAACGCGCCGACCGCGGCTGGGAGATCCGCGCCGCGCAGCGGTTGCGCAAACAGGTGTTCTGCGACGAACAGAAACTGTTCGCACACACCGATCGCGACGCCATCGATGCGATCGCCATGCCGATCGTGGCGCTGTCGTGGAATGCGGGCATACCCGAGCAGGTCGTGGGGACGGTGCGTATTCATGCCGACGGCGACGGCCTCTGGCACGGATCGCGTCTGGCCGTGGCCCGCGGTTTTCGGCGCATGGCCGGGCTCGGCCGCGAACTCGTTCGGGTCGCCGTCGGTAGCGCCCATGCGCATGGCTGTCGTCGGTTCACGGCTACCGTGCAAACGGCCAACGTGACCTTTTTCGAATCGTTGCATTGGCAGGTGCTCGAACAGGTCAGCGTCTGCGGCGCGCCGCATGCGCTCATGCAAGCCGATCTGGCCTGGTACCCGCCCTGCGAACCGGATGAATGCGCGGTGATCACGCCGCGCCGGGTAGCCGCATGAACCGGCTCGATGCCGTTGCCCACGCGGCGCGGTCGGCCGATGGCATTGCCGGCAAGACCGAGATCGCAGCCGTCATGGATACGCTACGCGCCCACGGGGCCGACCCGGGCGCGATTCGTATCGGCGACGATTGCGCAGCGATCGCCGATGGCGATGGCTGGCTGTTGTTTGCCATCGAAGGGTTCGTCAAGCGCTTCGTGGCCTGCATGCCCTGGTTTGCCGGCTATTGCGGGGTGATGGTCAACATCAGCGATATCGCCGCGATGGGCGGGCGTGCCAGCGCCGTCGTGGACGCGGTCTGGAGCCGCGATATGGCCCATGCGCGGCCGATCGTCGAAGGCATGGCCGCGGCAGCACGGGCCTACGGCGTACCCATCGTGGGAGGCCATAGCAACGCCCATAGCGACGACGAACAGCTGTCGGTCGCGATTATCGGCCGCGCGCGGCAGCTGCTGACCAGTTTCGATGCGCGACCGGGGGATATTCTGGTCGCCGCCATCGATCTGCGCGGGCGTTATCGAGAGCCGTTACCGAACTGGGATGCCAGTACCGAAGCGCCGGCGCCGCGGCTGCGCGCCGATCTCGAGCTGTTGCCGGAACTTGCCGAAGCCGGGCTGTGCCGGGCGGCGAAGGACATCAGTATGGGTGGGCTGGTGGGTACCGCCATGATGCTGGCCGAGTCGTCTCGGGTCGGCGCTGTGATCGATATCGCCCGTGTGCCGCGTCCAGATGTCGCCGAGCCCGCCCGCTGGCTGTGCGAAACCTTTCCCAGCTTCGGTTTTCTGCTGGCGGTGGCGGCCGAGGATGTCGCGGCGGTGACCGCGCGATTCAGCGCCCGTGGTATCGCCTGTGCCGCGATCGGACACTGCGACGACAGCCTGCGGCTGCGCCTGCGCGAGGCCGGCGCCGAGCGCGAGATCCGCGATTTTCGCACCCATCCATATATCGCCTGCGCCTCGAGACAGGCTGTTGCCGACTCGGAGTCTTCCCATGCCTGAAACCTGGTTCAACGTACGCTGGCCGGACGATAGCCGTATGCGCTGCTATTCGCCGTCCAGCACGATTACCCAATTCTTCGAGCCCGGGGCACGCTATGCGGTGTCCGAATTCGTGGGCATCGCACGCGCAGCGCTCACCCACGCCAGCGAGAGGGTGCGCGCTAAATACGGTTATGCCTGCAGCGCATCGGCCGAACAGCTCGCCGTCATCGAACGCGCGGCCGAGGCTTTTGCAAGCCATGCCACGGTGACCGTCGAGGGGTTTGAACGATGAGTCGATTCATGCGTCGGGCCATGATCGACGGCCCGGATATCGGTCGCCACTACCCGGTGGTAGTCATCGGCGGCGGCCAGGCGGGTTTGTCGGCGAGCTACTGGCTCCAGCAAGCCGATATCGAACATATCGTGCTGGAACAGCATCGCGTCGGGCATGCCTGGCGCGACAAGCGCTGGGATACCTTCTGTCTGGTCACGCCCAATTGGCAATGCCGGCTACCCGGCTTCGGCTACGACGGCGACGATCCCGATGGCTTCATGGGCAAGGACGAGATCGTGGCCTATCTCGAGCGCTATGCGGATTTCGTCGATCCGCCGCTGCGTGAAGGCGTTACCGTCACTCGTTTGGGCCGCGACGAACGCGCCAGGTTCGTAGTCGAAACCACCGCGGGTACGGCCACCGCCGATCAGGTGGTGCTCGCGGTCGCCGGCTATCACGTACCGCAGGTGCCGCGTATCGCCGAGCGTGTGCCTGCCCCGATCGATCAGCTGCATTCGGTCGACTATCGCAACCCTCAGCAGCTTGCCGCCGGCGAGGTGATGGTCGTGGGCACGGGCCAATCCGGTTGTCAGATCGCTGAAGATCTGCACCGCGCCGGCCGGCGCGTGCATCTGTGTGTGGGAAGCGCACCGCGGGCACCTCGGGTCTATCGCGGGCGCGATTCGGTCGATTGGCTCGAATGCATGGGCACCTACGATGTCACGGTGGCCGAGCATGCCGAGCCCGAATACACGCTGCGCCACAAGGCCAACCACTACATGAGCGGGCGCGACGGCGGTCACGAAATCGACCTGCGTGCGTTCGCCCTCGAAGGCATGCAGCTCTATGGTCGCCTGGCGACGATCGAAGCGGGCGGGCGACTGCGATTCGAGCCCAATCTGGCCGACAACCTCGACAGCGCGGACGCCACCTACTGCAAAATCCGCAACAGCATCGATGCCTATATCGCCGAACAGCAAATCGATGCGCCGGCCGCAGCGCCGTATCACCCGGTCTGGCAGCCGGCCTTCGAGCCCGAGCAACTGTCACTCGAGGCCAGCGGTATTACCACGCTCATCTGGGCAACGGGTTTTTCCGGCGATTTCTCCTGGGTCGAAGCGCCCGTGTTCGACGGCCGCGGCGAACCGGTACACCGGCGCGGGGTGACGCCCGTCGACGGGCTGTATTTTCTCGGCCTGCCCTGGCTCAACACCTGGGGCTCGGGGCGTTTCGCGGCGGTCGGCGCGGATGCGGCCTATCTGGTCGACCAGATTGCAGCGCTGCAAGCCGCGCCGGCGGTCGCGGGTACCGGTTGAGCGGGCCATCGTTGCGCTACGGCCTCTTCAAAATGCGAGGTCGTGAATTAAAAGATAAGCGGCTTTCGCGCCGGTTGTGGGGAACAACACTCAGCGAACGGCGAACTATGTTTTTGTTTTCCCGCCCGGTTCGACGAATTTTCAAAACATAAACCGCCCAACCGTGACACCGAACACCGGCAACACGAGCAAAATCGTCCGGCCTCGACATCCGTCAGGCGATAGACTGGATCCTGCTGGGCCGGGTGATCGATCAAAGTACTCGCTCTCGTCGTCGACCGTGACCTGGCCCACCCCGCTCGACCGCCGACCCCGCTCGGGTCGATGGCACTTCTCTTGCTTCACAGCCGATATGTTTTGGCGGTTCTTGTGAGGCAGTGATGAAGTCCAACGATTCCGATGACGCCCAGCACGGCACCGGGGCCAAACCGGCCAACGGGCGGCGCGAATTTCTAAAAGGCGCCTTGGCGAGCGGCGGCGCGGCGGCGTTTGCCCAGAGCGGGTTCGCGGCTGCGGCAGGCAGCGGCAACCGCGTGGCCGACGGCACGGGATACCATTATCTGCCGGCCACGGTGGATACCGTGCATTGGGGCGTGTTCAGTAAGAACTTCAAACCAGCACTTACGGTGGATTCCGGCGACCTGGCGACGATCGAAGTGCTCACGCATCAGGCCGGCGATGACTACGACCGCATGATCAAGGGCGATAGCGCAGTCGAGCAGGTCTATCACTGGACGAAAGACGGCAAGAACGTCGACCGGCGTGGCGCCGGGCCAATGGATGCCCCAAACGGCGCCGGGGCCGGCTGGGGCGTGCATATCTGTACCGGGCCAGTCTATGTGCGCGATGCCGAACCGGGCGACGTGCTCGAAGTGCGTATTCTCGACATGTATCCCCGCCCGAGCGGCAATCTCGACTATCAAGGCAAGACCTACGGCACCAATCTTGCGGCCTGGTGGGGTTATCAGTACCACGACTTGATCGAGGAGCCGAAGCCACGCGAGGTGGTGACGATTTACGAGCTGGACGCCAACGGCCATGAAGACTTCGCGCGGCCAGTCTATAACTATCGCTGGCTGCCGATGTCCGATCCGTCGGGCGTGCGTCACGACACCTACGATTACCCTGGGCTGATCGCCGATCACAGCCAGCTCCAGAAAAACCACGACATCATGCCCGGCGTGCGGATTCCGATCCGGCCGCACTTTGGCACGATCGGTCTGGCGCCGGCCGAATCGGACCTCGTCAATTCGATTCCGCCCAGCTATACCGGTGGCAATAT
Organism: Salinisphaera sp. SPP-AMP-43; assembly: GCF_049568105.1. GTDB lineage: Bacteria > Pseudomonadota > Gammaproteobacteria > Nevskiales > Salinisphaeraceae > Salinisphaera. The sequence continues at coordinate 2,253,166 of NZ_CP145335.1, forward strand.
CGACGATTGGCGAGCAGGTAAAGGCTCGACGATCTACTTCCCGGTCTCCGTGAAAGGGGCATATTTTTCGGTCGGCGATTCGCATGCCGCCCAGGGCGATTCGGAGTGTTGCGGTACCGCGATCGAATGCTCGTTTACCGGCGTCTTCCAGTTCAAGCTGCACAAGAAAGACGCCCTGCCGGGCACCAAGCTGGAGGCCCTGCAGTGGCCGCTGCTAGAGACCAAGGACGAATGGGTGATCCATGGCTTCAGCTACCCGAATTATCTAGCGCACTTTGGCTCCAAGCCGGAAGACCAGCAGGCCGTATTCAAGAACTCGTCCGTGGACAGGGCCATGCGCGACGCGTTTCGCAAGATGCGGGCGTTCTTAATGCATACCCAGGGGTTGAGCGAGGACGAAGCGATCTCGCTGATGTCGGTTGCAGTGGATTTCAGCGTGACCCAGGTCGTTGACGGCAACTGGGGGGTGCATGCCTCGCTACCCAAGCGCATCTTCACCGGCTCGGCTAAAGGCTAAAGCGCTGTACAAGCTCAACACGTCTGCCGGTATCGGCTGGCTCGCCGGCCCAGGCTTGCCCCCAACCGGGTATTAGTGCGCAGATATTGTCATTACACATCAGGGCTTATCGTGGCTCGTAGCCGGGCTTGCACAACTGGGCACTAGGGATACGTTGATTCGCGCTCGGAAGCGATCGGGACACGTTCTTTGGCCTGGGCCGCCTTACCCGAACACGTTTGACAGGCGATCCAGCCGGCTGATAACCACGAGTTATGTCGGGGCCGTTCCGGTGACCCGCTACGCGCAGAGGAGACTGTTATGGCCCGTCGTATCAATGCTGTTGCTTTCGACGTACTCGAAACCTTGCTCGATCTCGATCCGATCGGCACCCGGCTCGAAGAGGTCGGCCAGCCAGCTGCCGTTTTGGGGCCTTTTTTCATGCGCTTTCAGCGGGATGCCATGGCATTGACGCTGGCCGGCGATGTTGCGGACTTCAAGGCAACCGCTCGCCAGGCGTTACGGACCGAGACCCAACAGGCTATGTCGGAAGACGATATGGCTTATGTGCTCGAGGGCTTTGCGAAGGTTCCGGCGTTTCCGGATGCTGCGCCGGCGCTGCGTAAGCTCGCCGATGCCGGGGTAACGATCGGCTGCCTGACCGTGGGCGATCCGGATAATACACGGTCGTTTCTGGCCGGGGCCGGCCTGGATACTTACATCGACCAGGTGGTGACGTCCGACGTGGTAGGCACCTGGAAGCCTGCACCTGCGGTCTACCACTACACTGCCGATGCCTTAGGCTGCGAATTGGATCATATGGCTTTGGTCGCGGTACACGCCTGGGACTGCCACGGCGCCAAGCGGGCCGGAGCGCTTGCGGGGTGGTGCTCGCGGCTCGAAGGCGAGCCGGGCGATGTGTTCCTGCCTGCCGATGTCCGCGGCGACGACCTCGTCGAGGTTGCCGAGGGGCTGCTGACGCTCTAGGGCGCGTCGTCGCATGACGCCTGCCCATTGTGGCAGGCAAGGCGCAGGCCACCGAGCGTAGTAGGCCCACGTTCAAGGCCTGCAACGCCGCATGGCGCGATCGGCAGGCGTCCCCCATAGAGTCCTCTTGTAGCGGCCATCCGCCGTCATCGTTCGCTCACGTGGCTGGGCTATGCAACGTTCACAATCCCTTGGCTTGCCACCTACAGGGCCGCGGATGCGGCGGCGTATGTCGTGACGACGCGCCCGCATTGGCCTACGCCGATCGTGTCTTGCAAGGCGCGAGTTGCGGGTCCTGGCGGGCCACGGCCCAGACACGAAACGCCGCAGGACACGATGGGCGGTCCAGCCCGAAGGGACAGGCCTCTATGAATTAACGACGCGACGGCCATCTAGCGTCACCGCAGCCTCGCGTTGCTGCATAACAGCGCCCGACGCGGACTCGTACGACACGATTGGTCTCTGCAAACGACAAACCCGGTTGGCTGCCCGGTTCACATATTTCCTAGAGCCGACCGGTCGACCACTCAGACGCACGAATTTCGCTGATCGAGAACACGACGGCCCTATCGAAAGGTATTCTGGTTTACCCCTTTAGAAGGAGTCTATTTTGACTGCCGCTACCCACCCAACGTCTACAGCCGGAATCAATCCGCTGCATGCGTTATCACTATCCGGCACGTTTCCGCTGTTTCTTGGCGCTGCCCTGAGCGACTATGCCTACGCGACGTCGTATCACATCCAATGGAGCACATTCTCGTCCTGGTTGATCGCCGGCGCGCTCGTGTTTACAGGCTTTGCCCTGTTATGCGGGCTGATCGGTCTGTTTCGGGCCGAGCGTCGCGCGCCATATGCCATCTATTGCCTTGTGCTACTAGCAACCTGGGTTGTCGGCTTCATCAACGCGCTGATCCACGCGCGGGATGCATGGGCCATGATGCCCACCGGCTTCGTGCTTTCTATCGTCGTTGCCGTGCTCGGCTGTGCGGCCACATGGCTCGGCTTTTCTCGTCTCGGCGCCGGAGGGCGGTCATGAAAACGCAAGGGATTTTGTACGCAAGCGCCCTATCGCTAGCCTTGGTTGCTGGCGGCGCCCAAGCGGCTGACTCGGAACAGCAATTCGGCCCCAATCCGAACCTGCCAGAGCCGCAGCGTGGATTGCTGCCGAACATGACGATCCCCGAGCCGGCCGACTGGGGTGATCAGAAACCCACCGTACCGGATGGGTATACGATCCAAGCCATTGCTACCGATCTGAAGGTCCCGCGCCAGACGCTGGTGCTGCCCAATGGCGATATTCTGGTGGCCGAGGGCAAAGGCGGTGGCAATGCCCCGAAGACCAAGCCCAAGGATTTCATCGCCAGTGTTATCAAATCACAGGGCACGACTTCGGTTAAAGGTGGCGACCGGCTGACATTGCTGCGCGACGGCAATAACGACGGCAACTACGACCAACAAACGGTGTTCGCCGACGGCCTCAACGCACCCTACGGCCTGGCGCTGGTCGATAATAATCTTTATGTCGCCAACCAGGATTCGCTCGTCCGGTTCGATTATCAGGACGGTCAGACCCACGCCAGCGGCAAGCCGGAACTGGTCACGGAACTGCCTTCGCGGATCAACCATCATTGGACCAAGGCCCTGACCGCGAGCGCCGACGGCCAATATCTCTATGTTGGCATCGGCTCCAACAGCAACATCACCGAACGTGGCATGGAAGCCGAAGTCGACCGGGCCGAGATCTGGCAGATCGACCGCGAAACCGGCGCCCATCGCACCTATGCTTCCGGCGTACGCAACCCCACAGCCCTGGCTATCCAACCGGGTACGGACCAGCTATGGGCAGTCGCGAACGAGCGTGATGAACTCGGCCCGAACCTGGTGCCCGACTATCTCACGACCATTCAGGAAGGCGCCTTCTACGGCTGGCCCTATAGCTATTGGGGCCAGCACGTCGATCCGCGCGTGAAGCCGCAGAATCCAGACAAGGTTGAATCGGCCGTCGCACCAGATTACAGCCTCGGCTCGCATCACGCCCCGCTCGGCGTTGCCTTTTCCAACGACAGCGTGGGCGGCGATTTTTCGAACGGCGTATTCGTCGGCGAACACGGCAGCTGGAACCGCGGCGACCCAGTCGGCTACAAGGTCGTATTCATCCCGTTTGAAAACGGCAAGCCCGCGGGCAACCCCGTGGACTTTGTCTCCGGCTTTCTCAGCGGCGACGACAAGACCCGCGGCCGCCCGGTCGGCGTGACCGTCGCGCCGGATGGGTCGATCCTCGTTGCTGACGACCTGACCAACGCTGTGTGGCGCGTGACACGCAACAACGCCAATACGCAGGAACCCGGTTAAACAAATCTTTGTTTTGCCGTACTAGGGCCATGCCCCGATAGTTGGCTGTCGGGGCATGCTGCAATAGGGATTCGAGATCGGGCCATCTCGAAAAGGTCGCATCTACACAACGCCAGACATATCTGACTTGACCCTATTTCGGTTCCAGGGCGCCCTACCAAACAAGCTATCGGCTCTATTGGATGGCTGGGGCTTAGGCGATTCAGTGCGCCTACAAGCATAGGGATTGAACCCACCGTTGACCTGCGTCAAAGCGCAGCGCTCCGGCAACAATAGTCTGGGGACAGACGCGATTCACCTGCTATTGATGCTCGAGATGCGCCATGTCACGCGAGATACTTGTGCCGGTCGACTTGGCCCAGCCACATGCCATAGAGCTTGCGCTCCCCTATGCGGTGCAGTGGGCGAAGGTACGTGAGGTGCCGTTGCGCCTGCTTACGGTGTTGCCGGACATCAACGCCGGGATGTACCCGTACGTGGCTGTGGAGGCTGGCAAGGAATCGCTCCAGGCCGCTAAAGATCGGCTCGAGGCGGTCGCACAGCAGTATGTCCCCTCCGATATCCAATCGCTGACGAGCGTGCTCGTTGGTCGCATGCCGCGCTATCTGATCGATGAAATCAATAAAACGCGTCCGGATATGGTGGTCATGGCCGCCCACGATCCGCGCTTGTCCGATGTGTTTTTAGGCAGTATTGCCGGCTCGATCGTCGGCCACGCGCGCTGCCCTGTACTCGTTGTGCGAGCACCTGAGTCACACGGATAGGCCGAGTACGGCTCGAGGCAATCGCAAAACCTGAAGTCGGATTCTGCTGGCCGGTGCGTTCATGCACGATTACGGCCCGGCGTTTGCAATTTATCGCCGACCTGCGTAGATAACCGGAACTGGCCGAGCCGCTGGATTCTGCGGTTGACCGGCCGTACCAGTATTCAACGCAGGCACTGATCGATGAACGACACCACCCTTTCGTTTTCTTTCAACGGACGAATCCGTAGCCTGCGGTATGCCGTTGTCGGGATCGGCGAAATGTTGGCTACCCAGCACAACGCTTGGATTCATGCCGTGGCTACGGCGGTGGTCGTATGTCTTGGCTTCATGGCCGGCATATCGCCGATCCAGTGGTGCATCCTGGTGCTGGCGATAGCTGCGGTATGGGTCGCCGAAGCCTTGAATACGGCGTTCGAACTGCTATGCGACGTGGCATCGCCGGAATTTCATCCGGTCGTCAAGAAAGCCAAGGACGTAGCCGCCGGCGCAGTCTTGCTCAGCGCGATCGGCTCGATCGTCATTGGCCTGATCATATTCGTACCGCCAATCGAGGCTTGGTTGTCCTGAATCATGCGTTTTGCCAGGTGCGCCAGGCCGAAACGCCGCTCGCCGAGCGACTCGAACTCAGAAGTGACCCTGAAAACCTACCGTTCCGCCATGACGCGATAGGCTGACGGTGGGTAGAAAACGATCGTCGGACATGCCGAGAAACGCCTCGTCTGCCACCACGCCGATAAAATGCCCGAGGGCGGCGCCGACCAGCACGTCCGAGGGATAATGCTTGCGCGCGGCAACCCGCGCATAGTCCGTGCCTACGTTCAGTCCTACGGCCAGACTGCGCAGGGCGAGCTGGCTGGTATCGGAGATCGGCAGCGTATCGATATTGCGCTGGGTCATGGTGGCCGATACGCCGGTCAGCGCGGCATGGCCCGAGACAAAACTGTCGTGGCCGGACTCGTCGGGCCGCTGGCGGTCGACGCCTTTTTTCAGCCCTTCGACTACGCCCTCGGTCGCGGCTGCCGCACCGACGCCCACCGCCAGACCCTTGGCCTTGTTGGGATACCACTGTCTCTGGTAGCTCGGCGCCGCCAGGGCCGTAGCCGTATACAGGGCTGCCGACGCGCCCAGCATGACGTTACTGGCGGTTTTGGCATTGTCTTGCGAGCCGAAGATCGGCGTATGGTCGGACGCCCAATCCGCAATATCCCGATCGGCATGGTCGATCTGCAGCAGGCCGGCAGTAACCAGCGGGGCCCACGTTACCGGCGAGCGCGCCGCATCGGCCGCTGCGCTGCCCAGCCGCGACCAGCCCGGCGTGAGCGTGGCCCGAGAACCCCAGGCAGGACCATCGGGCGCCGCCGAACAACCGGCCAGTCCCAGAGCCCCAACCAGTATCAATATCCGACGCATAGCAAACCTTGTTCAATACGGTATGGCCGGTCTTCTAGCATTCGCGCCGTAAGGGGATCGTTCAAACCGCGGTGATACGCGGCGGAGTAGTCTGCCACATGCCCGGTCTACCGGCGAGCATGTCGATATTTCAACGCTCTTTCAACGCGTTATCAGCGCAAAGCGCGGGTCTTGCACGGCGCCCGTATCGCGCGAGTGACTGCGACTGGGCTTGTTATCGAGCCGCTGTCCGGTACTGGTGTTAATGGTTCAGGCCTTGGCCGGCTCGGCCGCGACGGCGGACCCACCGCTATCGATCCGAAACTGACAGGCGTGCGACGGTCACGACGAACGCACCGGCGCTGTTCTGAAGCAGGTCGATGATGGGCTTTTGATTCAAGCGGTGCCTGCGATCGAGGCCAGACCGACTTGGCCCGAACCAGGGCGATACTGCCCGGCAATGGGCATGTGAGATCGGGTTTTCACTGGGCCGCCCGACCTCAAACCTAAAAGCCCCGGCCAAAGACCGGGGCTTATCAACGCGGCTACTGGTCGCCAACCGATAGCGGGTCGGCAAGACTGGCGTTACTGCGCGATCATCAACGACTTGCTGTTGACGAATTCACGCATGCCGAAGCCGCCATGTTCGCGGCCATAGCCGCTATCTTTGACGCCGCCGAACGGCAGGTTCGGCTGGGCAATATAGTAGCCGTTAATGCTGACCATGCCGGTATCGAAGTGGTCACGGGCTAAACGTTCGGCGCGTTTCTCGTCCTTGGAGAAGATGCCGCCGCCCAGGCCATAGACCGAATCGTTGGCGATACGGATCGCATCCGCCTCGTCCTTGGCTCGGATCAGCGAGGCGACCGGGCCGAACAACTCGCCATCGTAGGCCGGCATACCGGGTTTAACGTTTTCCAGCACCGTCACCGGATAGAAAAAGCCTTCGACATCCGGCACTTCGCCGCCGATCGCACAGGTCGCGCCCTTGTCGATCGATGTCTTGACCTGTTCGTGCAAGGTATCGCGCAGATCCTCGCGAGCCAGCGGGCCGAGCTGGGTATTTTCGTCCGACGGGTCGCCGAATTCGACCTGCTTCATCTTCTCGATATAGGCATCGCGGAACTTCTCATAGACCGCATCCACCACGACGAAGCGCTTGGCTGCCACGCAGGTCTGGCCGTTATTGTTGATCCGACCTGTAACGCAGGCGTTCACGGCCCGGTCGATATCGGCATCTTCGAGCACCAGAAAGGCATCGTTACTGCCAAGCTCCAGCACGCTTTTCTTGAGGTGCTGGCTGGCATCCGCTGCTACCTTGCGGCCCGTGGCCGCACTGCCGGTAAAGGTCACGCCCCGGACCAGCCGGTGTGCAGTCACTTGGCTGGCCTGTTCGTCCTGAATATAAAGGACGTTGAACACGTTCTCGGGCAGACCGGCTTCGCGGAAGATGCCTTCCAGCGCTTCGGCACAGCCCCAGACATTGGGCGAATGCTTGAGCAGCACTGTGTTGCCGGCCATCAGGTTCGCGATCGTATAGCGAATCACCTGATAAAAAGGAAAGTTCCACGGCTGGATACCGAAGATAACGCCCACCGGCTGATGGGTAACGACAGCTCGCCCGCCCGGCAGATCGCGCTGTTCATCGGCCAGCACGTCCGCAGCATGGTCGGCGCTATAGTCGCAAATGCCCTTGCAAAGCTGAAGCTCGCCGGGCGCTTCGGCGATCGGCTTGCCCATTTCTTCAGTGATCAAGCGCGACAGCCGATCTTGGTGCGAAACCAGCAGTTCGCCGACCTTACGCACGAGTGCGCCCCGTTCTTCGATGGAGCGCTGTTTCCAATCCAGAAACGCTTCGTGGGTCTGCTCAATTTTCTGCTGTAGCTGGTCGTCCGTGATCGTATCGAATTCACGGATGGTCCGGCCGGTGGCCGGGTTGATGCTTTTCACTTTATCGGTCATACGACTCTCCAGAATCGATGAAAGGCAGAAGACATGTTTCGTAGAGCACGCTCTGCCGCCATGTGATTCATTGGATGCTGTTCTAGCCGCGCTTATTCAAGGCCAATCGCAAAATAAATGCGCTATACATGCAAACTGGCCCAACGGGTTTTCGGGAATTCAGCGCGCAGCGCCATTCAACCGTGTTGTCATAGCAGTCGTGCCCGCCCGGGTTAGCCCCATGCCAGGATAACGAGACCTCGCGCTACCGGGATTTAATCCACCCGGCGATATCCGAGATGACCTCGCTATCGACGTAGGCCGGCTTATGGTAATCGGTCGGCGTCAGCGTTTTGCCAGCCGGCGTGAACAGATGGCTTAGCCCGGGATATAGCCGAAAGGCGACGTTCGATTGGTCGGCCAGGGCTGTTTCCCAGGCCTCGAAATCCTTGGCCGCCGATACCTGGAAATCGCGGCCCCCCTGGAGAAACAGCATCGGCAGGGACAGCGACTTCGCGACCGCGACCTGATCGTAGCGGTGCAAGCTCAGCCACCAAGTCTGGGGCGCCCCCATGAAATCGCCTTCGGGCGGATGATCCGGATCCGCGTTTTCGAGCAGCCGCTGTTCTTCGGCCCGCGCTTTATTCGAGGCTTGAACCCTAGCCGGTGACAATCCCTGGCGCCGGCCTTGCTCACGGGTTTGCTGACGCATGATCGCGACCAGCTTCCGCGCCGGGGCCGCCAGCAGGATGAGCCCAGCCAGCTTGGGCGCACGCCGACCGATACGCGGTGCCAGCATGGCACCCTCGCTATGGCCGAGCACGAATAGCCGGTCGGAATCGATCGCGTCCTGCTTGGCGAGCCGCTGCACGGCCGCCAAGGCATCGTCAGTTGCTTCCTCGTCGACAGTGAGACCGCGATTGGCGCGCATCTGCTTCGGATAATCCGCCGAGCGTTTATCGTAGCGCAATGAGGCTACGCCAGCGGCTGCCAGACCCTCGGCGAGATCGCGAAACGGCTTGCTGCCACCCACGGTTTCATCCATGACGTGCGGGCCCGAGCCGGCGACCAGTACGACTGCCGGAAACGGCCCCTTACCGGCCGGCAGGGTGAGCGCGCCGCGCAGCGGCCCATATGGCGACGGCACCGATAGTGGTGCGATACGTATGCCGTTGGCCTGGGTTTTCGCCGCGACCGGTTTCTTGGCCTCGGCCGCACGTGCTTCGGCGTCGATGGTCGCTGCAAGCCGGGTCGCCGGCATGAGCTGAGCGGCTGTGATCCGGGCGTCATCGTTACAGCCATACAGCGCGTCCCACTGCGCATGCTCGAATTCAACGGGCGTGACCACTACAGGCTGACCGCCGATGACTTCGACGCGCGACCGGCCATGGCTTTGATACTTGCCGGTATTGCGCTGTATCGATTGCCATATCTGCCGAATCTTGGCCGGCGGCAGCTGCTTCGCGACCGTCGGCGCGAAGTGCTTGCCCGCTGCCTCGTAGTCGCCTCGAGCCACGGCTTCGAACGAGGCTTTAGCGTGTGCGATGCACACATCTTCTGGCGCCGCATTCGACGACGAAGAAAACATAACAACGCCAATCAGACACGCTGAACTGAGTATCGAATATTTCATGAGCTATGCCCGATGGGTATAGCACCCTCGCCTCCCTGGTCAGTATGCCGTAAAGCAAATATCGCGCCATGGGCGGGCCGTGTTCGGCCAGGCATTCGCTGCACCGGCGCTGACGGGCTGCTGGGAGCCGACGAGAAATCTTAAAAGCCCGGCGAGGACCTGGGCATCCCCGGATAACTCGCTGCTGCCGCCGACAAATCCCGCTGTTTTCAAAGCACAGTCGTCATCGCCCCGAGGGTACCCGTCGAGTGCTCCGTGTCTGCCCAACCGTGATCCCGGCCACAGCGCCGATCGCCTACCCGGTCTGAACCATATCGTGGCTCACGCCCGGCCCGTGGCGGGCGGCACAGCGCCTGGCTATCGAACGCCTACAGCGCCAACATTCACCCCAGACCACGTATCGCATCGGCTCGGCTACACAGCCTACGGGGCACTCGAGGCCTACGACTATAAGCTCGCTTTCAATACCCTACCTAATAAGCGTTATTAGCGGCACGGCCTACCGATCCGAGGCGCTCGTGCGTACGCTTTGTTGGGATACGAAATACCACCCCCGGGCGTGGATTGATGGCGATCGATCGGCACCGGAGACCGCGGCGCCGTTCACGATCGGCTGCCCTTGGACAAGACGGTCGCGCGCTACTCGATACCGCGATCCGAATCCGCCGAGTGGCCCAGCCCCGTCGAACGCACTACAAGGAATCTGCAGAACATGAACCCAACCTATGATTTTTCCGGCCGCACCGCTTTTGTCACCGGGGCTGCCCGCGGCATGGGCCTGGCCACTGCAACCGGATTTGCCGAGTCCGGGGCGGCCGTTGCCATGGTCGACCGGGATCCGAAGGAATTGCAAGCTGCGGTCGAAAAACTCACCGATGCCGGCTATAAAGCGCTCGCGATCACCTGCGACGTGACCGACGAAGACCAGATCAAACAGGCCGTCGAACGCACCGTTGCCGAATTCGGCAGTCTGGATATGGCCTTCAACAATGCCGGCATTCAGGCCGATGCCACCGAACTCGCCGATATTTCGCTCGACGATTTCGATCAGATGCAGTCGATCAACCTGCGCGGCGTTTTTGCTTGCATGAAGTATCAACTCATCCAGATGCGCAAGCAGGGTTCCGGCGCGATCGTGAACAACAGCTCGCTTGGCGGCTTCGTCGGCGTACCGGGCCGGGCGACTTATCACGCGGCCAAGCACGGTGTGCATGGTCTGATCAAAACCGCCGGCCTGGACTATGCCGCACAAGGCATCCGTGTGAATGGGGTGGCCCCGGGCATTATCGATACGCCGATGGTCTCGGACATGAAAAACGCCGAGGAAGGCGTGATCGAGGACATGATGCGCGACGTGCCGATCAAGCGGCTGGGTCAGGCCGAGGAAGTCGCTGCGGCTGCGCTGTGGCTGTGTAGCGATGCCGCGAGCTTCGTGGTCGGGCATGTAATCGCTGTGGACGGTGGCTATGTCGCGCGCTGATCTGGCCATGACGCTCGACCCGGCAGATGCGGTCGTCGTATTCGCCGATCTGCAGCCGGAATTGGTGCATAAAAGCCGCACCCATTCCGGCGAAGCAATCGAGGCCGGCGCCGAGGCCCTGGCACGGGCGGCCCGAATCCTGGGCATGCCGATGCTGTTCAGCCTGGTTGCGGTCGATGGCAAACCATCGAACCATCTGCCGGCTCTGGCCAACCATGCCAGCCAGAAGAACAGTTTTACTCGCACTAACGCTCGCCCCTTTGGCGACGAGGCCTTCGTCTCGGCGCTCGAAGCCACCGGGCGGCGCACTATTGTGATCGCCGGCTATTCCAGCGAAGCCGTGCTCCAGTATCTGGCACTGGACGGCATAGCCCAGGATTATCGCGTGGTGGTGGCGCTCGAGGCCTGCGGAGGACGTTCGGCGCGCACCGAGGCCGCCGCGCTGCGTCGTATCGAAGGCGCCGGCGGCATCGTCACATCGATCGCCGATATTCTGCAATCGTGCGAGCCGGACATGACCAGTGCCCGAGGCCAGGACATCTTCGCAGTCGTTCACGACTTCATGGGCAAGGATCTCTGATCGGACGCTCACAACAACCGGCCGGAAGACTGGCCCGTGGCGGTGGCAGCTTCGCGTGCGGCGCCGCTGTCAGCCACTCGCGGCTTGGTCTTTGAGCTCCGGTACGCAGCCCGGCGCCTGTGCCGACGAGCACCGGCGAGTGATGCGCTGAACGACACCCAGTAGCTGGCCCGCCAGGGCCGGCGACCACGGCAGAACAACCGTATTTTCGAAGTCTAAGGACACACCGCCATGCATTACAGAACCCTAGGCCGCACCGGCCTTAAGGTGAGCCCGCTCACCCTCGGTACGATGAACTTCGGCGAGCTGACCGACGAGCCGACATCGTTTCGAATCATGGACGAGGCCTTGGACGCCGGCATCAACCATTTCGATACGGCCGATGTCTACGGCGGCCCCCAGAGCCCGGATATGGACAAGGGCTATGGCATTTCCGAGGAGATCATCGGCAAGTGGCTGGCCGCCACCGGCAAACGCGATCGCATCGTGCTGGCCACCAAGGTCTATCAACCCATGGAAACCGGGCCGAACGATCGTGGCCTGTCGGCCTATCATATCCGGCGCGCCTGCGAGGCCAGCCTGAAGCGGCTAGGCACTGATCATATCGATCTCTACCAGATGCACCACATCGATCGGAATACGCCGTGGGAAGAAGTCTGGCAGGCGATGGAGCAGCTCGTACGCGAGGGCAAGATCACCTATGTCGGCAGCAGCAACTTCGCGGCCTGGAACGTGGTGAGCGCCCAATGTGCAGCCAAGGCCCGGAATTTCCTGGGGCTGGCCTCCGAGCAGAGTCTTTACAACCTCACCCAGCGCACGATCGAGCTCGAGATGATTCCAGCGCTGCGAGAATACGGAATTGGCCTGATCCCCTGGAGCCCGATTGGCCAGGGCATGCTGGCCGGCGCGCTCGGCAAACATAATGAAGGCCGACGCGGCAGCGACGCTTTCGAACAGAAGCTGGACAAGCTGCGCCCCCAGGTCGAGGCATACGAAACGTTATGTGCCGACATCGGCGCCGCCCCGGCCCAGGTCGCCCTGGCCTGGTTGCTGCACAACCCCGTCGTGACCGCGACTATCGTCGGCCCGCGCACGGTCGAGCATCTGAAGCAGAATCTCGGCGCGGCTGACCTGACGCTGTCGGAGGCTACCCTCAAACGACTGGACGAAATCTGGCCTGGGCCGGGTGGTGAGGCGCCGATGGCCTATGCCTGGTAAACCGTTTCCGCCCTGCTTTTCGGCATTGGCGTGACGACTACGGGCTAAGTACGGTGCCCCGGTTCGAGAGCCGACTTAGCAGCGAACATCTGGACGCGTTGGCGGGCCGCACGCCGGCTTGCGTTGGGCAGCAGGTGAGACGACGCGCTTCGCATCCTATCGATGCGAAGCGCGTCCTATATGCCGCCTTCTCTGGTCAGCGATAACGCGGCGAGCATTTTCGCCGCGGCTGACTGCATTCCGCGCCTCGCGCCGGGCGGTATCGGTCAGCGCTGTTTGAGACATACCGGTCAGCCGCGGTGGGCCGAGCCATAGCGCTTCTTCCTACGCCCACCTAAAAGGGCCCCACGTCCGGCAATGTCGGCTCATACACGAGCCGTTGGAGCCGATGCCCTGTTTGAAAGCTCTGGCCTGATACTGCATTTCTCAGGCCCCGTTTAGGCGCGACTATCGACGCGGGCGCAGATCGCCTATTCGCACCGATCGGTGGCGCAGTCGACCGCGAAGCCGGTCGGGCGCCCGCTCAATGTGGGGGTGCCCACCGGCCAGATCCTTCCATGCGCTCGCGGCTCAGGCCGCAGACGTTGTCGCAAGCGGCTTACGGAACATGAACACCTTCTCACCGCGTAACAAGCCGTATTCGAGCAGTTCTTCGCCTTCGGCCGTGACTTCTGCAGCCAGCTGCAGCCCGGCGCTGGCGATACGGGCCCTGAAATCGCGTCCGTAATAACGCCTGTGATCGCCCTGGCCGAAGTGTAGCCAGCGCCCCGTCTGGGTCTGGATAGCCTCGTTCTCGTAGGTCTGCGCCCAGCCTTCGATGATCGGCACCATGCATACCAGTACGCCGCCATCGACCAAGATGCGATGCAACTCGCTGGCCGCCTTGTAATCATCGACGTGCTCCAGCACATGATTGGCGATGATCAGCCGCACACTGGCATCCGGCAGATCGATATCTTCCAGATTCAGTTTGAGATCGGCGTCGAAAAACAGGTCAGCAGTCTGGTAACGCCCCCAGCGTTTTCTGAAATGGCGGACCAAAACCGGCTCGGCGGCGAAATGCAGCACCTGCTCATCAGCGCCGATTTCGGGAATGACCTCTGCCCGATCCATGGCCAACATCAACAGCCGGTGCCGCTCGAAGCTGCCACAGCGCGGACATCGGGCATCTAGACGTGGCGGCCGCCCCTTGATGCCGAAATAGCCCCGGTAATCGCAGAGATTGCAGTGACGCGCTGCGATCGGCTTTAACCCCCGATAGGCCATCAGCGGTTTCATTACACATTTTTCCAGTACGGTCGGCGGTGTGACCGTCCGAATGATCTTCTTGAAGGCTTGGTTGACGTTTCCCCCTGCCAAAACATCGATGGGAAGACAGCGATCCATAGGCGGCGGTTTGTCGGGTTATATGAGGATTCGCGGCCCTCCGATCGGGTGAGCTCGCAGGCTACACCCTCCCATTGCGGTCCCAGCGAGCCAGCCTATGAACGTGTTTAAACCGTACTCACTGTCGCCGGCGCAGGATTTGACTTCGGCTAACTCGACTCGCAGCTGCGGCGAAGCAACCCCGTTAAGGCGATGGGTCGCGCCCTTGTGGGGCCAACTCGAACCCGGGCCGCAAGAACCATGCGGTTTGGGCCGCTAAAACGCGATCAATTACGACCAGTCTCGACTGGGCTAACCAGCCAGGCTGCTCCAGTGCCATGAGTCGGCCGTAGACCAGTCGCGTATCGATATACGATCGCCCCCGGCGCTCGGCACGGGGCCAGCGTTGGCGCTGGTCCTTACCCGATCAGCCCGGCTTTTGGCGATCGTGGAAATGCGCGGCCACCAACTGACGTGCGTGCGCCCATAGCACCGTCGAGCCGCGTTCGATCGTCGGACCATAGCGCTCATGGACCTGTTGTTCGGATACGTGGTGGTCGTTCCATGTGCCACCGCCGGTCAGCGTATTCAAAAGTAGCGGCTGCAGACGATCGAGCGCTTTTGCGTATTCGGCTTCCGGCGTTTCGGCGGCTTCGAATTCCTGCCAAAGAGAAAACAGTTTGAGGGCCTGATCTTCCGGAAGCAGGCCGAACAGGCGGTCGGCCGCGGCCTGTTCTCGCGCCTCGATCGCTTTTGGATCGTGCCCACCGTGAATCGGCGCATCGCCGGCGTCGATTTCGACGATATCGTGAACCAGCAGGAGCTTGATGACCTTGGCGGTATCCACAGCCTCATCGTCGGCGAGGATCAGCGCGAACATCGCAAGGTGCCACGAATGCTCGGCCGAGTTTTCGCGCCGGCTGCGATCGACCAACGGCGACTGGCGCACTACGGTTTTCAGCGCATCGATTTCTGCTAGAAACGCAAGCTGTTCGGTAAGACGGGGCTCGGGCATGGGATTCTCGTTTATTCATGGGCATCGACATACACCGGTACAGCTTATCTATCCCAAGCCCTAATGGCATCGACCGACGTATCCTGCTCTGCCTCGATTGGCGATCGCCGCTCGCGCTCAGCGCCGCGCACGACTTCAGCCGCAGGCGCGGCGACTAGTTGCGTCGCGGGTGTTCGGGCCCAGCCCGAGGCAAGCCGTTTCAGCGACTGATAACGGCTGATTTTGCTGGCTTTCGGGCCACCTCCGACGTAAGGCGCTTGTTTCGGATCAGCATGAATCGGCATTCCGCGCCCGGTAAAAAATCCCTAGCGGCCGCAATGCGCCAGGCCCATTGTCGTTCCCAGCCTGTTTTTCGGGTGGCCATTCGCGGCCGAACGTGATCGCAGGTCAGGCCGCCGCAGGCTATGCCCGACATCCCAAACAGCCGGGCAAAGTCGCCCTCGGTATCGACGATCGCTCGCTTCAACGAGCGACGCCGTTGCCCGAAAGAGCGGATGAGCCATGCCCGGCGACACTCGGCCGCCGCTCTCGCTCGCTGCGGCAGTGCCTTCGCCTCAAAATGCTGGAGTGCTCAGGGCGGTATCAACTCGCTTGTTCGGCCTCGAGCGGGTTGCGGATCAGGCCGGCCCCACCGGCGTCCTTCGGGAAGACGAAAGCTCGGCCATCGGCGAAGTTGGTCACACCGTTGAACTGGGGGGCAACGATCAGCCGACCGCGGGCATCGATAAAGCCCCAGCCGAGTGTCTCGAACTCTTGATCCTGGCCGACCCCGGTCGCGAGTTCGACGCCCAGCAGCCCTTCGTGGAACCGGTGTTTGGCATCCACTATCGTCCGCCCCTGGTCATCCGAGAACGGAATCCGAGCGATACGTTGGCCATCACGATCGAGTGTTTCGATGTAGCCGTCCCGATTGTCGCTGCGTTGCCCGTCGACCGCGAACAACACAGTATCCTGGCCGTAGCCGCGGGGTTTGTGCTCGTAACGAGCCGGCACCACCACGTGGCCCTGGTCGTCGACAATGCCCCAATGCCCGTCGCGAGAGAACGGCGCCCGACCGTTGACGAAGCGCCCGAGCCGGCTCATGTCGTCGGCCAGACGAAAGCGCACCTGGCCTTTCGTATCGATCATGGCCCAGTCGTAGGTCTTTGGCTCAGGGCCCGACAGGCGGTCGTAGATTCGCGCCAATTCGTTGTCGCCTTTCGGTCCGGGCACCGGCGTGGCGTCGATCGCGACCATGGCCAAGCCACCCGAGAACGGCCCGGCCTTGGGAAATGGTCGGTCGCGCAGCTTGTGGCCGTTCCGATCGACAAAATTGAAACCACGCTCGCCATCCACGATCCACAGCCAACTGTCGTGGAAATCGTTCAGAGGATGGTGAAGACGAGCGTTGTGGGCGTCCACTCCGTGCCAACCCGGCTGTACGTCGAGTACTGTGTGGCCGGCGCGGTCGATGAACTGCCAATCGCCGCTTTGGGTTTTGACCGCAGCGAGCCCCTCGGAAAAATCATGCGCCTCGATATAGTCCAGGCCGATCACGACCTTGCCTTGTCGGTCGATGAAGCCCCAGCGCTTGATCGGCTGCTCGCGTACATAACGCGCGACTGCGGCACGACCGTTGTGAAAGGCTTCGGCTTCGTCGTACTCGGGGTCGACGACCAGCTCACCCTCGGTATCGACAAAGCCGTACCCGTATAGATCTTTTTCCGGCACCCGGGTGTGTACCTGGGCCAGCCCTTCCGAAAAAGTATGCACGCTGAACAGGCGATTGCGTGGCGGCTTGACATAGTCGGGCTTGGCCACGGCCGATGCCGATGCCGATGCCGATGCCGATGCCGATGCCGATGCCGACAACATGCTAGAAACAACGATGAGGCCGGCCAGTAGCCAGCGACGGGATGGGCTCATGAGATACGGTGTCCGGTCACGGGTATGAGTGGATAACAACGGGCACGGCCGCCAAGGCGCCGGTAGCGCCCGCCGAACCGGTCTGCCAGCAAAACTTAGCAGAAAACCCCGCCCACAACGCCCGCGGCCGACGCCCAGCTCGACCGTGCTCGACCGTGCTCGGACCGTCAGCCGGTCGGTCTTTGCCCGGCCAGGTCGACAGCCAGACCCGGCGAGCTGGCGCGAGCGAGTACCAGGGCCGGTTGATGGGTCGTAACGCCCCGAGCCCGGCGCTTTCCGGATACCACGACGATGGCAGCCAGACCAGGCATAGCGAACGCGGCCGCGTCGTGCTTCTATGCGCATGATCGACAACATGGGATGACTATACGACAGCGTCTGTCCCTCGGGCTCCGCCCTATTGAGAACCAACCCTCGGCGCGCCGTCGCGTAGCGAGTCGGGGCCGGCACGCCACGACCACTTGCACGCTGCCCTCCGATGGGCGGACCCAGTGCGACGCTCGCATGGCACCTCGATGGCCTGGGCGTCGACCGTTTTGGTGAACGAGCGCTATCGCAGGCTTCGACGGGACGCCTGGCCAGCACCGCCTATCCTGCTGTGGCGTTGAGCCGCTGGAACACAGCCACATCCGATACACGGCCGATTGCGTAAACCGGGTATGGCTAGCGATCGGTCTTCCCAAAACGCGATTCTGTGGTTCAAGAACGATCTGCGCCTCGACGACAATCCAGCGCTGAATCAGGCTGCCGCCGCCGATACGCTGGTCTGTGTGTACTGTGTCGACCGGCGTTTCGATACCCAGACGATCTTCGGCACGCCGAAGATTGGCCGGCATCGCCAAGCCTTCATCGGCGAATCGCTCACCGCCTTGGACACCGAGCTGCGCGCGCGCGGCGGGCAGCTTGTCGTCTGTCGCGGTGAACCGGAGCACACACTGCTCGAACTGGTCCAACGTCTTGGCGCGAATACGGTCTGGGCCGAAGACGAACGCGCCCCGGAAGAGCTTGCCCAGCTCGAGCGCGTACGCGCTGCCCTTGGCAACACCGCTGCGCTACGAACCGCTCCCGACAACACGCTCTACCAGGCTAACGATCTGCCGTTCGCCGTCGCCGATATACCGCGGACCTATACCCGGTTTCGCAAGGCCGTAGAAAAGCATATCGCCGTCGATGCCCCGGTGGCCGCGCCACAGCGCTTGCCCGGGCCGCCAGAGGCCGCGGCGGCCATGACCGAACGGTTCGCAACCATCGATTGGCCCAGCAACGACACGCCCTTTGTCGGCAGCGAGTGCGCCGCGCATGCACGGCTCGATCACTACTTCTGGCACAGCGACCGCATCGCGAGCTACAAGGCGACCCGCAACGGCCTGCTTGGGCTGGATGACTCGTCCAAATTGTCACCCTGGCTGGCCTTGGGCTGTATCTCGGCACGCCGTATTGCGGCCGTACTTGCCGATTACGAAGATCAAGTGGTCGCGAACGAATCGACCTACTGGCTGCTTTTCGAACTGCGCTGGCGCGAGTTCTTTCACTGGATCCTGGCCGCGGAAGGCGGCCGGCTATTCCAGCGCGGCGGCCTCCAGGACCGGACCGATCGACCGACCGCAGCCGAGCCGGAACGGTTGCAGGCCTGGCAGCACGGCCGTACCGGCCTGCCGTTCATCGATGCCGGCATGCGCGAACTGGCTACGACCGGCTATCTTTCCAATCGCGCGCGCCAGAACGTTGCCAGCTATCTGGCCCATGATCTCGCTCAAGACTGGCGCTATGGCGCGGCCTGGTTCGAGGCACAGCTCGTCGACTACGACGCCGCCAGCAACTGGGGCAATTGGGCGACCGTGGCCGGTGTCGGGACTGACAAGCGCGATCAGCGATTCGACGTACTCGCTCAGGCCGAGCGCTATGATCCGCAGGCGGCGTATATCACCTACTGGATCCCAGAACTGGGCGCATTGCCGGTCGCCGAACGACACCGACCGTGGCAGGTCGACGCCGATACCTTGGCGGCCACGGGCTATCCACGAATCGCCTATCCGCCGGGCTGAGCCGCGTATCGCCCGCGCCTCTGTCCGGCCGGGCGCCCGCATTCGAAATACATCGCTTAACCTGGTGTCGCGCCGGGCGGCCCCGTAAACATCAAAGGCGCTCACCCGAAGACCGATCCCCGATTTCGAGATCGGATACCAAGCCTTGCTGCGGCCGATAGACCTTCTTGTCGCTGCGCCGATACCGCTTTACTGGCGGCCAGTTCCAAAGCGTCCGGTTACACTACGTCCGCTATCCGCTGCCGGCTGCTGTCGCCGAACGAGTCGTCGTGATTTT
Organism: Salinisphaera sp. SPP-AMP-43; assembly: GCF_049568105.1. GTDB lineage: Bacteria > Pseudomonadota > Gammaproteobacteria > Nevskiales > Salinisphaeraceae > Salinisphaera. The sequence continues at coordinate 2,272,616 of NZ_CP145335.1, forward strand.
CGCGCCCTGCCATCGTCCGAACTGGGTTATGTTCTACTAGTCTCTGCGGCCACCTTTCTGCTGCTCTGTGCTGGGGCCATCGTGCGGTTCGTCAGCCCGCGCTGGCGGCGCTTGTGTCGAAACCATTGGATGGCGCGCACTGTAGTGTTCGGCCTGCTCGGGCTGGACAGTCTGCCGTTCATCGCGACCCAGCTGTTAGCCGGCTATGTCATCGTCGGCGCCTTGTATGACCAAGCCGCGCGACGGACCACTCTGGAGGCTCCGCGTACGCTCCAGGGCATTACCATGCCGTCCGGGACGCGCCTGACACTGCGCGATCCCGACCGCCCGGCTTCTTTCGAATCCGCCCGCTTTCCCAAGCCGGTTTCGGTCTACGGTTTCGAGACCGCACGCCTCACGCGGCATCTAGCGCCCGCGCCCGGCGACGCCGTACTGAGCCTGGCCGATGATCAGGATTGGAACGGTTGGCGATGCCGCGCAGGACAGCCACTCAACGTCACGTTGAACGACGATGGCCGCCGGGCGGCCATTCGGTCCTGTGTCCTTACCGCAAGCCAAACGCTGGGCGAAACTCTGCTACCGGCCGGTAGCGCGCTACGTACCTCAAGCGGGGCTCGCTATGTCGACGGCCGCCGTGGCGCCGATCGCTGGATCGTGCGACCGCCCCAAAACAGCTCGATTCCGGTGGCCGGTGCCCATTTGAAGGCCGTTCTGCGGCTCGATAGCCAACGCCATCTGCTGTCGGCCAGGGGTGCCCTAACTGCCCCGCTCTCGCTGGGAACAATGCATTATCCCAGTGGGACCGCCATAAGGCTGTCCTTCGATGGCCAGACCGGGGCACCAAGCGCATGGCTTCTGAGCCCTGGCCGGGGTCAGACTGCACGGCGCGACGACGGCCCAGATGTCGAATTCGGGGTTGCCGTCGCGCACCACAGCAACGGCGACGTCGAGCAGCGGCTCAGCAATCGCGAGGCCGGTTTTTACCACATCCGCCCGCTTCGATAACCGTCCGCCGCTCGGCCCGAACGCCATGAAACGCCTGATACCAACGGCTACGCGGCGATTATTCGACCGCGCCTACGGCTCGGCTGAGCGCGGCCGGGCCGCTGTATTCTTCGTCTGGCAGCGCATCGAGTACGGTACGCACATTGAGCGGCGCGCCCTGTTGTTCGGCATGCGCCATGAGCTGCGCCTTAGAGGCCGGATAATCGATACCGGTGAGATATTCCTGAATCTTCGCCGGGCTCGCATGGTCGTAGCTGGTCATGAAATCGTAGCTCGACATAAGAACTCCGTTTGAATAAACATCCACCCTGCCAGCCCGCGGGTCCCATCCACTATCAGATAAAGCCCGTATGCGGCTCCAAATCCGTTGCTATTCGGCCGAGCGCTGCGTTGGCGTTCTCGACAGCGTCGCGCGGCCAGGCACGAATCGCGACTCATAGCGCGGGCGACGACAACGCGGGCAACGCCGCACGCCGGTATTTTCACGCCCGAGCAAACCTTTCGTCTCTGACATAGAACGACGCGGCGAGGCTCTCGTTGCGCGTCGGCAACAGCGCCCAAAACGGTTGGATGCGGACCGCATTTCGACACCATCCGACCGAGCCCATGGGCTTCGAGATACGGGCCAGCGCTGTCGGCAGCCAGAGTCGGTATTTACGACGATACACAGACAGCAGACCGCCTGGGCTGACGGCGCGAGCGCGCGGCACGATACCGAGTCACGGGCCGTGATCGTTTATCGATAGCCTACGCCGGGGCATTCGCCGCCCGGCCAGGCTCGCGACGAGTCGATCGAAGCGCTCCGCCTTTCCGCAAACCGGCCCTGCCGGCTATGGCTTTTGCTCCTGGCGGACCCGCATACAACTTTAGTCGGACTATCTTACATCGCGACACAACGCTAACAGTTTGATTGTATGGGCACTTCTATTTATATGGCCTATACAACGGCTATCGGCTCGTCGATATTCTTGACAGCGGGCGCGCGTTCCAACTTCTATCTAACTGATATTACTCGTTATTTTCTGTTGGCACATTTCTCGCTCTAGGCAGGCACCACCCGCTTTGGGGGTGGACTCAATTCACAAGCACTGGAATGTCAGATGATCACCTTGGGACCGACCATTCGTACCGCGATCGCCGCCGTTTTTGCTCTTGGTATCAGCGCGAGCGCCGCTGCGACCACCATTACCCTGGATTACACGACCGATGCCGATGGCGTCGCGACCTCGGCCGTCGAGGGCGTCACCACGGTCGATTTCAACCAGGGCTGTGGCTATGCAAGCTGTAGTGGCGTCTATCCCCTGGTCACCCACGCCCCTTCCGCCGCTTCGCTGGCCGGCCGCACCAACAACACCCAGTACCTGAACCAAAGCGCCGGCACAGCGATTTTCAGCCTGGGTACGACCGCCAATTACTTTGGCCTGCTCTGGGACTCGATCGACTACTTCAATACCATCAGCTTCGTCGATGATGGGCGTCAGATCGCACGCTATACCGGCAACACGCTGGTCCAGGCCGTACAGGCCGACGGCGGCAACCTCGCCATGGGCGACAGCGCCTATATTAACTTTTTCGACCTGCCGGAATTCGACACGGTGCGAATCACCGACAATATTTCGAACTTCGAATCCGACAACCACGCCTACGGCATGGTGGATACCAGCGAAGTACCGGAGCCCACTTCGGTAGCCCTGTTCGGGCTTGGCCTGCTACTACTGATCACCGGTCTGATGCGGCGCCGGGCCCACCGCTAAGCGGTCGCGATGACTCAGCGCCCGACAAGACCCGCGAGAGCGGGTCTTGTCGCTTGCCGGTACCCGATTGGGCTCACCTATAGAAGCTGCTCCGGGCAAAGCCTCGCTTGGCAACCCGCAGGCCGGGCCGGCAACGCTCAGAGTGCCAAGCCGACAAACTGCCAATAGCCGTAGTAGAAGCCCACCATCAACAGCGAGAACAATGGCGCCAGCACCGCGCTCAAACCGATCAGATCGGCGGCATTCCAGGGCGCGTCGTCGTCATAGAAGACCAGAATCGCCTTGGAGCTGACCGGCAGGGTCAGGCAGTAGTCCATGGCAAGACTGGTGATGAATACCACCGCCGTAGCATCCAGATCGAGCCGCCCGGCGATTGCCAACAGCGGCGGCAGCAAAGCCGCCGCGCGCGCCGTGTGCGAGATCATATATAGATGCGATGTCACGCCGATCAAGATCAGCGCGGCAAGTATGACGAGCGTGGCCCGCCCCTCCTGCAACCCACTTACAGCCATGAGCCGATCGACGATCCATGGCGCAGCGCCCGAATCCAGCAGCGCATGGCCCAGCATCAGCGCGGCCGCAACGAACACCACCAGATTCCAGCTGACCGCATGAATGCCGGTCTTCCAGTCGATCGGACCCAGCCCGGGGCTCGTCAGCGCCGCGGCACCCAGCACTGCCACAAGGGCAACGCCCAGTGGCTGCCAACTTTCGCTTAGCCAGAGCGCGATCATGACCCCGGCGATGGCGAGGGTGCGCCATTCGGCGCTCGATAGCGGCCCCAAAGCCTCGGTGGCCGGCGTCAGTCGACGCGCACGTTGTTCCCCATCGAGATACAGATAGGCAATGACGCCGGTGGCCAACAGACTGGCCGCGATACCCAGCGGCAGCCCCCAGATCAGCCAGCTGCCGAACCCGATATGCTCGCCGGCAATCCGTCCGAGCATATGATCGGCAACCAGATGCGACCCCGCGCCGATCAAGCTGGCCACCGTGGAAATCGTGATCACGGCAGGAAACAGCAGGCCGAAGGCACGGGCGATCCGCCGGTCGTCGGCGGCCTCGGCCAGACTGTCATACAGCGGACGCACCACGGCCGCACGGCCCGACGTCGACGGCAGCACCAGCGCCAACGGGATCAACCCGATATTCAGCCGCCACATGAGCTGATCGACGCGCGTCGAGCCGGGCATCAGTGCGGTGGTGAAACGGCTGGCCAGACCCGTTTCCTGGATGGCGGCTCCGAGCATGAACGCACCGATGATCAGCCAGACGATATCCGATCCCAGGGCTGAGAACAGGGTGTCGGAATCGGCCGCGCCGCTGAGAACCAGAAACAGGGCTGCCGTCAGAGCGATCCAGGCCGGCTCGATCCGGGTCAGGATCCAGCCAATGGCAGCCCCAAGGAAAGCAAACAGGGCCAGACGGCCATCACTGGCGAGCCCGCTCGGCCAATAGACCGCGAACGCGGCCACGCCGAGCAGGATCACGGCGGCGCCTCGGCGAAGCACCGATCGCAGGGAAGACGCCATGGGCGGCTGGCTCAGCCGTCGGCGCTGTCGAGCGCGGCGGCGGCCGTGTGTGGACCGAGATTGGTATTGCCCGCCCCCAGGCGGCCGAAAACCACACCGGCGAGAAACGTTCGAATCAGGTGTTCGGAAATATGCTCGAGCGCCGTCGAGGTTTCCTGAATCGCTTCTTCGATCGACTGCGGGCGCTCGCTGATCGAGAAATAAGCGTGCACGCCCTCGTCCAGAATCACCTCCGCGGTAGGGTCGACAATACCGGCGAGCACGATCACCGGTTTACCAGCAGCCGCGCCCCGCCGACCGAGCTCGGCCGGGATCTTGCCGTTGGCCGATTTATAGTCCAAACCGCCCTCGGCGGTCAGGATCAGATCGGCGTTTTGGATTGCATCGTCGACCTGGAACAGTGGGAACAGATATTCGAAACGCGAAACCAGATGCGCGCCGAGCACCCCGGCCAAACCGGCGCCGCAGCCTCCCGAAGCCCCACCGCCTGGCAGCTCGGCCACGACATGGCCACAGTCGCGCTCGATGATATCGGCCCAACGCTGCATTGCCTGGGCCAGCGTATCGACGGTATCGTCGTCGGCGCCTTTCTGTGGGCCGAACACCCGGGCCACGCCGTGCTCGCCGGTCAGTATGTTTTCGGTATTGCAGGCGACTTCGATGGTGGTCTCGGCCAGACGGGGGTCGAGACTCCGGTCGTCGATTTCAGTCAGATCGCACAGCCCGATCCCACCTTCGGCAATCTCGTCGCCGTTGGCATCGAGCAGGCGGGCGCCCAGGGCACGGCACAGCCCTGCCCCGCCGTCATTGATTCCGGAGTCGCCGCAGCCGATCACGATATGGCGCGCACCGCGATCGAGGGCTGCCTCGATCAGCTCACCGACACCGCGAGAACTGGTCTGCAAAAGATCGGTAGCGCTTGCGTCGATCTGTTGCAGCCCAGCCGCTTCGGCCAGCTCAATCACCGCGCGACCGTCCGACAGGATGGCATAACGGGCCTCGACCGCCCCGCCATCGGGCGTGGTCACCGTTCGGGTATGGATCTCGCCGCCCGCCATGCGCTGCAGCGTGGTCACCGTACCTTCGCCGCCGTCGGCCAAGGCCAGTTCGGCTACGGTCAGATCGGGCGCTGCACGACGCACACCGCATGCGATGGCCTCGACTACCGCTTCGGCGCGCAGACCTTCCTTATAACCACCAGAGGCCACAAGGACACGAAGACTCAAAACGCTTTTGCCCAGGGCTGGACCGGTTCTCGCATAAACAGGCGTGGCCGAGCGGCAACGCGGCGGTATCGATTGGATGCAACATACTATCAAATTTTTGTTAACGCCGGTCGATCTCGAGCTGGATCGCTTCCGGCCGTATCAAGGGCTCGCGTAAGCGCCGCCGCATGGCCTGCCGGCCCGCCGAACGAGACACAAGCCGCGACCGCCGGAACTTGCCGCTGTCCGGATTCGCAATACACCGGGCGCTTGGAATTGCGCTTTCACGGCGCGGTCCAATCCTTCTGCACGAACGCCCGATAGTCACACTACGACAATCATCCCGCGTTCGAGCCTGGCAGAGCGAGCCAGCAGCCCATCCAACGCCTTCTTGCAGCCAAAGGCATCGGATACAGAGACCAACCCCTTAATCACGCGCATCACGGCAAAGGCTCGCTTCTCGCCTATTGGGGCAATAACGGGGACTATAAGTATATGGTTCAGGCCACGCGGCCGCCCGGATCGGAGACCGCCATGGGTACCCAGCATTCATCCGTCCAACCTGCTGTGGCGGCCGTGACGCCGATCGCCAAGCATGACTACAAGCATACTCTGCGTCGCCTGCAGATCGAGCTGGTCAAGTTGCAGCGCCATGTCATCCACTGCCAGGACAAGATCCTCGTGATCTTCGAAGGCCGCGACGCCGCCGGCAAGGACGGCACCATCAAGCGTATCGTCCAGCATTTAAGCCCGCGCGAAACCCGGGTGGTTGCCTTGGGGCGGCCTTCGGAAGCCGATCGCGGCGCCTGGTATTTCCAGCGGCATGTCGCGCATCTCCCCACCGCTTCAGAATTCGTGCTGTTCAATCGCAGCTGGTACAACCGAGCCGGCGTCGAGCGAGTGATGGGGTTTTGCGACGATCGCCAATACGAAGAGTTCATGGCGACCGTCCTCGATTTCGAACAGATGCTGGTGCGCTCAGGCATCAAACTGTTCAAGTATTATCTGGACATCAGCCAGGACGAGCAGATCAAACGCTTGGCCGAACGCCGCCGCGATCCGCTCAAACAATGGAAAATCAGCCCGATCGATGCCGAAGCGGTCGCGCGTTGGGCCGACTACAGCCGTGCCCGCAACGAAATGTTCGCCCGGACCCATGCCGCGTCTTCACCCTGGACCGTAGTTCGGGCCGATCGCAAACGGGTGGCTCGACTGAACCTGATCAAAGATCTTTTGCTCCGGCTCGACTATGAGGGCAAGAATAAAACGCTGCTGCTGCCGAACCCGGATGTCGTTTTTCCCTACGACGAAGCCTGCCTACACAACGGCATGATCGCGGCCTGACCGGCATAGGCCATACTCAGGCTACGGATCCGCTCAATGCATACGGCAGCGGCCGGCATGGCAGCATAACGCTTGGGCCTCGCCTCCGGATCCAACGGGGACCGGTTCGCCAGCCCAATGCTGCAACAGCCGACGATAGCCACGGGCTAGCCAATCTGCCGCACCGTGCCATCCATTGTTTCACTGACCGACAAGTGCATTGGGGACGGCCTAGCGGCAAGGCCACGGGCTGATCGCGTCTACTACCAGCACAAAAGGCTGAGCTTGCGTTCCGACCAACCCCGTAGATTCGATCGTCACACTACGTCGTCAACCGGCCTGGGAATCCTCGCCATATCCCGCCGGCGCTCGGCTTCAGGGCACAGTCGGCGACTACACTGTTGCACACCCCTCGGCGATCGAGCGGGGATCGGGCCCGCGCGGCCGCAGACATGCGGCAACGCGGGCATCACAATATTAACGCCGCTTGCGGCTTTTGTAGTTCTGATAGGCCGTTCGTGCCACGCGTTTTACTTTTTCCTGATTACGCGGGTTCGAAAGCCAGCGCTTCGCCTTGCTTACAAGTCGGTTCGCCATGATCGCTTGCCATACATGGTTGTTTTGATCATCTACTGTAACAGCGCTGGGCGCATACGCTAATGACCAGCCAAGCCCCAGCCCGAACACGCTGCGGGATCGCGACACCGGCATGCGAGCTCGGTCGATACGCCGCCCCAGCTCGCCAAGGCCTCAGCGCTGGGCATCGCCCCCGAGCTGAGCGGGTCGCGGGATTCACAGACCGCCTTGCACGGGGCCGAGGCGGCTTACTTTCTTGCCAGCTGAAGATGCTTGCTCGGCTAGTGATTCATGGTACGAGCTCGACTAAGCTCGAATGCGGTAACCCACGCTCCCGCCGGCGTCGCCTATCTTTGAGGCCGACGTAGGGCGTTATCTGATCGAATTAAGGATCGCTATGGATTCGGTGACACAAGCCTGCCTCGGAGCCGCTATCGGCGGCGTGGTCATGCCCAAACTCGGGCGGCGCGCGCTTCTGCTCGGGGCGGCCCTCGGCACCCTGCCGGATCTGGATGTACTGATCGACTACGGTGACGCCGTCGCCAATTTCACGCACCACCGGGGCTTTAGCCACTCTCTGTTCGTACTCACAGGAATCGCCACACTGTTCGCCGGGCTCGCCAGCTGTTGGCATCGCACGCGCACCATTGCCACATTCGGACACTGGTGGTGGCTGTTCGCGCTCTGCCTGCTCACGCATCCGATCCTGGATGCGTTTACCACCTACGGTACCCAGCTGCTCTGGCCACTCCCGGTCCGACCAATCAGCTGGAACAATCTGGCGATCATCGACCCGGCCTACACGCTGCCACTACTGATTGGCGTGATCGTCTTTGCATTTCGGCCGAGCCGGCATCGGCTGCTGAGCGCGATGTTGGCGCTCTCTTGTATCTATATCGTATTCAGCTTTGCTGCCCAAGCCTATGTGAGCTCACGCGTGCATGCTGTTCTGGTGAATCGCGGCCTGGAAGACGCCCCGGTACTCATCCAGCCTGCCCCGCTGACCACGCTGCTTTGGCGAGTCACGGTGATAGACGATGCCCGAGCGCTCGATGGCTGGGTCAGTCTGTTCGATGGCCGAACCCCGATCTCATTTACGGCCCGAACACTGGGAACGCATTTGCGGGACGCCGCCATGGCGACGCCCGACGGCCGTCGCCTGGCTTGGTTTTGCGGCCCTTTCCTGCGTTATCACACCGCTTCTAGCCAAACCGGCCAGGAGTTGCACGCTACTGATATTCGGCTACTGTTCCCCGGTGCCCATCCGTTCGTGTTTGCGATCGCGCAGCGCCAGCCCGACTCGGCCTGGCAGCCGATGCCCAGCTACAGCGTTGCTCACGACAGCGTCGATTTCGCTACCGTGAAACGCTTGGTCGCAAGAATTGTTGCCCCCGAGATTCACCCGACCGCCTCGCGATGAACCGACGCCCAGCCCCTGATCGGCCCCTGATCGGCCCCTGATCGGCCACGGTCGGCCACGGTCGGCAAGACGACCGGTACCAAGGGCCTCACTCACGGCAGGCCCGGCTATGCCGCCGGCCCCGCCGACGAACCGCTCGGTGCGCCGGCATGCACGACCCGCTGTTCGAACGCGGCCAGAGCCGGCGACCATCCCGGTTTCTGCGGCGCGACCCAACATGTGGTGACGCAGCCAATGTCTTCGGGCAAAGCAAGGTAGTCGATCGCAAAGCGAGACTGTTGTGCCACAACGACCGCTTCCGGCAATAGTGCATAGCCCATACCTGCGGCCACACAGCCAAGAATAGCGTCGATCGAGCCGAACTCGAATATTCGGCTGCCATAGACGCCCTGATGAGCCAACAAACGCTCGATGCAATGTCGGTAGTGACAGCCCTGCTTAAAAGCCAGAAACGGCCTTTCGATCAGCCGCTGCGGGCTTGGCCAGTCTGGCTGCGACCCCGCACTGACCAGCACCAGCGATTCGCTAAAGGCCTCTGCCGTATAAAGTCGGGGATGCGGCACGGAGCCGGCGATAAATGCACAGTCCAGCGTGCCGTCTAGCAGCGCGGCAACCAAATCAGCCGTGGTGCCGGTGGTCAGGCGCAGATCGACCCTGGGATAACGAGCATGATAGGCCGCGAGTATGTCCGGCAGCCGGACCGCAGCCGTGGTTTCCATTGCCCCAATGCGCAGGACGCCGCTCGGGGCCTCGATATCCTGAAACGCAGCAAGTGCCTCGTCGTGCGTAGCCAGTACACGCCGAGCATGATCCAGAAGCAGATACCCAGCAGGTGTCGGCGCGATCTGGCCATTACGTGTGAACAAGGCCACACCCAGCTCTTTTTCGAGCTTTTTTACGTGCGCAGTCACGTTCGATTGAACAGTATGCATGCGCTGTGCCGCAACGCTGAAACTGCCAACGGCCGCGACCGTCGCGAACAGGCGAAGAGATTGGAGCTGCATGGAACGAGACAAACCATCACAAATAGCGATTCAATCAATCACTATAAATCGTTTTAACCGATTAAGCGTAGTCGCTACCGTACGTCAGGTGATTCGTATCGCAGGCTGCCCAGCTGACGATCGCCCCAAGCGATTCAGATCGCGCAGCCAATGATCCGAACAACCCAATTCATCGATGGTCGAGGCCAGCCAGCTCGACCCGCTATTCGAATACGGAGGTTAGACATGAACGAACCCGATCTGGGTATGCGTGCGGCCGAAATCCTAAGCGCTCTTTTATACGCCAATATCGCCACGGCCAGCGACAACCTACCCTGGAACACGCCGGTGACCGCGGTGCCTGCGGCCAATCTCGATCTGTACTGGTCTTCCTGGACCGAGGCGGTGCATTCGAAAAATATCCACGCCAACCCCGATATCTTTGTCACCTATTACGATTCGACGCGGGCACGAGGCACCAATAATCACCGCTGTCTGTATCTGCGCTGCCGGGCCGTCGTCGTATCCGATCCCGACGAGGCCATAGCCGCGCACGAACTGATTTATCCCGGCGCACCGGTCGGCCTCGATGATTTCTTCGGCGTGGGGCTACGGCGTTTCTATCGGGCACGGCCGATTCAGGCTTGGCTGAATTGTCTATCGGAGCAACAGCTTCAGCCCGGCACTCTGGATATGCGTGTCGAGGTCTCGCTGGCCGCGATTCGTCGTGCCTTCCAGGCCAGCGATTAAACCCTGACCTGTGTCGAACCGCTTGCCCGAGCTTTGTTGCTAGCGCCAGTTGAGGCGTCGTACGCGCACCGTGCTGCAGACCGCTGATCGCGATCCTGTACGCGTGGCATGGCCCGGACCGTTACGCCATAAGACCTCAGGCTTGATTCGATATCGGCGGCCCAACCGAATGCGCCAAGCGCTAACGCATAGCTATCGAGCGGGGCGCCTTCTGGAATCGGCCGATGGCACGCCATTTGCCATGCCTCGCCCGGCTGTGCACCGTGATGTTTCAGTCAGCGCTTGGCGCAGCTTTGGGAACTTCAGCCCGCCCTCGACCGCTTCGGTCGCATACCGGATACCTGGGGGCACAGGATCGGCCCATGTCGCAGCCGTCGCCCACCGCATAGAGCAGCCGAAACCATGCGGCAGCCTGGCCTGGGCAGGCTCGCGAAACAGCGACCACACCGACTGGGTCGTCTTGTGACAGGGGCCGTAACGCGCAGCCGTTAACATAGGCCGTAACAGCCGAGCTCATATCCCGCCCATCGAGGCGCCGTAACCGTTAAACTATAGAGTATCGCGCCGCCCTGGCGCGGCTGTTCCCCCCTGGCGCGACACGGCGCCCGAGCCTACAGGCATCGCATGACCTCCCCCAGTTCTCAAGAAAACGATCCCATGCCTTTTTCGGCTATGGGTCTATCGGACTCAGTAATGCAGGCGTTGTCGGACGTCGGCTATGAAACGCCCTCACCTATTCAGGCGGCGACGATCGGCCCGCTGCTGACCGGGCGCGATGTGCTGGGGCAGGCTCAGACTGGCACTGGCAAGACCGCCGCGTTTGCACTGCCGATCCTGTCCGGCCTACAGCCCGGCCAAGACAAGGCGCCGCGTGCGCTGGTGCTGGCACCAACGCGAGAACTGGCGATCCAGGTTGCCGAGGCATTCCAGCGCTATGCGTCCTATATGCCGGGCTTTCATGTGCTGCCGATCTACGGCGGCCAGGGTTACGGACCGCAGCTGAACGCGCTCAAGCGTGGCGTGGATGTCGTGGTCGGCACCCCCGGCCGAGTGATCGACCATCTCAAGCGCGGCACGCTGCGTCTGGACCGGCTGGAATGGCTGGTGCTGGACGAGGCCGATGAAATGCTGCGCATGGGCTTCATCGATGACGTCGAATGGGTCTTCGAAAACACTCCGCCCGAGCGGCAGGTGGCGCTGTTTTCGGCGACTATGCCGAACGCGATTCGCCGGATCGCCAAAACCCATCTGCGTGACCCGGCCGAAGTCACGATCCAGACCCGTACCACCACGGCCGACAATATCCGGCAGCGCTATTGGATCGTCGGCGGTGGAATCAGCAAGCTCGAAGCCTTGACCCGGTTACTCGAAGCCGAGCCGTTCGATGCCATGATCGTGTTCGCTCGGACCAAGAAAGCCACCGACGAGCTGGCCGAAAAGATAGCCGCGCGCGGCTACGCCTGTGCCGCGCTCAACGGCGATATCGTGCAGGCCCAGCGCGAGCGTACGATCGCCCAGCTCAAAAGCCGCCAGATCGACGTGATCGTCGCGACCGATGTGGCCGCCCGCGGCCTAGATGTCGAGCGCATCAGCCATGTGATCAATTTCGATATCCCGCACGATAGCGAATCGTATGTGCATCGCATCGGGCGGACCGGACGTGCCGGCCGCGCGGGCGATGCGATCCTGTTCGCCACCACACGCGAAAAACGCCTGTTCAAGAACATCGAGCGCGCCACCCGGCAGGCTATCGAGCCGATGGATATGCCGAGCATGGCGGCCGTCAACGCCCAGCGTGTCGAGCGTTTCAAACAGAGCATGACCGATACCCTGGAAGCCGGGGGCCTGGAACAGTTCACTGAATTGGTCGAGGCCTATCGGGCCGAGCACAACGTAGACCCCATACAGCTTGCGGCGGCCCTGGCACGGCTGGCCCAGGGCAATGAACCACTCACGCTGGGCGCCACTTCGACCGACGGCGCCGCCCAAGCCGATGACAAAGACGGCGCCGCCCAAGCCGATGACAAAACAGCCGGAGGCGGCAAGAAAGCGGCGAAGCATAAATCGACGACCGATGATTCGAACATGGAAACATTCCGGATCGAAGTCGGTCGTCAGCACGGGGTCGCGCCGCGCAATATCGTTGGCGCCATTACCAACGAGGCCGGTGTCGACAGTCAGCACATCGGGCGCATCGCGATCCTCGACGACTTCAGCCTGGTCGATCTGCCCCAGGGCATGCCCGACGACGTGTTCGCGCACTTAAAAACCGTCTGGGTCGCCAACCGCCAACTGGCGATCAGCCGGGTCGAAAACAGCGCCGGTGCATCGGCGTCCGACCCACGGTCGAAATCGGGCCGCGCCAAGGACAAACCCCGGCAATCGAAACCATCTAAGAAGAAGAACAAACCGGCCGCTAAAAAAAGCAAGAAAAAGCCGAAAACATAGCGCCAAGCGCTATCGAGGCTTGCCCCGAACAGCCGAGCTTTGAAGGCATGCCCGCCATGGCCGGGCCATGGTCGTGGCGCCCGCTGACCGAGCCGTGCATACCCTGTTCGACGGCCCGGCCTCTTGTGCCGGGCTTTAAGGCTACCAAGCGACGCAACAGCCGCTTGGTGCCAAACAGCCATCGCAGGCTCTGGGCCGTGGCGTGTAACACAAGCCCGGCCCGACTCAAGGTTGACGAGCGATGCCTTACTGGTAATCGATCAAACGATCTGGCGCTTGGGCTGGGTCCGAACGTGGGTCGAATACAGCGTTAGCCCAGTCAGCGATATGCCGCCAACGATATTACCCAGTACAGTCGGGATTTCATTCCATAGAATGTAGTCGCCCAGGGTGAACCGGCCGTCCAGCATCAAACCGAGCGGGAACAGAAACATATTGACCACGGAGTGTTCGAAGCCAAGATAGAAGAACACCATGATCGGCATCCACATGGCGACGACTTTGCCGGTCGCCGTGGTGGAGACCATGGCCCCGACCACGCCCATGGAAACCATCCAATTGCATAGACAGCCGCGGATAAACAGCGTGACCCAGCCGCCCAGGCCGTGCTCCTTATAGCCGATCGTCCGACTCTCGCCGATTTGGGCGATGCTCTGGCCGACGTCGTTGACCGGGCTATCGAAACCGTAGGTGAAATTCACGGACATGAGCAGCGCTACGGTCAACGCGCCCAGTAAATTGCCGACGAAGACCAGCCCCCAATTCTCCAGCACGCGCGGCAGCGTTACGCCCGGCCGCCGGTCGAGCCAGGCCAACGGCGTAAGCATGAACACGCCGGTCAGAAGATCGAACTTCATGAGATACAGCATGCAAAAGCCCACCGGGAACAACACAGCCCCGAGCAGTGGCTGCCCCGTCTGTACGTTGATAGTGACCGCGAACACGACTGCAAGCGCCAATACAGCGCCGGCCATGTAAGCGCGTATGACGGTATCGCGCCATCCCATATAGACTTTGGATTCACCTGAATCCACGAGTTTCTTCACGAATTCGGCAGGTTCTAGATAGGCCATTCATCGTCTCCGTCAACGGAATTGAGCCGCCGTTTCGCAGCCTTGAGGTGTGCACAAGGACCTAGCCCTTGACCGGCCAGCGCGGGCTGTTTCATCCGCAAGCCAGGCTCACGCCGTGATCGAGCAAACATCTGAACGATTCACGATCACGCGATCTCGCCAGACCAGACCGACGTGCTAGCAGCCCGGCGACATTCGATCGGGCCTTCAACAAGTCGGCTTGGATAGGGTCGTTCACCGCCTCTGCCGGACAGTGCAGCAGCGATCATGCCAATCGCTTTTTTCCAACCAGGTTTGCATTCAGAAACAGATCACTGGCCTGCTCGACTGCAAAAGCTGCTGGATACATAGGACACACTAGCGCACCGACAACGGCTGGCTTTCGCACCAAAGCAGCCCATTCGAGCTGCGCCAAGCGCGGCCAGATCGCCGGTCTGATAATGGGCACACTCGATAGCCATCAATACCCGATGCAGTAATGCTGCGGAAGCCGTTGCCTGACAGTCGCCACAGGCCTGGTCTTGAGGGCCCACGGGTGAGACGGTAGCCGATCTGTCGATCCGCCCTAGCGTTCAGTCGCCAGGCTCCTCGTTGACCCACCGAGTCGCCGCCGATGTCCGGCATGCCCCGCCACGGCCCGAAGACGCGTCTAGACCGGTGCACACAGGATATGAGATGTCAGAGCTGCTAGATCATCTGGCGTGTGTTCGCGAAAACGCGGCGCCAGTGGCATTCGCAGAGCGTCCAGACGGGCACCGGGATCGGTCTCTGCGCGCTCGTAGCGGATCTCGTAACCGGCAGAGACCATCAGCGCGACATAATCGCTATGGCGCAGACGATTCTGGTAAATCTGGCCAGAGGAATTGATCAATCGCCATGTCGACTCGTGGTAACGCAAGAAGTTGATTCGCGAGAGCCGGCGGTCGGTATGCTGCCAGTGATCCGAATTGTCGATGATATGCATCATCAGGCCGTTCGGCGACAACACCGCTCGACAATCAGCGATCAAACCATCCAGAGCTGCGGCCGGAATGTGCTCGAGAACTGCCCGAGAATAGACGATATCGGCCCTACCTGGCGGCAGGCTTCGGATATCGCCCGGGGCTCGGTATTCAAATCGCAGGTTGGCGAGCAAACTCGAAAAATCACGGCCCAAGCCACGGCATAGGGCATCCGTTATATCACCGGGTTCCATATTCAGCCGACAGGCGACCCACTCGTGTTGGCTGGCGAGGAAAGCGATCGAACTCACGACCGTAGAAAAATCCATTAGCCGTTCGACATCGGTGAGAATGACTCGGCTGCCGGCCAAGTAGAGCAGCAGCGGTATGGTGGGCTGCCATCCGGTGCCGATCTCCACTACCGTGGCACCTTCGAGGCTGCCGTAGTGTTGCCTCAGGCTGCGAATCATGGATACCCCATGGTCGAGAGCACACCAGTCGTTGGCGATATTCGACCGATACGGCGTGACCGCTCTTTTAAGGCGAATCAAAGGCCCCCGAAGTGGCATCGCACTTTTGGCATGTGCGAGGCCGATATCGAACGGCCGTGGATGTGCGTATGCCGACATTCCCCCTCCCCCAAATGCTGAACACGGTCAGCATCATCGACTATAGCCTTGAAGAAACAGCAGTAATAGCGATATTTCAATAAATATATTTAACATAATAACAAATCGAAGCCAATATTTTGTTTTAATTTATAATTAAATTAAGGCGGGAATTTATCAACCGATCCGCTTTACCCGCCAGTTGGACTTGAAACCGCTTTATCTGCGCGAACCCGAGCGCTGCACAAGCTACTCGGCTTCGCCGCGCCGCGTCTCGAACCCGGCCGTATTCGAGCGTCGATCGCACGGCACCCAAACTGGCTCTCAACGCTTTGCGTATAGCCGTACAGATCTTGCCCGGCTTGCCAACCACACCCTCCCGTTTCGCGCTGGTAGGCCAAACAACAGACACACATCCGTCCGCTCGGGCCTGTTGCCCGATACTCGATGCAGCCAAAGCCAAGGGCGGCTTGAGCGTTAGCCGCTACCGGCCGGCAGCCCCGCAGGTGATCGGCCCTACGCTTGCCATGGTTCACTTCGGCCGAAGCGGCGACCAGGCCATATCTCGGTACAAGCCCCCGGCAAACAGCAGCACCACCCAAGCCGGTCGATGACACCGGTCACCCCATCCTCGCGTAGCCGAACATATTCACAGTGAAGCCAGTTTTTGTACGCCGGTAACGCTCGGGTATGTTCGAAACACTGCCACGATCGGAGCATGACGATGCAGGAACTCGCGCGTAAGCTGGGTCTTCGGGTCGATCCGACGATCTTTTTCGTCTCGGCCGGAATCATGGTCGCCTTCCTCGTGGCGCTGCTGGTCGCCCCGGGCCCGATCGGCGATGCCTTCGGCGCCGGGCGCACTTGGATCGTGACCAACCTGGGATGGTTTTTCATCCTCGGGGTCACCAGCTGGGTTGCGTTTTTACTATGGGTCGCCCTCAGTCGCTACGGTGCGATTCGACTCGGGGGCAACGATGCGCGTCCGGACTACGGCAATATTTCGTGGTTCACGATGCTGTTCGCCGGCGGTATTGGCACCGTGCTGATGTTCTGGGGGGTCGCTGAACCGATCTCGCATTTCTCTACCCCGCCAAGACCGGACGTGGCGCCCTATTCAGTGGAGGCTGCCGACGATGCGATGGGATTTGCCATCTATCATCTTGGCCTGCACACCTGGGCGATCTTTACCCTGCCCGGCCTGGCCTTTGCTTATTTCATCTATCGCTACGATCTGCCGATGCGCTTCAGCTCGGTGTTCTATCCGCTACTGGGCGAGCGTATCTACGGCCCAATCGGTAAGACGCTCGACATATTCGCATTGCTGGGCACGCTGTTCGGCGTCGCAGTATCGATCGGCCTAGGTACCCAGCAAATCAACGCCGGCCTGACTGAACTGTTCGGCATCCCCAATGCGGTAATGCCGAAAGTCTTGATCATCGCAGTATTGACCACGGTGGCAGTCGGCTCGATCGTGGCCGGCCTCGATTCGGGGATCAAGCTGCTTTCGAACATCAACATCGGCATGGCCGTGGGCCTGATGTTCTTCGTCTTGTTCACCGGCGCCACGGTGTTCTTGCTGCGCGCTATCGTCGAAACTTTCGGCATCTATATTTCCAATCTGCTGCCGATGGCGTTCTGGAACGACACCCTGGCTCAATACACGCATGAAAAAGGCGGCTGGGGCTGGCAAGGCAATTGGACAGTGTTCTACTGGGCCTGGACGGTGACCTGGTCGCCGTTCATCGGTATCTTCGTGGCCCGGATCTCACGCGGACGTACGATTCGAGAATTCGTACTCGGTGTCCTGTTTGCACCGTCGATCTTCACACTGATTTGGTTCGCGATTTTCGGCTGGTCGGCCATGCAGATCGACGGCATCGGCGAACAGGCTCGGGCTGCTTTGGGTGATCAGGCGGGCTCGCTGTCGCAGGCGGTCGAACAGAGTGTGCCGTTGGCGATGTTTGCGTTCTTCGAACATTTCCCCGCAGCGACCCTGATTCAGGGGCTGGCAGTCGTGATCGTGGCTATCTTTTTCGCCACCTCGTCGGACTCGGCGTCGCTGGTGGTCGACATGCTCTGTACCGGCACGCCCGACCCAGGCCCGGTGCACCAGCGCATGTTCTGGGGCATTGCCGAAGGCGTGCTCGCAGCGATGCTGATCGTGCTGGCAGGTGAAGCCGGACTGACTGCCTTACAACAGGTCATCACAGTCATCGGCCTGCCCGTATTTATCCTTGTGTTCGGCATGATGTTTTCCTTGTTGCGCGGCCTACAAAGCGAAAACATACCACCGGCCCACGTCGGCAAGCCGCCACATACCGAGGATCTGCAGGGACCCCGATAGCACAATCGATGGCCCCGGATTACCGCCCCGGCGCTGGCTATTGCGCGCCGGGGTTACCCAGACTGAGCGCGTTGCGCAGCGTTAGTGGTCGCCATGCCAGCACTCCGGCGGCGCACAACCAGAGCCATCAGTACGCCCCCCAACATCCATACCGCGCCAAGCATTTGGGCCTGGGTGTCGGCTTCGATGAGCGCATAGATCAGAATGGCGCCCCCGACTATGGGCGACAGCCCATGTAGGATCCAGCGGCGGCTACGCTCGATGAGCATAAAACGAAACAACACAGCAGCGTGCAACAAGATATAAGCGGTCAGCGCACCGAAGGTCACTAAGGTGGTCAGCACCTCGGGGCTTTCGCTTCCGAACAGCCCGATTACGAGCGATAGGCCGGCAATGAACAGCGTGGCGTTACGCGGCGTATGGTTACGATCGACCCGGGCCAACAGCGATGGCAGCTGGCGATCGCGAGCCATGCTGAAAACCAACCGTGCCGAAGTCGCCTGCGAGGCGATCGAGTTGGCAAAAATTGCGATCAGCGCCGAAGTCAGTGTCATGAGCACGCGGAAACCGTGCCCAGCCGCCTGTTCGGCGATGTTGTAAAAAGCATTGTGGGTCTCGCTCCCTGCAGCAAAGCGGGTACCTTCCGGTACATACAGCGCCGCCAGATAGACCTGGCCGACGAATAACAGTGTCGCCGCGCATAACACTACGAGCGTGGCGCGGGAGACCGTTCGGCCACCGCCTTGGGCTTCTTCATTGAGCGTTGCGATAGCGTCAAAACCCAGAAAACTCAGCGCCGCAATCGGCACGGCGCCGAACACGATCGACCAGGAGAACATCGACGCGTCGAACAACGGCCGCCAGGACAGCGCGATATGGCCAGCAACGATATCGCAGCCGGCGATCACTACGAACGCAGCGATCACGAGCAGCTGCAGACCGAGAAACAGCTTGTTCATCGCGGCCGTAACGCCGATACCGCCCAGATTGACCCCAGTGGCCAACCCCACGAATACGACGATCCAGACCCAGGCCGGTACCCCGGGCAGGATGCCGGCCATAGCCACGGCCGCGAACACTGACAACAAGGCTGGCAGCAGCAGATAATCCAGCAGGATCGCCCAGCCAGCCAGATAGCCGCCGTATGCGTTGATGCCGAGACGAATATAAGAGTAGACCGAGCCCGCCACTGGATAGCGCGCGGCCATCTCCTTGTAACTGAGCGCGCTGAACAGCATGGCCGTGGCGGCGACCAAATACACCAGCCCCACCATGCCGGAAGCGAAGTTGTACACCACGCCGAAGACCGCCAGCGGCGCCATGGGCACCATATAGATCAGCCCATAGACCACCACGTCGACGAACGACATCGAGCGCTTGAGTTGTGGGCGGTAGCCAAGAGCATCCAAGCCCCTGGCGGCGTTATCGGCATGGCCCCGGGTCGAGTGCCCGACCGTGGTGGTCATATCGTATTCCTGATTGTGCTGGGCGGGCCCGATCCGCCCGCTCCATCGACCGATCCACGGCATGCCAGTTACCCGCCGGATTACGGACATCGCCTGGGCCCTTGGGTCGTTCGCGGTCGGCGCCGAGCTAAAAACGCGCGGCATCATACGCAAGCGCGGCCGATAATTGAATCAACCTGCCGGCTGGCCTGCAGGGCCGTTCAGGTTTCGTACGAGTCGGTGCCAAACGCTTCTCAACACAAGCCGAGAACGACAAGACGAGATATCGCGAACGCCGTATCGTCGCACCACGCAAGCGCGCGCCCGCACAGGCTGGCCCGACCGCACCGCTCTTTTCGCGCAGGGCTGCCATGCACAACCCACCATAGGCGCCGCCCCGCGATACAGCGCGTCTGGGTCTTAGTCCTCCGTGCGACGCTTGTACGACATAGCAACGGGACCTAGGGCATGTCGTCATCACAGACGCCACCGTATGACGCCTGCCCATCGGGTCGAACAAGGCCTGCAACGCCGTCTATCACGATGGGCGGTATCACCCACGCGCCCGTACGCCCGAGGCGGCCATCCGGCGTTTTCGTTCGCTCAGGTGGCCGGACCACGCCACGCTCGCGATGCCTTGGCTTGCCACCTCAGGGGCGCAAGTGCAGCGGTGTATCTCATGACGACATGCCCTAGAGCGTCACACGCCATCGGACAGGGCTTTTTCGATATCGGTCGCCAGCCTGTCGGGTTTGGTCGTAGGCGCATAGCGCTGA
The DNA here is from genome assembly GCF_049568105.1 of Salinisphaera sp. SPP-AMP-43. Taxonomy (GTDB): domain Bacteria; phylum Pseudomonadota; class Gammaproteobacteria; order Nevskiales; family Salinisphaeraceae; genus Salinisphaera. The sequence goes on from NZ_CP145335.1 coordinate 2,292,802, forward strand.
CGCACCTCGCCGTGTCGCCCCACCAGAAACTTGGTGAAGTTCCACTTGATGCGATCGCCGAGCAAGCCGCCCTGTTCGGCCCGAAGATAGCGGTACAGTGGATGCGCATTCGGGCCGTTGACTTCGATCTTGGCGAATAACGGGAAGCTGATCTCGTAAGCTGTTGTACAAAAACGCTGGATCTCGGCGGATTCGCCCGGCTCCTGATGGCCGAACTGGTTGCAGGGAAAACCCAGCACCGCAAACCCGGCGTCAGCATAGCGTCGATAGAGTGCCTCCAGGCCCTGGTACTGCGGCGTAAAACCACAGCGACTGGCGACATTAACGATCAGCAATACCTGGCCACGATACGCTTCTAGGTATTGCGGGTGGCCATCGATGCTGGTCAGTGCGATCTCGTAAATGGACATGATCGGCTCCGTATTTCAGGGGGCTAGGACGCAAGGACAGCGCTTGTGGAGTGTCGGCTGTTTTACAGCCTGGCCTGTATCAACATCCATCCCCCCTTGCCCAGCAGGGTGATCGACAGCAGTAACAACATGATTTCGATCAGGCGCCGATAAGTTGTTTCCGACAGTACCATCGAGATGGCACGGCCAATGCGAGTGCCCACGATCCCGGTCGCTGCCAGCGCCAACGTAAGATGCCAATTCAGGCCCTGAAGTTTGCCCAATTCCCAGTAGGCCGGCAGTTTGGCCAAGTTGCCAGCCGCGAAAGCGATCGCAATGGTTCCGGCGAATTTCAGCTTTGGCAGTCGTTGCGGCAGTAGATACGCCTGGGCCGGTGGCCCGCCGGAATGGGTGATAAAGCTGGTGATGCCCGTGACCGTGCCCCAGAACACCCCGGGTAGAATCCGTGCTTCGGTATGCCCGGCCAGACCTTGCCGCAGCCAAGTACGCAGGCAATACCACAGACCGATCCCCCCAGTGACGATCAACAGCAGGCTTTCAGGCGTATACGGCGTCACGACAGTCGCGACCGCGACGCCAAACAGCATGGACGGGATGAGAATCGCCAGATTGCGCGCCGAGAACTCATGCCGATACAGCCAGACCGCGACCCAGTCGGTCACGATGTATACCGGCAACAACATCGCCGCAGCCTGAATCGGGTTCATGAACAACGACAAGAGCGGAACCGAAATCGCCGCTGCCGAGGCCAGTCCACCCTTGGACATGCCGACTACTAGGGCAGCAATCAGCAGCAGAATGGTCTGTTCCATTGTTTGCCTTTTCAGAACACGAAGTCGAAACCGCGCATTCTGCATCGCCCGACGTTTTTCATCGACCAATTCGACGCGGGAAAGACTTGCCAGCCTCATCGCGACAAACTCTGGCGGCTGCCCCGCTGCCCGTACGAGCGCCAAACGACGCCTACCGAACCGTGCCGGCCGGCACGAGCGGCTCAGGCTTGCCGACAGGCTGATCATCGCGATGAGAGCGCGACCGTCCGCAATCCTGCGCTTACGCCGCGATGACGCAACATTCGCAGCCTCTATATGGGCACCCAACCCTATAGACCCCAATCCCCCAGTCTTGCGGGTTCTGCGGCATCGATCGCTTGCCTTGACGGCCACCTCCTCGACGGCGAGCCGCGGCGCCAATGTCGGTTGAGGGGCTGTCCGAGCCCACGGTTATTCAGCAAACCAGGGCATAGCTCTCGCCAATTCGTGATGGTCTGTACACGCGAGGGATAGCCGGCGCATCGCGCATGACCGGGCTCGGACGGAGTGGGTACGCCTCGCCGCGCGGCCAGCCTTTGGCCGACCATAACCGGCCACGACTCGGCGGCTTGCCCAAGCGGCCGCCGGATGCGCGCATGCCAGTACGATGTTCGGGCACAACCGCAACAGCTCTGTGCAACGAATCAATGCCGCGCCCTGGAGGGCGCACTTGGCACCGGCCAATAGATTTTTAGGTCAGCAGTAATCGATTGATATAGGGGTCGATTTTTAAGGGGCCGTGATACGGCCTTGGCCGATAGCGATACATATGGCAGGGCAACAACGAATACTGGATCTGGAGCATCAGACGCGGCTTGGCTGTTGGCATGGCCCCCTTGTGAATACCCGCTGTATCGCACGCAAAACTTGCGCCTGGCATGCCGGTCACTGCGACCCTGGCTTCGGGGGGAAATTGCCGTGCAATATCCGCCTCGTCGTATGCTTGGGCACGTAGCGATACCCGCGCCCTATGCGTACGCTTGACGTAGACATGCGGTCCGGCGCTCTCATCGACCTCGGTCAGATACACGAACACCTTCAGATGACGCCAATCGTCCGAATCCCGGTGAAAGGCTTGCAGCCCATGGCTTTGGCCCTCGCCCGGAAACGACCAGCGCAGCACGAGCGCCGACAACGTTGGCTTGCAGCCGATATAGCGCTCGGCCAGCCCGAGCAAAAACGGGCTGTTGGCAACCGCCAGAATATGCGGCGCCGCCACGATGTCATCGAGTTGATAATCGGCCATGGTCACAGTCCCCGGACGCTCGGCCAGTTCGAATGTCTGCCGACTCCCGTCCGGACGCCGGGCGAACAGCCGCCGATCGGCTAGATACGACTCGATGTCAGCGATCTGTTGGCGATCCAACAAAGGGTCGAGACTGACGAAGCCGTCGCGACGCAGGTCGGCCAACACCCCGTCGTTCTGCGGCCACGGCTGGTTCAGTCCCGTTGGCCCGTAACGCAGACGTATGAGCGTTGCCAGCGAGGAAGCGATCGATTCTCTCAGTGCCCGCTGTATAACCATCCGTTGGCTGTAGTACAAGACGCTTTTAGCCGGCATGAACCCCCGGCCCGGCGTAAGCTGAGCAAATTCCATGGTCCCCCTCGTACAACGTAGATACCGATATAGTTTTATCGGGTGCGACAAACGGTTCTTGAATCAAAAAAAACTTATATCTAAACCGCCATATAGCGACGACATCTTTAGCCAATGGAAAACCCGGATATTTCATAGAAACCCTGCCGGCCGTTTAAATTCTTTATTTATTATTCGTCATATTTTGTTACAAGAGATTATTTGCATAAAACAAATTCAAAGTAAACCACAGTATAAATTCTAATAAGGTATCGGCCATGATCGGCCCAGAACCCGGCATTGGCTCATCGAAGATGTTTGAATCCAACCGGCCTGAAAATGGATATCGAATATCGCTGTCGATTTCGGCAAAAACGCCGAAGACGATGGGCAGTCAGCTAGTTAGCCGCGCTGGGCGCGCCCGGGCGGATGCCCGGTATGGGCTGGATACGCTCAGGCAACCGTTACCGGGGCATCGCTCAGGTAAACCGATGCCCGCCCTGGTCCGTTCGGATCGATGGCCGCCCTGCTGGGGCGTGTTCGGGCTTAGTGCGAGTCCGCGCCGCAGGCGGGTGGGCTGCCAGCCGGGGCGCCGCAAGTGCGGCGTAGTGGTGCGACGTCAGTGCGCGACCACGCTGGATTGCAGCCCAACAGTCGTTGTTTCGAAGGGGAGCCCCAAATCGCGTCGGGCCGCGTTACGCGCCTTAATCGAGGCACACTATGATGACAGCGGCTCGCGCTTCGCCCGCCACGAGTCGCGGCGACAACGCAGCGCTCGGCCGAAGCCCCAACACGCTCTCGGGCGTGTCGCCCTGAGGTACACCGCCGCACCCGCGCCCCTGAGGTAGCAAGCCAAAGCATCGTAAGCGCTGTGTGGCCCGGCCACGTGAGCGAACGATAACGCCGGAGGCGGCCTCAGGAGCACGGGCCCCACGGTCAAGGCCTACAACACCGCCTGGCACGATGGGCGGGCGTCATGCGGCGGCGTCTCCTATGACGACACGCCCTAGGACGAAATCTGCGTGACGTCGCGCACGGCCCCCTTGGCGGCATTGGTGGCCAACGCTGCATAGGCTTTGAGCGCAGGCGAGACATGACGCAACCGATTTTGTGGTTTCCAGGCGGCCGTGCCCTGGGCTTGCATCGCCGCGCGCCGGGCCGCCAGCGTGTCTTCAGCCACGGCCAGCGCAATACGGCGGTTGGGGATATCGATCACGATCGGATCGCCAGTTTCGACGAGACCGATCAACCCGCCCTCGGCGGCCTCGGGCGACACATGACCGATCGACAGCCCGGAAGTCCCCCCGGAAAATCGGCCGTCGGTGACCAGAGCACAGGCCTTACCGAGCCCCTTAGACTTCAGATAGCTGGTCGGGTAGAGCATTTCCTGCATGCCTGGCCCGCCCTTGGGCCCTTCATAGCGGATCACGACGACCTCGCCGGCCGCGACTTCGTTACACAGAATGCCGGCCACTGCTGCGTCCTGGCTTTCGAATACCCGGGCGGGCCCGGTGAATTCGAGAATCGATTCGTCCACGCCAGCGGTCTTGACGATACATCCCTCCGGGGAGAGATTGCCGAACAGCACAGCCAACCCGCCATCGGCTGAAAACGGATACTCGGCCGCGCGGATGACACCGTGCTCGCGATCTGTATCCAGGCGATCCCAGCGGGCGGACTGGGAAAATGCCGTCTGGCTCGGCACCCCGCCGGGGGCGGCCCGGTAGAATTCAGCGACCTGGGCGTCGGTGCTGCGCACGATGTCCCAGTGCGATAACGCTTCGGCCAGGCTTTCGGCATGGATCGTCGGCAGCGAGGTATCCAACAGTCCGGCCCGGTCCAATTCGCCGAGAATGGCCATGATGCCGCCGGCGCGATGCACGTCTTCCATATGCACGTCATTTTTGGCCGGAGCGACCTTGCACAGGCACGGCACCCGCCGCGACAGCCGGTCGATCTCGGCGATCGAGAACTCGATCTCACCTTCCTGAGCCGCGGCCAGCAGATGCAGCACGGTATTAGTCGAGCCGCCCATGGCAATATCCAGGCTCATGGCGTTCTCGAATGCCGCGCGCGAAGCGATACTGCGCGGCAGCACCGTGGCGTCGTCGCCTTCGTAATAGCGCTTGGCCAGATCGACGATGGTCTGCCCAGCCTGCCGAAACAGGCGTTCACGATCGCTGTGGGTGGCCAGTACCGAGCCATTGCCGGGCAAGGCCAGCCCCAGAGCTTCGGTGAGGCAGTTCATGGAATTGGCAGTGAACATCCCAGAACAGGAGCCACAGGTCGGGCAGGCACTGCGCTCGACGGTGGCCACCTCTTCGTCGGAATAACTGTCGTCGGCGGCAACCACCATGGCGTCCACGAGGTCGAAGGCTCGGCTGCTGCCCTTGACCACCGCCTTGCCGGCTTCCATCGGTCCGCCCGAGACGAATACCACGGGAATATTCAATCGCATCGCGGCCATCAACATGCCGGGGGTGATCTTGTCGCAGTTGGAAATACAGACCAGCGCGTCGGCGCAGTGGGCGTTGACCATGTATTCGATGCTGTCGGCGATCAACTCGCGCGACGGCAGTGAATACAGCATCCCGTTGTGGCCCATGGCGATGCCGTCGTCCACCGCGATCGTGTTGAATTCACGAGCCACGCCGCCGGCAGCCGAAATCTCCTCGGCGACCAGCTGGCCCAGATCCTTCAAGTGCACGTGTCCGGGCACGAACTGGGTAAAGCTGTTGGCCACGGCGATGATCGGTTTGTCGAAATCGCCGTCGCCCATGCCGGTCGCGCGCCAGAGTGCGCGGGCGCCAGCCATGTTACGGCCGTGGGTACTGGTACGGGATCGATAGACAGGCATGGCGGTGCTCGGTTGGGCTTAGGAGCGACAGCCTATTTCGCGGTCGGCGTTTTTTGAAATATATTATTCTGGTCTGAATAAGTCGCCGCAGATATAAGTATGGAGACGCGTCGCCTCAGGCAGTTCGTGATGGTGGCCGAGACGCTGCATTTCGGCCGGGCCGCGGAACGCCTGCATATGACCCAGCCGCCGCTGAGCCAATCGATCATCGCCCTCGAAAAAGAACTGGGAACCGCCTTGTTCGTGCGTACCAAGCGCAGCGTTGCGCTCACGCCTTTCGGCCAACAATGGCTGGAGCCGGTGCGCACGGCTCTAGCGGCCGTGGACGCCCTGCCCGAGACCGCCCGGCAAATCCAGCGTGGCGAAACTGGGCGGCTGGAACTGGCTTTCGTCAGCACCGCCGATTACAGCCTCCTGCCCGATCTGGTCCAGCGGTTTCGGGGTTTGTATCCAGGCGTGGACCTGGCACTGACCGAAGCCACCAGCGATATTCAGATCGCGGCGCTACAGCGCCGCGAGATCCATGCCGGCATCATGATTCCGCCAGCCCATACCGCCTTGCCCGAGGCCCTGACCTATCGGCGGCTACTGTCGGAGCCGCTGGTTGCCGCCGTGCCGGAACAATGGCTGGAATCACAACGGCTGGAACTCGTGGCGGGCCAGCTCCCCCCGAGCGCCGTGGTGACCTCGCCCCTGGTCGTTTTTCCGCGTCACGTGGCGCCCTCCTTTCACGACCTGGTGACGAATTATTATCTGAGCTGCGGCGGCCCGGCCGCGATCGCCCAGCAGGCGATCCAGATGCAAACCATCATCAGCCTGGTCTCTGCCGGCATGGGCATCGCCCTGGTGCCCGAGTCGCTACACCATCTGGCGCGTACGGGCATACGCTATGTCCCGCTACAAAGCTACCCACCCTATCTGGAAACCGGCATTGTCTGGCGCCGCGAGGACACCACGCCGATGCTGGCCAACCTGCTTGCCATGCTCGAACGCGCCGAACGCACTGGCCAGGCCACCCCGTTGACACCTCGAGTCTCGCAGCCCGGCTGCTAGGGCATGTTGGGTTTCGTGCGGGCAGCTCCCTTGGAAACGGTGGGTGTTGAGCCACGATCTAGCGTTGCTGCTCCATAACGTCACGCCACGACGCCGCACTTGCGGCGCCTCGGCTGGCAGCCCCCCACAGCCCTTGGCGCAGACTCGCACGAAACCTCAACACGCCCTAGACTTCAGGGTCATCGAAGCCCGGCCAAGGCACGGGTCAGGCTCGCCATCACTCGCATCGCAATTATTCAAGGATCAGATCTTGACCACGATAATCATCTTCATACTCGTGATCGGCGTCGTATCGACGCTCGTGCTCGATATCTGGGCCCAGCTTCAGCAGAAACTGGCCGGGGTACCGGCACCGGACTGGGGCGTGGCCGGCCGCTGGGTCAAAGGTCTGACCCACGGTCAGTGGGTGCTTGATGCAGACGCCGGCCAGGGGCCCAGTAGCCACGACAAGACCGTCGGATGGCTTTTTCATTACGGCGTCGGCATCGTCTATGCCGCCCTGCTGTTCGTCATCGGCGGCAGCGTCTTCGCAGTCCAGCCGACCCTCGGCCCCCCGATCGCGGTCGGCCTCGTCCTTGCCACGCTGGCCGGGCTCTTCATTTTTTTGCCAGGGTTGGGCGCTGGCGTGGCGGGCTCTAAGCTGCCGGACCAGAAAGCCGCAATCATGCATATGCTGGTGGGGCACCTCATTTTCGCGCTCGCGCAGTATCTGACCGCGCTCACTCTTTCGGCCTTGCTGTAAACGCGCAGCGACGGCCGGCGCCTCGGATCGGCGCCGACCGTCGCTGCGCATTAATCTGTCCGCTGGCGGCCCGGCTGCTGCTGCGTCAGACCGCCTTGTGCTGCTGCTCGGAGGCGCTATTGCCGCGTTCGAGGTTGGAGATCGCAGCATCGCCTTTTTGAGCCATGGTCTCCAGACGATCGATCTGCTCATCGAGACGCGGCAGCGCCTCGCGCCGATAGCGCGATACTTCGTCGATGGCGCCGACCACGTCCTCGAAAGCAGTCTCGAGCTTTTCCATATCGAGCATCGCCGAAGCACTGCGATTCTGAATATCCACACCCTGGGAGCGCAGCTTCTGGGCCGTCCCGGCGATCATTTCCGAGGTGGTGGTATTCAAAGCCTCCACGCGATCTAGGACCAGACGCTGGTTGGCCAACGCCAACGCAGTAGTCACCGCCACATTGAGCGCCGAAACCGTGACATTAAGCGCCCGATCCACGCCGCGCATGAGTTCGCGGTTGTTACGAATCACCACTTCCAGGGCCAGCACGCCCTGCTGGCTGACTGCGAGCTGCTGCTGTAGATCGACGATGCGCTGGCGCAGCGGAAACAATAGTTCTTCTTCGATAAAGCGTCGCTTGGCGCTGTCGCTATCGAGCTCGGCGGCTGCCGTGGCCAGGCGACGATCGATGAGCTGGCCGAGCTCGATCTGGCGGCTGAGCTGGCTAAGGCTTTCGCGCAGCGCCTCCTGATCATCGGCCAGGGTCACGTTGTCTCGACGGAGCATGTCCTTGCCCGATTCGAGATCGTGGATGATGGCATCGATCGCTTCCTGGGCGGTTTCGAACTTATGAAAGTAGCGCTGCAGCCGATTGCCCACGCCGGGGATGAACGACAACGCTCGGCCCAGCGATCCGTCGGACAGCTTGTGGCGGTTCGGATCCAGCTCCTGCATTCGCCCGCGCAGACCCACCAATGCCTTGGCGACCGGCCCGCCGTCATCGCCGTGATGGGCGAGTTTGCGGATCGGCGCTTCCAGCATGGCGCTGCGATGCGCGGCCTGACGCTGCACTTCAACCCCCATACCATCGACGGCTTCGCGTCGCCGCTGTGCTGCGGCCGCCTCGGCTTCGTCCGTGGCCAAGGCATCGGCCACGAAATCGTCGGCCATGGCCGCCAGCTCTGGATCTTCGGCGGCCTCGGCCGGCGCTTCCGATTCGATTTCGGTGGCGATCTCGTCGACCGGCAGTGACAGACTCAGCGGGCTGCGCCTGTCGTTACCGGGCGACTGTGAGCCCGGCTGTGGGTTGCGATCATGCCTTGTGTCCATAGCGCTCCGCCTTGTCCATGAAACGTTGCAAATCGGTCAGGGCCTGATCCGCGGCCACTGCGGCCTGTGGCCGATCGGTTTCGACCCGCGCCATGACCACAGCGGCATTGTCGAGTGTGGTCATGGCCGCTTCGTTGCGCGCCGACAAATCGCGCAGGCGGCGCTCGGTATCGGCCACCAGATCGAGCCGCTGCTGCAAGGCCTCGCGCTCGTCGGCATGCAGGCGCTGGTCGGTCTGCTTAAGGCGCCGCCGTACGAAATCGGCGTCGATCCCGACCGTGCCCGCGGCCAACGAGCCCATGGCATTGAGATTGTCGGCCGCGGTCAGGCAGACCTGCCCCACCATCGATCGCGAGCGATCGAACGTCAGCTCGCGGCGATCGAACTTGGAATCCAGCACGTCCAGGACATGCGCATACCGGCTATACAGGCGATCGGCCTGGGCCGCTAGATCAGTACGCCGCGTATCGATCAACGACCGCTTGGCTCGACACAGGGCCAGAACTACGTCATCGGCATCGACCGGGGGCGCTGCTGGGTCCAGCTCGGCCACGCCGTCCTCACGCTGGGTACGCTCGAACTCGGCATGTTGGCGCCGTACTTCGGCAGCCTCGAGGGCTGCGCGGCGTTTGTCGTCGCGACGGCGACGCCAACGCCGCCACCAGCGCTCGACCGGGATCTCGACTGCCAGACCGGCCAGCCCTGCGAGCCAGCCAAGGAAGCTGGGCCCGAAGCCGCCCCAGAGCGAGGTCAGCCAGAGCAGAAAAGCCACGAACGGCACGATGAACCAGTAGCGCAGGATCGCCTGCCAACGCGACGGCGGCTCGGTAGGCACCGCCAGGCGTGGGTCGACCATGCCGATCAGAAACCACGGCAGGCAGGACAGAAACAGCCCATAAGCAAAGCCCTGTAAAAACTCGAACATGTCGATTGCGTAATGCCCTCGATCGTGACCTGCCGACCTCAGAAGAAGTGGGGTTGCGCACATCAATTCTCAAATCGTCGTGCGCTACCGACGGCCGATATCGCCCCATTGCCTTTGCCGTAACGAGGCTGGCCCGGGACGCATACCCTGCGCCACGACCGCCGAGGCACCCGGTTTCCGACTGTGTGTCATCGCCCCAGGCCGTCCTGGGGCTCTTGTGGAGCCTCCTATGGCCGGCCACAACCTGTATGGTTGCGGACTCGTTTAAGACCGGAGATCGGATGACTCTGAGCGTTTTTCAGCTGATCGGCATACTGATGACGCTGACCGCGATATTTGCCTGGGGTAATCAACGTTTCATTGGGCTGCCATCCGCGGTCGGGGTCATGCTCCTCGCACTGACGGTATCGCTGGCCATGCAGACCGCTTCCTGGCTGGGGGTAGCCGAAGTTCACCAAGCCGCCGAACTGGTCGGCGCAGTCGATTTCAACCATGCCCTGCTCGATGCGATGCTGGGTGGCCTGCTATTCGCGGGCTCGATGCAGATTCGGCTACGCGATCTCAGACGCGAGGCGCTGGTGGTGATTCTGCTGACCACGCTGGCGCTGACCACCTCGACGCTTCTGATCGGTGCTGTGACCTGGGCGGTGTTTGCCTGGCTGCACATGGATATCGCCCCGGTCTACTGTTTCATCTTCGGGGCACTGATTTCCCCGACCGATCCAGTCGCGGTATTGGCTATCCTGCGGCGTGCCGGCGTGCCCAAGGCACTGGAAACCCAATTCACGGGCGAGTCGCTATTCAACGACGCGATCGCGATCGTCATGTTCACCCTGCTGCTGCAGATTGCGACCGGGCCCGGCCATGCCGCGCTCGATGCCGGCCATATCGCCACGCTGTTCGCAGAAGAAGCGGTCGGCGGCCTCGCTTTCGGCGCCCTGCTCGGTGCGATCGGCTTTGTGCTGCTGCATGGAATCGACGAATACAAGGTCGAGGTGATCGTCACCCTAGCGCTGGTCACCGGTGGCTATGCCGCGGCGGAAGCCTTGAATATTTCGGGCCCGCTGGCGGTGGTCGCCGCCGGTCTGGTGGTCGGCAACCAAGGGCGGGGGCTGGCCATGTCGTCGAATACCCGTGAACATGTCGACACGTTCTGGGAACTGGTCGACGAAATCCTGAATGCCGTGTTATTCGTGCTGATCGGGCTCGAGGTTCTCCAGGTGCCGTTCTCGGGCCACGCGATCCTGGCCGGGCTGATCTCGATACCGGTGATCATCGGCTCGCGGGCGCTTTCGGTCGGGATACCGATCAGCTTGATACGCCTGGGCCGCAACATGGCCCCGCATACGGTCAAGATCCTCACCTGGGGCGGCCTGCGCGGCGGTATTTCGGTCGCGCTGGCCTTGTCGTTGCCCGAAGGCAACGCCCGGGATGTCATCGTCAGCATGACCTATATCGTGGTCGTGTTCTCGATCGGCGTTCAGGGGCTGACGATCGGCCGCCTGGCGCGCTTGGCCTCGCCGCAGTCTGACGGCGCCCGCGCCGGCCGCTAGCCGCACCGACAGGCGGTCTTGCCCCGATCGTGGCATCGTCACGATCGGGGCTGCCGGCGACCGATGTTCAGCCACCTCGCCTCTACATCGGCATCTCAAGATCGGTTTCCTGGGCGCAGCGAAACGTGAGCCCGGCCACGATTTCTCGATACGCCCGTTCCAGGGCTTCGCTGTTCTGCGCGCTCAAATACAAATCAGCGAGTTCGAAGCTATAGCTGTCTTGTGCAGCCAGGTTCGAAAGACGCTGTCCCGGCTGGACCAGCACTTCCAGATGCGCGTTCGGCCATCGCTCGATCAGCGCCGCGCGTTCGCCCAACCCCGGAACCCGGGTAATAAAAGCATCGTGCCAGCTGCGCAGCATGAATTTCGCCGCTACGCCGCCGTCCGGCGCAATCTCTGGGAGACAGGGCTTGCGGCCCAGGGCCAGTTGCACAGCCACCTGATGATTGGCGACACCGTGCAGCTGCTTGAACAAGTAGGCATGGGACTGCGAGTGTCGGGGGTTGATCTCGAGTAGCCCCAGCCGATCCTCGAGCGGGTCATAGAAAAACTCGGCATTGAAGGTGCCGTGGTCGTAGGCCAGATGCGGCATAAGACGCTGGCAGACCTCGGCCATCCGGATATGCACCGAGCGCGGCAACCCCGAGGGATATTCATAGCGCTGGAACGATGAGGCATGGTCGCTCTGGATCGAGTCCACGACCCCGTAAACCGTGACCTCGCCCTGATAGACATAGCCTTCCACAGTGCATTGATGCCCGGCCAGCGCCTGTTCAGCGATACCGATGATATTGCGCCGTCCGGCCAGTTCTGGCGGCAGTTGTACGCGATCAACCAGGCGCTCGAACGGCTCGGCCAGCCGTTTCACGTTGCGCCGCATGTCGTATAACGCCGCCGCCAGGCTGGCCCGGCCGTCGATTCGAAACGCCAAATAGGACCGGAACGACTTCACCGGCTTGATCCAGAACGGGGGTTGCAGCTCCAGGCCTTCCAATGGCCGGCGGCGATAGGGATCGAACCCCGCGAAATACGGTACGTTCTCGGGCACGACTTGTTTCTGCAGCAAGCGACTCCAGAGCTTGTGCTCGCAGCGCATCACGGCGTCGAACGACGGCCCCGGCAGGCCATAGCGCCGACACAGCAATGGCAGGATCAGCGTGACCGGAAAATCCAGAAAGCCGAGAAAACCGTCGACGCTGCCCTCGAAACACGACAGCCGCTCTTGGCAGCGCGCCAGCAAGACTTCGACTGGATAGTCGTTGCGCCCGCGGACTTCGTCGAAATCCAGCAAGGCGTGAAAGCGTACCTCTCGTGCCTCCGGCAACGCTTCGAGCAAATCGCGATTGAACGCATCGAGGCCGACGACGAACACATTTTTCATGGCGCCGCTCTCCGGTTGGCTCGCGTTGCGCGCGAGCCCGGCCCGGTCACTGGCTAAGCCTCGGGCCTACAGCCCCAAGCATCCGACAAATCGTCAATTACTGGCAATAGCCCCGGCCCTCGAGGAACAGCGCGTTTAGGCCGGATCGGCGCCGTGCGAATAAGCCGAGCCTGCGGCTGGATCGGCCAACGGATCCTGCTTCGAGTGCTCGGCGCCGGCCGACCTCGCTTCGCGGCAGATCGCGACCTGGTCGCGGCCTCGGCGCTTGGCGTCATACAGTGCTTGATCGGCTCGTTGGAACAGGCTTTGTACGTCGTCGGTCCGGCCGTTCATGGCACAGACGCCGATGCTCAAAGTCAGATCCACCGGGAAGGTATGGGCACGGATCTGCTGCACCAGGCGTTCGGCAAGCACCCTGGCATCGTGGACGCCGGTCTCCGGGGCCAGCAGCGCCATTTCATCGCCGCCTTGGCGGCCGACGATATCGGCATGGCGCGCAGTCTCGTGCATCATCTCGCCGACATACCGCAGCACTGCGTCGCCCATCAGGTGCCCGTGCTGATCGTTGATCTGTTTGAAATAATCGATATCGATCAGCAACAACGCCATATCGTGGCTGTAACGACGCGCACGCGAGTATTCCTGCTCCACGGCCGCCATGAACGCACGCTGGTTCAAACAGCCGGTCAGTTCGTCGGTCGTTGCCAGCTTCTCCAACCGCAGCCGCAGCTCCATGAGCAGATTGTCCTGCCGCTCGCGGTTCAGGGCGCCGAGAATCGCCAGCACCCAGCCCACGCTCAGGGTCATCAGCTGCAGCATATTGGTCGGGCCATACACCGGGCCGGTGTTCAGCATGATCAACAGCACGCAGCCGAGCAGCCCGATAAAACCGCTCGCCAACACGGCTTCCAGCGAAAAACCGATCCCCAGATACAGCATGGGCAGAATATAGAGATAGGTCATCGGGCTGTTGATGCCGCTGTCGAGAACGCAGAGCACCACGATCAAGGCAAACGTTGCTGCATCGCAGGCCGCGAACAACCGCCCGCGATGAGGTGATCGAACCAGACGACGACGTCTGATGAAAACCGTGATCGCAGTCAACAACGCCGCGCTGATAACGCCCACCATTGCCACCCGGTTGGACTGCGACCAGGTCAGCGCGATATAGCTGAAGATCGCTGCCGAGCCGAGCGCATAGCCGCCGAGTGCGGCATAGAGCATCCCCATCCAAAAGCGATAGCGGCGTTCGGCTTCGCCAGCCGGGGCCAGCGCCGATGTCTCGTAGGCGATCCGTCGAGCATCGCGCTCTTCGTATCGCTGCGACCATTGCCTGAGTTTTTCGAACAACCGTTGGGTCCAACGCATACGTCTGATGATTATCTGGTCAGCGACGGTCCCCACCTGTCGTCTCACACATCATGACACGGGATGCGCGATCGACTCCTGACGAATTTACATACATCCCATCCAATTCGTCTCGTGGTGAGCCGTATATGCCGCCTGGCGATCCGAACCGGGCCGTCCGGTAACAATGGATCTTCAGTGTGTCGCAAGTCGTGGCGCAGCCGCTATACCACATTCGATAGCTTGCGCCGGGCAGCGATTGTTGGCAGCTCCACCGTATCCGATCGCCATCGCGCCTCGACACCCGGGGCTCGACGGGCCGCCCCAATCCTTCGAAATCGGCTTAGGCGTTGGAAATGCGTCGGGGGGATGATCCAGGTCAAAGCCTGGTCGTACCGATCACGCCCACTCTGGGGTGCCGGTTCCAATCCGACGCCAATCACAACCCTCAGGAGGTGGCCCGTGAGTCCGACCATGAAAGCCGCGGTGTTCGTCGAACCCGGTCGTATCGTGCTCGAGGACAAGCCGATTCCCGAGATCGGACCGCTTGATGCGTTGCTCCGGGTTACCACGACCACGATCTGTGGCACCGACGTCCATATACTCAAGGGCGAATATCCGGTCGCCCCCGGGCTGACTATCGGCCACGAGCCGGTGGGCGTGATCGAAAAACTCGGCGCCCAGGTTCATGGCTATGCCGAGGGCCAGCGGGTGATCGCCGGCGCGATTACCCCCGACGGGACCAGCTACGCATCGTTGGATGGCTTTCATTCCCAATGCGGATGCGGCACCGCGCAAGGCTGGAAACCACTGGGGGGCTGGCGCTTCGGCAATACCATCGACGGCTGTCAGGCGGAATATGTTCGGGTGCCCGATGCCATGGCCAATCTGGCGCCGATCCCGGATGCGCTGTCCGATGAACAGGTCCTCATGTGCCCCGATATCATGTCGACCGGCTTCGCCGGCGCTGAAAGCGGCCGCATACGGATCGGCGACAGCGTGGCGATTTTCGCCCAGGGCCCGATCGGGCTCTGCGCGACTGCCGGCGCCAAACTCCAGGGCGCGACCCGAATCATCGTCGTGGACACGGTGCCCGAGCGGCTGGAGGTCGCCCGACGGCTGGGCGCGGATGTGGCAATCGACTTCAAACAGGACAATCCGGTCGAAGCGATCCAGACTTTGACCGACGGTCGTGGCGTGGATGTATCGATCGAGGCACTGGGCACCCAGCAAACCTTTGCCTCGGCGCTGGCGGTGCTGCGGCCCGGCGGGACACTATCCAGCCTCGGAGTCTATTCGCAGGATCTGACCATTCCGCTCGGCGCTTTCAGCGCCGGCCTAGGCGACAACCGGATCGTGACCACACTTTGCCCTGGCGGCAAGGAACGCATGCGCCGCCTGCTCAACGTGGTCGCCTCGGGCCGCATCGACCTGGGCGCACTCGTGACCCATCGCTACAGTCTCGACGATATCGAAGCCGCCTACGAGCTGTTTTCACACCAGCGTGATGGCGTGCTCAAGGTGGCCATCACGCCGTAGGGGCGTTCAACCGGGCCGGTGGCCCGAGCGCAAGATTGCGGCGCTTATCGGCATCGCTGCCATGGCCTGATGCCCGACCCGTAGATCCGGGCCCGTGCCCGCTCAGACCGGCAAGTCGGTCGAGCAGACGATTCTAAAAATCGGTATCGGCCGCCGGCGCAGGCGGCTCGTGCCAACGACAATCCCGCCAGTAGCCGCCCCTTCGGGCTGCTTCGGCATCGTCATTGGTTGCTAGCCACACCTGGGTCCGCTGCCCGAAGACTAGATTGCCTCGCACATTCGCCCCTCCCTCGTTTTTGGGTCGTAATCCCGCCCGGATCGGCTGCGTGGCTGATCACCTCCCAGCGGCGTCGGGCTATAGCCAATGCCAGCGTCGTAACATACAACCAGCGTTCCGAGCAGGCCTGGCACGTGTTCCAACACCGCTGTCGCCATTCAATATCGGCGAGCGTATCGCCGCCGCTTACTGCAGGCTACTCGCCAGATAGACCGAGCGTGCAGGCGAGAGCATGCGACAGCTCAAGATCTAGGCGCCAGCACATCGCCTGCCATCACCGCGACATGATCGTCCGGCGTGGGCGCCCGGCCGGGCAGCGACATGACACCAGCGTTATTAATGATTGCATCGAAGCGGCCAAAAGCATGGCTTTGCTCGGCCACCGACCGAATATCCGCAGCGCATGACAAGCCACCGGCGATACAGCCGGCGGTCTGGGCGGTCGGCGCGTGAATACTGTCGGCCCTTGCCCAGGAACGCGCATGCAGTACGACCGAATAGCCCTGCTCGTCTAGACGATGCGCCGCGGCCAGCCCCCAGGCCATCGGTCCTACCGGTTATAAAAATTCTGTTGCATAAAACGCTTCTTGGCTGTCGTCAGGCTCGCGGGCAGGCATGGTCGTTCGAGGCATACTCATCGAATCGGGCAAACTCAACTCGGGCGCGCCGATGTGCGGCGTAGATTCGTGATATCGCGCTTGGGCGGCGCGCCGAACAGCCGACTGTATTCGCGGCTGAACTGGGACGGGCTTTCATAGCCGACCCGGAAGGCCGCACTGGCAGCATCCAGATGTTCGTTCAACATCAATCGCCGGGACTCGTCGAGCCGAAGCCGCTTCTGGTACTGCAATGGACTCATCGTCGTGAGCTGACGGAAATATTGGTGGAAAGTCGGCGTGCTCATCTGGGCTTGCGAGGCAAGCTCCTCGATCCGCATCGGCGACGCGTAATGAGTCTTGAGCCAGTCGATCGCCCGGGCAATTCGGTAGCCATGGCCATCAACTGCGGCGATCTGGCGCAGCCGATTCGCCTGATCGCTCTGCAACAGCCGATAGTGGATCTCGCGCAGAATCAATGGCGCCAAGATCGGAATCGCGGCCTGCTCGTCTAGAAGTGCGACCAGCCGTGCCAATGGCGCCAGCAATGCCGGCGTGGCCGCGCCGAGTCCAACGCTGGGCACTGAACCCCGCTCGCGCGATAGCGGCGCAACGCCCTGGGCGATCAATTCAGCGAGCAGAAATCGATCGAGCCGCAGAACCAAGCCAAGACAGGGCTGTTCGACCGACGCCTCGATCACCTCCGAACGCCCCGGCAGATCCAGCGAGGTGATCAGAAAACGCGATACATCATAGCGATAGGCGGCCTCGTCGATCCACATCCTCTTGGCACCTTGAACCACCACGACGATGCTGGGTTCGATCATGCAAAAAGCAGGCGGTGCCGGCCCCTCGCGTCGGAATAATCCGAGCCCCGGGATCGCGGTCTCGTAGTCGCTAAAGCCTCGCGACCAGCGGGCGATAGGTTCGATCAACTCGGCATACCGGCTGTTTTGCGATCCCGATTCGGGCAACAACGCGTCTTGTTCGGTGACCATAGCGCCTCCTAGCGGCTCGCAACCACTTTAATCGGTCGGCGCGTATTTTTTAACGAAACGATAGGAAAAAATCGGATTGGGCAAGAACGCGACGGGAATATACAACCCTTACGCGGGCGCAGCGATCAAAATAGACCGTATCAGGCCCTTCCCTTTCCCCTGGAGATCGCCATGCCCGAAGACGCCAACAACTTCTATGAAAGCGAGCGCGTCAGCGCTCGGACGGTCGAATTCAGCAACCTGTTCCAGATGACCATGGCCGGTAATCTGTTCGTGCCGGCCGACCTCGACCGCAACGCCGTGCATCCGGCGATCGTGGTCGGTCACCCGATGGGCGCGGTCAAGGAACAAAGCGCCAATCTGTATGCGACCCAGCTCGCCGAGCGCGGATTCGTGACCCTGGCGATCGATCTGCCCTGCTGGGGCGACAGCGAAGGCCCGCGCAATCGCGTTTCGCCGGATCTGTATGCCGAGGGCTTCAGCGCCGGCGTCGATTTTCTTGCCAGCCAAGCCTTCGTGAACGCCGATGCCATCGGCGGTATCGGTATCTGTGGCAGCGGTGGTTTTATCCTCAGCGCAGCCAAGATCGATTCGCGGCTGAAGGCCATCGCCACGGTCAGCATGTACGACATGGGTCAGGCGAGCCGTCACGGCATCGGCAACAGCGTCTCGCTCGACGATCGCAAGGCCATGATCGACACGGCCTCGGCCCAGCGCAACGTCGAATTCGCTGGCGGCGAAACCGAATACACCGGCGGCGCCCCGCATACAATCGATGCGAACTCGGACCCGGTCGCCCGCGAGTTCTACGATTTCTATCGTACCCCGCGCGGCGAATTCACGCCCAAGGGTCAATCGTCGGCGCGGACTACCCATCCGACGCTGACCAGCAACGTGAAGTTTCTGAACTTCTATCCGTTCAATGATCTCGACACCATCGCGCCGCGCCCGCTGTTGTTCGTTTCCGGCGATCAGGCCCATTCCCGCGAGTTCAGCGAAGATGCCTACGCGCGCGCCGCCGAACCCAAGGAGCTGTACTGGGTGCCAGGCGCCGGCCACGTCGATCTCTACGACCGCCTCAGTTTGATCCCATTCGATAAGCTCGAACGCTTTTTCAGCGACGCCCTGGCCTGATCGACCGTTGCGCTCACGACACCATGCCCCGTTAATACGGAGCATCCGGCCGCCCCGGAAAGCCGGGGCGGCCACGGTATCCTGTCGGGGCCGTAGTGTCGCGGGCCGCCAGCGTTGCTCGAACCCGCGGCGGATAGCCCGAATGTCCGCACCGGCAGGCACCGAACGCCACACGCAATTTCACACCCGGGTGCCAACGCCCGGATCGACCACGCCGTCAAAAGGATCGCTATGCCATTCCGGTCGACATCGTCCACTGACTCACAGACTCTACTGGCGCTGTTCGCCCTGGCGTTCGGCAGTTTCGTGATCTCGACCTCCGAGTTCGCCAGCATGGGCCTGCTGCCGTTGTTCGCCGACGGGCTCGGCCTGAGCCCCGCCGAGGCATCCAATGCCATCACGGCCTATGCCCTCGGCGTGATGGCCGGAGCGCCCGTGATCACCATCGCCGCAGCGCGGATGAACAAGCGTACGATGCTGATCGCCCTGCTGGTTCTGGCGATCGCCGCCAACCTGCTGACGTCTGTGGCCAACGGTCTTGGCTTATTGGTCATCGCACGCTTTCTAAGCGGACTGCCCCAGGGCGCCTATTTTGGCGCCGCTTCGGTGGTTGCGACCGCGATCGTCGGCGCCGATCGCGGCGGCAAGGCAGTGGCCCTGGTCATGGGCGGCATTACAGTGGCCACCATCGTCGGCGCCCCGGTCGGCACGTTCATCGGTCAAACCCTGGGCTGGCGCGGGGCCTATGCCATCATGGCGGGCTTGGCAGTACTGGCCACAGCAGCAACTGTGTTCTGGCTGCCACATCGCAGCGATTTCAAGGGCGGCTCGGTCAGCCAGGAATTGTCTGCACTACGCCGCGGCACGATCTGGGGCATGCTGGTGTTCACGTCGATCGTGGTGGCCAGTCTGTTCGCGGTGTATACCTTTGTAGGCCCCTTGGTCACCGAAACCGCCGGCCTTCCGGCTTTCATGACCCCGATCGCACTGGCCTTGATTGGTACCGGCATGGCCGTGGGCAATATCGTCGGCGGCAACCTGGCCGACCGCTATCGCTTTCGCGGCCTGTTCATCGGCTTTACGGCAACGCTGGCTATGCTCGCAATCATGGCGCTGACCGCTACGGTCCCGACCATGCTGTTGATCATGCTCCCTGCTATGGGCTTCACCCTGATGGTGGCGGTGCCGACCATTCCGCTGCAGATGATGAAGATCGCGCCGGAAGCCCCGACCCTGATGGGCGCACTCAATATGGCGGCATTCAACATCGCCAACGCGATCGGCGCCGCGGCCGGTGGGCTGACCGTACACGCCGGTTTCGGCTTCCCATCCGCGATCTGGGCCGGTTTGGCACTGACTGCGGCTGGGCTGGCGTTCTACGTGCTGCTACGCCCCTATCTGTCTCGCACCCTAGATCAGGGCTATGACGCCGAATTCGCAAGCTCGTAAGCGGTGCCGCGGCCGGGCGTGCCCGGCCCGCAACACCGCGGGCTACGCCCCGTATATCGGCCCAACCGATCCGCTACACGGGGCAATACATCGGTGGCGGGCCTGCCCGGAAAGCCGAGCACCCAGCGCTTGGCTCAGGCCGTGAGAGCCGCCAGGTAGCGGTCGGCGTCTGCCTGCAAACGCTGACGTTCTTGTCGCAGTGCATCGCTGGCCTGCGGGTCATCGAGCTGGGCCGTATTCGCATCCACATTCAACAGCACCATGCTCAGCCCGGCATGCAGCAGTTGGGCACCGGCCCGGGTGTCGCTTTGCAAGGCGGGCTTTGTATACGCCATAGCCTGCCGGCTCAACGCCAGTCCCTCCAAGCAAGCACGGGCGGTATCCACCGGGACTTGTGTAATGCGCTGCCCGGCTTCGGCAACCGCCGAATCGCGATCCGGATCGCTCGCAGCCTTGCGTGCCGCGAGATAGTCTTGAAAGGCCGCCACGTCTTCATCGGCATAGCCGGCCAAGGCATCAACACAGACATCGGCCTGCTCAATCAGGCGATCGCGAGAAGCCGCTGTCTCGTCATCTGCTGACAGCCGTAATCCTTTCAAGACCAAAGCCAGGCCATTGGCTGCCGAACTCGCCGCAGCAGCACCGCAGCCCGGCATAGAGCGGGATTCGATATCGTCGCGAAACGCGCCGAGCGTCATATTCCAGAGACTGCGCATACCATTGCCAAGTGAGTTCGGGGCCCGAGTCGAGCCGTTCAAAGCCAATCACGAACCGTCTATTGTGCGTAAAAAAAAGCGCGATCCGACGTATTGCTACGCTGGGTTGCGCGCATCAGTACCGGCCCGGAACGGCTGCTGATCGCGGCTGCCCCAAAACTGGTGAATATTTAACCAGCGCCGCATGCAGCCCGTGGTTACTGGCGATGGGCGCGGTTGTTCACGGCCTTGTCCACAGATTCTGTGGGTTATTCATACGCCTGTAACATGCCGAAAACCGGGACAAATCGCTAGCGGCAAACCCTGTTCAACGCAAGGGCCGCTCACCATGTTCGAGCATCGCCGGGATCACCAGATCTTCCTCGTCGTCCAGATGTTGATCGAGCAGGATCAATAGGCGATCGGCGCGGGCCGCAAAAGCATCCGCTGCCCGGCGCGCACTGTCTCGGTCGCGTGCCAGGGCGTCCATGAGCGCACGCGCGCTGTCGGCGCTGGCCACTAGCCGCTCGTGGATGATGTCGTGATCGTTTTCGAGTAACTCGAAACCCGCCACCATGCGTCTGTCGAGACGGCGAAAGCGTGGAAAATAATGCCTATCCTCGATCTGGTGGTGGCCTTCGACATGTTGCAGATATTCGCCCAGGCGCGGCATGAACCGTTGACGAAAAACAGCCGCTTGTTCGGCGCCTTCGCGAAACTCACGAATTGCCTGCTGCAAAGCATGGCCTTGCGCTTTCAAGCGCTCATGGACGCTCAGCCAGAAGGCCGAAAGCTCGCCATAGTTCGAATGGACCGTCCAGCCGGACGATGGATAGCGCTCACGCAGAAAAGCGATTTCGGCCGGCAGGCGGTCGCGGTTGCCCAGCCGTAATTTCTCGGGAATCTCGTTCACGCCTTCACGGTACCGATCGCGACTGGATTGTGCCAATTTAACGCCGACCGTTCGTACCAGCGCCTGCGGATGGTCGGCGCGAGTCTGTATAAGCCTTTGTTGACACGCAACGCGAGGCAGCCAAACGTCGCGACCGATGACGCTGGATCGTCGCAGTACGGCGCTCGCCCGTTCGGGTTCGGCCGCCCTACCGAATCAACATCGGGTACCCTGGGCGTTACGAGTTTGGAGCGTGGCGTACGAATACGCAGCCAGCCACGCTGTGCAGCACTCGAGGGGCGAACGCCCACGTCGTGCGCGCACCACCTGTACAGGCTTGGCGTCGTCATGGCGGTCTTGGTGTGCCCCAACCTCGGCTTAGGAAACAAATCGTTACCTCATTCGAGGGCTGACGTCGGCGCCGATTGATCCGGAACGAGGCAGTCGTCGGCGCTGGCGCACACGAACGATCGGCTATGCGATCCAGCGCTGGCTGATTCCATTGCGGACGACATAGTGTATAGCGCGGGTTTATTGCCCACCGCATGTCGTTGTGCTTTATTTTGATAATAAGAGCTGCCCCGGCTTTTTTTGATCGTATCGCGCTATCTTCCCGTGCCGCTGCACCATAGGCACGGCAGGAGTTCGTTGTGATGTCTTGTCTGCGCATCGCAGGTTGTTGCTGGCTCGGCTTGATCCATCCGTGGCTCGTCGGTAGCGCGCGCTCAGCCCCGGCTGGCCGTTCCCCGGGCGCGGTCGAGGCGCCGGGGGCCACGCCTTCTGTTGGGTCTGTTGCTGCGGTTATCCCCCATGCTTCTTGCGATCCGAGCCCGGCTGATCACCGTCGCCCGGCGGCGCATTAAGCCGAATCGATCCCGGGCCATCCGGCAATGACTCCCGATTCCCAAGCCCGCCCTAGTATCGCCAAGCGAATGCTCGTGATGATCGGCGGGGTCGTATTACTCATCGCGTTGATTGCCGGCATCAAGGTCTGGCTCGTCATGCGCACGATCGCCAGCCTGCCGAAGCCGAGCCCGGCCACGGTGAGCACGACGACCGTGCGCTATCAGAACTGGCAACCCCGCCTGAGCGCGGTCGGCACTCTGCGTGCGGTACGCGGCGCAGATCTAGCATTTGATGTGCCCGGTTTGGTACAGAACGTAGCGCTGCAATCCGGGCAGCGGGTCGCGGCAGGCCAGCTGCTGGTACGCCTGCACGATGCCGACGATGTGGCACAGCTGCATCAGCTCGAAGCCGCAGCGCATCTGGCGACACTGAATTTTCGCCGCGCCCGTCGCCAGGTCGCCGCGAACGCGATCAGCACTGCCGATTACGAAAGCGCCGAATCGAATATGACCTCACGCCAGGCCGCGGTCGCCGAGCAGCAGGCATTGATCGCCAAAAAACACCTGCGCGCCCCGTTCGCCGGGCGGGCCGGAATCATTACCATCAACCCCGGGGATTACCTACCCGCCGGTACCCCTGTGGTCACGCTCCAGCAGCTCGACGCCCTGTATATCGATTTCGATATGCCGCAGCGCGAACTGGGCCGGCTTGCGATCGGCCAGCGGGTACGACTGGCCATCGACGCGTTCACGGGGCAATCGTTCGCAGGCCAGATCACCGCGATCGAGCCGCGGGTAAATACCGATACGCGCAATATTCGCGTCGAGGCTCGCATTCCGAATCCGAACGAGAAGCTATTTCCCGGCATGTTCGCCGAAGTGCAGGTCGAAGTCGGCGCCCAGCAACGCTACCTGACGCTGCCCCAGGCCGCGATCGTCTACAACCCTTATGGGGATACCGTATTCGTGGTCCAGCGCACAGACCGGCATAACGAACAGGGCGAGCCTGCTTTGCCAACAGTACAACAAACGCTGGTCACAACCGGCGATACCCGGGGCGATCAGATCGCAGTGACCCACGGGCTCAACCGCGGCGCCGAAGTGGTGACCAGCGGGCAACTCAAACTCAAAAACGGAGCCGAAATCACGATCGACAACAGCGTACAGCCGGCCGACGCGGCCCATCCGCGCCCGCAGGAGCGCTGATCATGGCCCGCAGCCCGGCGTTTTCGGCCCCGCCGCCGCGGGCGACCGGAACGCACTTGGCACCGAGCGGCCAGGGGCCGCAGCGCCCCTTCGTCCTCGGCCGGGATCTGCCATGAAGTTCACCGATCTGTTCGTCGACCGGCCGGTGCTGGCGATCGTGGTAAGCCTGCTGATTTTGGTGCTGGGCCTGCGCGCCCTAAATACGCTGACCGTGCGCCAGTATCCGGAAACCCAAAACGCTACGGTAACGATCACCACGCTGTATTACGGGGCCGATGCCCAGACTGTGGCCGGATTCGTGACCCAGCCGCTCGAACAGGCCATCGCCCAGGCCCAGGGTATCGATTACCTGTCGTCGAGCAGCGTGCCCGGGGTGTCCACGATTACCGCGACACTGCGGCTGAACTACGACGCCAATCGGGCGCTGAACGAGATCAATACCCAAATCAACTCGGTACGCAACCGCCTGCCCCCAGAAACCCAGATCCCCTCTTTGACCATTCAGGTCGGCGAGACCGTCGACGCCATGTATATGGGGTTTTACAGCGATACGCTGCCGACCAACAACATCACGGATTATCTGTCTCGGGTGGTCAAACCCAAGCTGGATTCGGTCGAGGGCGTACAAACCGCCGAAATTCTGGGCGCCCGTCAGTTCGCCTTGCGCGCCTGGTTGGATCCGGCGCGTATGGCCGCCCACGGCGTCACCCCCAGCGACGTACGGACTGCGCTGGCGGCGAACAATTATCTGGCTGCGGTCGGGACCACGAAGGGCCAGGCGGTAACAGTCGATCTAACAACCGACAGCGACCTGCATACGGTCGAACAATTCAAGCAGTTGGCGGTCAAGCAGGCCGGCGGTGCGATCGTACGCCTGCAGGATATCGCCCGGGTCACGCTCGGCTCGGAAGACTACGACGTGAACGTCGCCTTCAGCGGCCAACGCTCGGTGTTCATCGGCATCAAAGTCGCGCCGGACGCCAATATTCTGGATGTCGCCACTCGGGTGCGCAGCGCGTTTCCGAACATTCAGCAGCAACTGCCGACCGGCATCACCGGGGCGATCGTCTATGATGCCACGACCTTCGTGAACGCCTCGATCCACGAAGTGATCACGACTCTCGGCGAAGCCTTGTTGATCGTGACCCTGGTGATCTTTGTCTTTCTCGGCAGCCTGCGCGCGGTGGTGATCCCCGTGGTTGCGATCCCGCTGTCGTTGATCGGCACTTTTTTCATGATGTTGGCGCTCGGCTATTCGATCAATCTGCTGACACTGCTGGCGCTGGTGCTGGCCATCGGGCTAGTGGTCGACGATGCCATCATTGTGGTCGAAAACGTCGACCGGCATATGCGCGAAGAAGGCCGGCCGCCGCTCGAAGCAGCTCTACTCGCGGCCCGTGAGCTGGGCGGACCGATCCTGGCGATGACGGTCGTGCTGATCGCGGTATATGTACCGATCGGCCTGCAACAGGGGCTGACCGGGGCCTTATTCACCGAATTCGCTTTTACCTTGGCCGGGGCCGTGACCGTCTCGGCCGTCGTGGCCCTGACGCTGTCACCGATGATGTGTTCGCGGTTCTTTCGCAGCGGACAAGACAGCGGCCGGCTGATCGTTCTCATCGACCGCGGTTTCGAGCGTCTGCGCTCGGCCTATGAGCGGACGCTGCATGCAACGCTGCACACCTGGGCCGTACCGGTGGTCATGGGCGGACTGCTGTTGGTCGCCACGGTGGCCCTCGGCATGACAGCCAGTTCCGAGCTGGCGCCCGAGGAAGATCAAGGGGTCGTGATCGGCCAGATCACCGGCGCCCCCGATGCCACTGCCGACCAGATGAATGTCTATGCCCGGCAAATGTTCGACAAGGCCAAAACCCTGCCGGAATACGAGCAGATGTTCCAGATTACCGGCACGCCCACCGTCAACCAAGGCATTGGTGGGGTTTTGTTCAAACCGTGGGAGCAACGCAACCGCAATGCTCATACATTACAGACCGTGTTACAGGCGCGTTGGAACGAGATCGCCGGGGTTCGCATCGCGGCGTTCCAGTTCCCTCCCCTGCCCGGCACTTCGGGACTGCCGATCCAGCTCGTAATCACTACCACCGAACCCTTCGAAAATCTGTATGAGGTCGCCCAGGCCGTACTATCAAAGGCCCAGGCCAGCGGCCGCTTCTATTACGTTGACTCCGACCTCAAACTGGACAAGCCGCAGATCCGAATTCTGTTCAATCGTGATCTGATCAGCGCGCTCGGCCTGACCCAGCGCGATGTCGGTGCCTCATTGGCGGCGGCACTGGGCGGCAACTACGTGAACTATTTTTCGATCTCCGGGCGCTCTTACCGAGTGATCCCGCAAGTGCTCCAGGTGGATCGCCTCAACCCGCATCAGGTGCTCGATTATTATATTCGGGCTTCGGACGGCACGATGATCCCAGCATCGACCGTAGCCCGGCTCAAGAAAGAAGTGGTGCCGCAGTCCCTCAACCATTTCCAACAACTCAATTCGGCCACCATCTCCGGGGTATCCGGCATGTCACAGGGCGAAGCCCTGGCTTTTCTGCGCGACGCCGTCACAGCCGCCGCCCCGGGCGGCGATTACGGTGTCGACTATGCCGGGGCATCTCGCCAGTTCGAGCAAGAGTCCGGCGGATTCACCAACACCTTGTTATTCGCGGTGATTATCGTGTTTCTGGTACTCGCGGCACAGTTCAATAGCCTGCGGGATCCGGTCGTGATCCTGGTGTCCGTGCCGATGGCGTTATTCGGCGCGCTGATCTTCGTCAACCTGTTGACCAGCCTGAACATCTACACCGAAGTCGGTTTGGTGACGCTGATGGGCCTGATTAGCAAGCACGGTATTCTCATCGTACAGTTTGCCAATAGCTTGCAACGGGCCGGCCGATCCAAACGCGAAGCTATTGAACGCGCCGCAGCGGTACGTCTACGTCCGATCTTGATGACTACGGCCGCGATGGTACTCGGCGTGATTCCGCTGGTCATCGCAAGCGGTGCCGGTGCAGCTGGCCGATTCAATATGGGCCTGGTGATCTCAACCGGCCTCGCGATCGGCACCCTGTTTACGCTGTTTGTCGTGCCGGCTTTCTATATGCTGCTGGCCGCCGAACACCCAGCCGCGAAGACCACACATCGGGGCTAGCGCCGTTGAGGTTGGGTGTGAGCGCGTACCCGCACGGGCTTGTCGTGCCACAAGCCCGTTCATGCACCGCAGCCACCGTTCGTTCTGGACCCGCCTGCAATAGCGCTGAATATCGGCCCTACAGAGCAGGTCCTCTCGGGACCTATGCGAACGATCCCGGGCCGCCCGGTCTTGCGGATTGGGGGCGGCACGACGCGAACGCTTGCACCCAGCCAAGCTTGATGGACGGACGCCCAAACGACACTCCTAGCGAGCATCAACCGATCCCGGGCGTATCGCGCCGGTCGCTGCCCCCGGCTGCATGCTCGGCGGCCAGGCCCCGCAATAACCCTTACCGGTGAGCGCCTTGGCTGAGATAAAGTCGGCGACGCCAAGACCACACACCCGCGACCGGATCGTGCCCAGGTATAAGACCCGCTCTTCGTGCTTTAAACCCCATCGCCGCAAGAGGTATCGCCGATCCAGGTTGCCAACCAAGGAGTTCTCATGAGTTCCGGAGCCCGTCCCAACACGGCCGGACAGCCCGGCCACTACCGCTGGGTAGTCGTTGCTTTACTGTTCGCCATCATCATTATCAACTACGTCGACCGATCGGCAATTTCTTATGCGATTGGTCCCATCGCCAAAGACCTGGGTATCGACGACACCCAGCGCGGCCTGGTGTTGGGGGCCTTCGGTATCGGCTATGCCCTGACCACCTTTCTCGGTGGCATCCTGGTCGACCGGTTCGGTGCACGTATCGTACTCGCAGCCTCGGTCGCCCTCTGGGTCGTGTCGATTGGCGGCACCGGCTTCGTTCAGGGATTCGCCCTGCTATTGGTGGCCCGAGCAGCCCTGGGTCTAGCCGAAGGGCCAATGTTCCCGGGCATGACCGGGGCGATCAGCAGCTGGCTTTCACCGCGCGAGCGCGCCCGGGCGCTGGGATACTCGCTCACGGCAGTGCCCGTATCGCTGGCCATTGGTGCCCCGATCGTATCCAGCCTAATTGCCTGGCTGGGCTGGCGCGGCATGTTCTACGCGCTGGCCGTCATCAGCTTCATTTGGTTGCCGCTCTGGTGGTTTTTATTTCGTGATCGCCCAGAGCAGTCGTCGTTCGTCAACGACTCCGAGCTCGACGTGATTCGCTCGCACGGCGACGCACAGGACAATAGCGGTGGCTCAACAACCGATGAGAGCGTCACGCCCGCCGAATCCGATGGGGCAACCCAAACCACTTGGCGGCGCATGCTCACCAACCGGACCCTGCTGGCCAACTACTGGGCCTTTTTCGTATTCGGGTATTTCCTGTTCTTCTTCATGACCTGGCTTCCGGGCTATCTGGAGAAGGTCTTCGATCTGAGCGTGTCCGCCGTGGGCTGGTTTTCGGTCGTGCCCTGGGCCGCGGCGTCGGTGGTTCTGTTCGTACTGGGCCACCTCTCGGACACGATCCTCAAGCGCACCCACCGGCTTCGTCCGGCCCGGAGTTATCTGATCGCCGGCACCCAGGCCATTGCGGCCGTGGCCGTGGTCCCGGTTGCCTTTTCTTCCAGTCTGACGGTGTCGCTAGTGCTTATCACGATCGCCCTGGCGGCTTCGATGGGGGCGAACGCTTCGTATTACGCAACCAACGTCGATATCGCCCCGGACCGCTCGGCCACTGCGCTGGGCATCATGGACTTCGGATTTGCCATTGCCGGCTTTCTTGCCCCCGCCATCACTGGCTGGGTGGTCGGCAACCAGGGCGGGTTTGCCTATGCCTTCTTCTTGTTGGCGGCATTAGCTGCCTCCTCGGTAGTACTCACGCTGATCTTTCATCGCCCCGATCGCGACGCGATCAACCATCCCTACCCGAGCGGCAAGCAGTAAAAAATGCAGTACGACAGCCCGGCCTCTACGGCCGGGCTTTTTAAAGCGACGAGCATGGCCTATTCGTCGCGACCCCGCCCAATCTGCCTGCCTGATGCGGCATATCCTTTTCGTCACCACCGACGCAATCGGCGCCGTGTAAGCCTATCCTAGGCGACGGTCGTCCGGCCTTGTTGAGTACCCAAGAACCTGGTTCGCCGCGATACGGCTAGCAGCATGGCCTTTACTGACCCGTCGGATGTGCGCGGCCCTGTCCTCCCGCCTTATGAGGGTCTTGTTCTATCGTCGGCAAGAGCCGACATAGCGTCGATATGGTCATAGGCCATCGCTTATAGGCGACGATGGGGAACACTCTGTCGACCTGCAGGCGTAGCGAGTCGAGCGAAAATACCCCGAGCGGTGCAGTAATCACTGCCTGTCATTGCCGAACAACACTGTCTAGCGTGTCATATTGATAGCCAAACCCAGCCCGCAGCACCGGCCCGGCGTTGCTGATGGGCGGGCTGGCGCTGAGTCAGCTCTGGCTGTTTTGGTTGGCGCCGGCATTGGGTGCGTTGGCGGCTGGGGTCAGCTACCGCGTACTGGCCGGCACGCCGC
Organism: Salinisphaera sp. SPP-AMP-43; assembly: GCF_049568105.1. Taxonomy (GTDB): domain Bacteria; phylum Pseudomonadota; class Gammaproteobacteria; order Nevskiales; family Salinisphaeraceae; genus Salinisphaera. The sequence continues at coordinate 2,322,000 of NZ_CP145335.1, forward strand.
CGGCGCCGGCAGTCACGGGAGAGGCGCTGCCATAAATTGCGGGCATAAAAAAAGCCCCGACGGATGTCGGGGCTTTTTAGTATAAGCCTGGCGGTGACCTACTCTCGCATGGGGAAGCCCCACACTACCATCGGCGCTGAGCGGTTTCACTTCCGAGTTCGGAATGGGGTCGGGTGGTGCCCACTCGCTATGGCCGCCAGGCAAACTGGCAAACAATTCGTGCAATCGAACACTGCAACGCGGTTGCGCAAGAGCGCTTGAGCGTTATATGACCAAGTCTCACGGGCAATTAGTACCAGTAAGCTGAATGCGTCGCCGCACTTACACATCTGGCCTATCAACGTCCTCGTCTCGGACGACCCTTAAGAGCTCTTTAAGAGCAAGCGAGATCTCATCTTGAGGTGGGCTTCGCGCTTAGATGCTTTCAGCGCTTATCCCTTCCGTACGTAGCTACCCGGCGATGCCACGGGCGTGACAACCGGAACACCAGAGGTACGTCCA